>NZ_JBIALK010000073.1:0-1205 GCF_042873275.1 Kitasatospora sp. NPDC004745 | reverse complement strand
TCCAGCCAGAGGTGTTGGTGTTGGAAGGGGTAGGTGGGGAGGGGGGTGTGGTTGGTGTGGGTGGTGGTGTGGGTGAGGGGTGTGCCGGTGGTCCAGGTGGTGGCGAGGGCGGTGAGGAGGTGGTGGGTTTCGTCGGTGTCGGGGCGGAGGAGGGGGGTGATGTGGGCGGTGTCGAGGGTTTCGCGGGTGGGTGCGGTGAGGGTGGGGGTGGCGCCGAGTTCGAGGTAGGTGGTGGTGCCGAGTTGTGCGGCGGTCTGGAGGGCGTCGTGGTAGCGGACGGTGCCGCGGATGTGGTCCGTCCAGTACTGGGGGGTGGTGACCTCGGGGCCGGCGGGCTTCCCGGTGGCGTCCGAGATGAACGGGATCTTCGGCTCGTGGAAGGTGATCTCCCGTGCTGCGGTGTGGAATTCGTCGAGGATGGGGTCCATGTGGGGGGAGTGGAAGGCGTGGCTGACGGTGAGGGGTTTGGTGCGTCGTCCTTGGGTGTGGAAGTGGTCGGTGATGTGGGTGAGGGTGTGGTGGTCGCCGGAGAGGACGATGGAGGTGGGGGAGTTGACGGCGGCGAGGGAGACGAGGTGTTCGTGGCCGGTGATGGCGTGGAGGGCTTCTTCGGGGGTGGCTTGGATGGCGGTCATGGTGCCGGTGTGGGGGGTTTGTTGCATGAGGCGGGCGCGGGTGGTGACGAGGGTGGCGGCGTCGTGGAGGGTGAGGATGCCGGCGGTGTGGGCGGCGGTGAGGGCGCCGATGGAGTGGCCGAGGACGGCGGTGGGGTGGATGTCGTGGTGGGTGAGGAGGTGGGTGAGGGCGGTGCCGAGGGCGAAGATGGCGGGTTGGGCGTAGTGGGTGTGGTTGAGGAGTGCGGCGGTGGGGGTGTCGGGTTCGGCGTGGAGGAGGTCGCGTAGGGGGTGGTCGAGGTGGGGGCGGAAGGCGTCGGTGAGGTCGTCGATGGCTTGGGCGTAGGCGGGGAAGGTCTGGTAGAGGTGGCGTCCGGTGCCGGGGTGGTGGCTGCCTTGGCCGGGGTAGAGGTAGACGGGTCGGGTGCCGGTGGTGGTGGCGGTGCCGGTGACGAGGGCTGGGTGGGGGTGGCCTTCGGCGAGGGCGGTGAGTGCGGCGTGGGCTTCGGTGGGGGTGCGCAGGATGACGGCGGCGCGGTGGTCGAAGGTGGTGCGGGTGGTGGCCAGGGCGTGCGCGACCTCGGCGGGGTG
>NZ_JBIALK010000072.1:0-1334 GCF_042873275.1 Kitasatospora sp. NPDC004745 | reverse complement strand
ACCACCCACACCCACGGCCACCACCCCACCAACCACACCCCCAACCCCCACCTCCCCCTCCCCACCTACCCCTTCACCCACCACCACTACTGGCTCGACGCCACGGCCGACACCGACGGCGCCGCGCTGCTCGCCGACCCGGTCGAACTCGCCGACGGCGGCGGCCTGGTGTTCTCCGGCGAGCTCGCCACCGGCCGCCACCCCTGGCTCGCCGACCACGCCGTCAACGGCGTCCCGCTGGCCCCCGGCACCCTCTTCGTCGACCTCGCGCTGCGCGCCGGCGAGCGGGCCGACGCACCCGTCCTCGACGAGCTCACCCTGGAGGCCCCGCTGCCGCTGCCCGCCACCGGCGCCGTCGCACTCCAGCTCACCGTGGACGCCCCGGCCGCAGACGGCCGCCGCCCCTTCACCGTCCACGCCCGCACGGGCGGGGACGAACCCTGGACCAGGCACGCCTCGGGCAGCCTCGCCGCCTCCGCGCCGGCCACCGCCGCCCCCGACGCGGCCTGGCCGCCCGCCGGCGCCGTCCCGCTCGACGCCAAGGAGGTCTACCACCGGCTCGCCGAGCGCGGGTACGACTACGGTCCGGCCTTCCGCAACCTCACCGCGGCCTGGCAGGACGGCACCACCCTGTTCGCCGAGGTCCGGCTGCCCGAGGAACTCGCCCTCACGGCCGACGGCTTCGCCCTGCACCCGGCGCTGCTCGACGCCACCCTGCACCTGCTCCCGGTCCACGGCGCGCCGGCCGGCGACCCGGGCGACGGCATCCGGCTGCCCTTCGCCTGGAGCCGCCTCACCCTGCACGCCACCGGCGCCGGCCTGGTCCGCGCCCGGCTCACCGAACTGCCCAACGGGGGTGTCGCCCTGACACTCACCGATCCGACCGGCGCCCTGGTCGCCACCGCGGAGTCACTGGACCTGCGCACCCTGCCCGCCGACGCGCTCAGCGGCGCCGGGCGCCGGGCCGGCAGCGCCGACCCGCTGTACGCGCTCGACTGGATCGAGCTGGCCGCCCCGCCCACACCGGCCACCGGCACCGCCACCACCGTCGTCACCATCGACGGCTCCGGCTCCGCCCGCTCGGCCGCGCACCGCGCGCTGGCCGCCGTCCAGCAGTGGCTCGCCGAGGAGCACCCCGAGGGTGCCCGGCTCGCCGTCGTCACCCGCGGCGCGGTCGCGGTGACGGCCGGCGAGCCGCTGCCCGGGCTCGCCGAGTCGGCCGTCTGGGGTCTGGTGCGAACGGCCCAGACCGAACACCCCGGCCGCCTCGTCCTCCTCGACACCGACACCGACGAACCCGAGGCCATCGCCGCGGCCCTTCAGACGGTTGAACC
>NZ_JBIALK010000071.1:0-1394 GCF_042873275.1 Kitasatospora sp. NPDC004745 | reverse complement strand
CTGAGGACAAGCCCTCGGCCTATTAGTACCGGTCAACTCCACCCCTCACAGGGCTTCCATATCCGGCCTATCAACCCAGTCGTCTACTGGGAGCCTTACCCTCTCAAGGAGGTGGGAGTGCTCATCTCGAAGCAGGCTTCCCGCTTAGATGCTTTCAGCGGTTATCCCTCCCGAACGTAGCCAACCAGCCATGCCCTTGGCAGGACAACTGGCACACCAGAGGTTCGTCCGTCCCGGTCCTCTCGTACTAGGGACAGCCCTTCTCAACACTCCTACGCGCACAGCGGATAGGGACCGAACTGTCTCACGACGTTCTAAACCCAGCTCGCGTACCGCTTTAATGGGCGAACAGCCCAACCCTTGGGACCTACTCCAGCCCCAGGATGCGACGAGCCGACATCGAGGTGCCAAACCATCCCGTCGATATGGACTCTTGGGGAAGATCAGCCTGTTATCCCCGGGGTACCTTTTATCCGTTGAGCGACGGCGCTTCCACAAGCCACCGCCGGATCACTAGTCCCTACTTTCGTACCTGCTCGACCCGTCAGTCTCACAGTCAAGCTCCCTTGTGCACTTACACTCAACACCTGATTGCCAACCAGGCTGAGGGAACCTTTGGGCGCCTCCGTTACCCTTTAGGAGGCAACCGCCCCAGTTAAACTACCCACCAGACACTGTCCCTGATCCGGATCACGGACCCAGGTTAGACATCCAGCACGACCAGAGTGGTATTTCAACGACGACTCCACAACAACTGGCGTTGCTGCTTCAAAGTCTCCCACCTATCCTACACAAGCCGAACCGAACACCAATATCAAGCTATAGTAAAGGTCCCGGGGTCTTTCCGTCCTGCTGCGCGAAACGAGCATCTTTACTCGTAATGCAATTTCACCGGGCCTATGGTTGAGACAGTCGAGAAGTCGTTACGCCATTCGTGCAGGTCGGAACTTACCCGACAAGGAATTTCGCTACCTTAGGATGGTTATAGTTACCACCGCCGTTTACTGGCGCTTAAGTTCTCAGCTTCGCCTGGACGAATCCAAGCTAACCGGTCCCCTTAACGTTCCAGCACCGGGCAGGCGTCAGTCCGTATACATCGCCTTACGGCTTCGCACGGACCTGTGTTTTTAGTAAACAGTCGCTTCTCGCTGGTCTCTGCGGCCACCCCCAGCTCAAGGCGCAAGGCCCGTCACCAGGAATGGCCCCCCTTCTCCCGAAGTTACGGGGGCATTTTGCCGAGTTCCTTAACCATAGTTCACCCGAACGCCTCGGTATTCTCTACCTGACCACCTGAGTCGGTTTGGGGTACGGGCCGCCATGAAACTCGCTAGAGGCTTTTCTCGACAGCATAGGATCATCCACTTCACCACAATCGGCTCGGCATCAGGTCTCAG
>NZ_JBIALK010000070.1:0-1399 GCF_042873275.1 Kitasatospora sp. NPDC004745 | reverse complement strand
CAATGCCGTTGCGTTAGTGGTCGTGCCATCGGTGGTTGAGTGTGATGACTACCGGTGAACGGCGTTTGCTGGCAGGTTCGTTGAGGGCCTTGCTGCCGTACGGAGTGATACATGAGCGGATCCTCCGGGGGCAGTCGCGATGCCGACGGCGAGGCAGCAGGGTGTTACCGATCTCGGCGATTCCAAGGCGCCGGTCACGCCTGCGGGCGGAGGGGGGAAAATCCGCTCGGTGAAATCACCGTGCGGCGGACGACGTGCAGGGCCCGGGTGAACGAGGTCCGCTCGGTGGTGCTGTGGTGCAACCGGGCGGCTTCGTACAGCAGGTCGCGGGTGGCGTGGTGCACGACCAGGTGCGCGTAGATCTCCTGCCGAACCCCGTCGGGTGTCTGCGATCTCAGGACCGGTCGGCCGCGTTGATGGGTCTTGATCTCGTCGAAGACGAGCTCGATCTCCCAGCGCCGGGCGTAGAGGGCAGCGAGCTCGGCGGCCGGGTACTGCTCGTGGTCGGTCAGGCTCGTGATCAGCCGGACAATGTCGGGCTGTCCGTCGATGCGGTACTCGATCACCCGGACCAGCGCAGGCGGGGCTTTGATGGTGCCGGCGGCCTTGCTGTGCTTGTTCGCCTCGATCCGGGCCAGGTAGCTGCCGTCGGGCAGGACGTCCTGGACCCGACGGGCCTTGCGCCGCTCGATCCGCCACAACAGGTGGGTGCCCCGCTCCCGCAGGCGGTGCCATCGGGCCAAGCCCCACAGACCACGATCGGCCAGCAGCAACGTGCCCTCCCCGAGATGGGCGTCCAAGGCGTCGGAGACGATGCGTTCGGACTCCTTGAACCCACCGATCACCGCGTCGAGCACGGCATGGGAGGAGCACTCGGCCACCGCCACTACCCGGGCCTGCGGATATCCCATGGGACTGCGCGGGGAACCGGACTTTCCGAAGGTGTCGTCGTTGGCCACCGAGTCGGGCACAGCCAGCAGGGTCCCGTCCAGGGCCAGCACCCGCAGGCCGCGGAACAGCACTCCGCTCCCGCCCAAGGGCCGGGCCACCGCACGGAACAGCTCCCGCATCATGGTCCATCCGAGCCTCTGCCGCGCCCGGGTCAGCGAGGACTTGTTGACCCCGGCCCACGATCGCAGCTCCCGGTCTCCTGTCTTCACCAGGCGCAGGACCTCTAGGTAGTCGGCCTGTGGGAACAGGCACATCGCCAGCACGAAGTAGACCGTGAACCGGGCGGACAGCAGACGACGACGCTTCTCCGAGCAACCGACGTCGTCGATCACCCGGTCGACCAGCTCGGGTGGGCACGACCGGGTCAGGACTCCAAGTCCCAGCCGCTCCAGGCGGGATATCAGCACACCGGCTCAACCGGCCGGCGACCCCAAAAGCAACGGCATTG
>NZ_JBIALK010000069.1:0-1415 GCF_042873275.1 Kitasatospora sp. NPDC004745 | reverse complement strand
GGTCGTGTCCCTTGGTGTGGTGTAGCGGATCAGTCAGGGGTTGCGTTCGTGGTGTCGGGTAGTGCAGGGGCTCGTTTGGGGAGCTCGGCGGGGTAGAGCTGGTCCATGCTGCCTTCGGGTAGGTAGCGGCGCGGGAAGGCGACCCACTCGTCGTGGAGTTCGAAGAGCACCGCGGTGACCAGCCGCAGGAGCGCGTCGTCGTTGGGGAAGACCTGGACGACTTCGGTGCGGCGTTTGACCTCGCGGTTGATCCGTTCCAGCGGGTTCGTCGACTGGATCTTCTTCCAATGTCGCTCCGGGAAGCCGGCGAACGCGGTGAGGTCGTCCTTCGCGTCCAGCAGCATGTCCTTGACCTTCGGGAACTGCTTGCCGAGCATGTCGGCGACCGTGTCGAGCTGGGTGCGGACCGCCTCCGCGGTGGGCTGGGCGAAGATTGTGCGGATCGTCGCCGCCATCTCGCCCGCTTCTTTGCTGATCACGGAGAAGGTGTTGCGCAGGAAGTGGACCCGGCAGCGCTGGTAGGCGGCTCCGAGCATGACCTTCCGGATGGCCTTGACCAGGCCGAGGTGATGATCGCCGATCACGAGCCGGACTCCGGCCAGGCCGCGTTCGCGCAGGTGGCGGAGGAATTCGGTCCAGAAGAGCTCGGTCTCGCTGTCGCCGACCATCACACCCAGCACCTCGCGGCCGCCGTCCTCGGTGATGCCGGTGGCGATGACCACGGCCCGGGACACGATCTGGTGGTCGACCCTGGCCTTGCAGTAGGTCGCGTCGAGGTAGACATAGGGGAAGCGGACGTGGTCCAGCGGCCGGGTGCGGAACGCGGCCAGCTGGCCGTCGAGGTCGTGGCAGATGCGGGAGACCTCGCTCTTGGAGATCCCGGTGTCCGCGCCGAGGGCTTTGACCAGATCGTCGACCGACCGGGTGGACACGCCGTGGACGTAGGCCTCCATGATGACGGCGTAGAGGGCCTGGTCGATGCGGCGCCGTCGCTCCAGCAGCACGGGGAAGAAGCTCCCCGACCGCAGCTTGGGGATGCCCAGCTCCAGGTCGCCGGCCTGCGTGCTCAGCGTCTTGTCCCGGTGGCCGTTGCGCAGTGCGGTCCGCGTCTCGGTGTGCTCGTTCCACTCGGCGCCGATCCGCGCGGACGCCTCGGCCTCGATGAGTTCCTGCAGCATCCGCTCGGCCACGGACCGGACGAGTTCCAGCCCGTCCGCCGAACGTAGTGACTCCACCAGCCGGAGTAGGTCATGCTGGGACAGGGCCACCCTGCACCTCCTGAGTTGAACTGGCCGTTCACTTCGGAGAGTTGCATGGTGGCCCGCCTGCTGGGCAGGGAGTGGGGCTCACACGACGACGCGCCCCCGGCGCACACCCTCACGATGATCCGCTACACCACGACAGGGGACGCCGTC
>NZ_JBIALK010000068.1:0-1477 GCF_042873275.1 Kitasatospora sp. NPDC004745 | reverse complement strand
CCGGGGGGTGGCGGAGGGGCGGGGGGGGGGGTTGGGGGGGGGGGGGTTGGGGGGGGGGGGTGGGGGGCCGGGGGGGGGCGGCGGGGCCCGGGGGGGGCGCCGGGCGGGGGGGCGCGGGGCCCACGGCCCGGGGAGATCCGGGCACGTCGGCGACCGTATGGGAAAGGTAGTGGTTACCCGCAAGGGATACTGGTACCCGTTGGGTACTATTGGCGCCATGACGAGCTCCGCCACCGACGCCACCGACCCCAAATCCGTCTACGCCGCGGCCTGCCCCTGCCGCGACCTGCTCGACCTGCTCGCCAACAAGTGGAGCGCGCTGGCCCTGGGCGCCCTGGAGGAGGGCCCGCAGCGCTTCGGCGCCCTGCGCGGCCGCCTGCAGGGCGTGAGCCCGAAGGTGCTGACCCAGACGCTGCGCCGGCTGGAGGAGCACGGCCTCGTCCACCGGGAGATCTTCGCCGAAGTCCCGCCCCGCGTCGAGTACAGCCTCACCGACCTCGGGGAGGACGCCTGCGTGCCGCTGGCGCACCTGCGCACCTGGGTCGAGCTCAACGTCGACCGGCTCCCCGCGTAGCACCGGGTCCGCCAGGACCCGCCCGACGGCCGGGCCGCCACCCCTGCGCGGGGCGTGGCTGCCCGGCCGTCCGCGCTCACTCCGCGCCGCCCAGCTCGTCCTCGATCAGTTGGAACAGCTCGTCGTCGTCCGCGAGGTCGAGGCGGGTGGGCGCCTCGGGAGCGAGCCGGGCCAGGACGGCGGTCAGCCGGGCGGCCAGCCGTTCGCGGGTCTCCTCGTCGTCGGGGGCGGCGGCGAGGGCGGCCTCCAGGTCGTCGAGGTGGCCGAGCAGCGCGCCCGCCCCGCCGGGGAGGCGGCCGGCCAGCTCGCCGTGCAGGTGGGCGGCGAGGGCGCTGGCCGTCGGATGGTCGAACAGCAGGGTGGTGGGCAGCCGCAGGCCGGTCTCGGCACTGAGGCGGTTGCGCAGTTCGACCGCCGTGAGCGAGTCGAGGCCGAGGTCCAGCAGGCCGCGCTCGGCCGGGACCGGCCGGTTCGCCGGATGCCCGAGCACCTCGGCGACCGCCGCGCCGACCAGGTCCAGCGCGACCCTCGCCCGCTCCGGCCCGGCGGCCTCGGCGAGCTTGCGCACCCACGGCGGGGTGGCGTCCGCGGCCGGTGCGGCCGTGGCGGCGGCGATCGGCCGCGGCGCCGCCGGGGGCCCGACCAGGCCGCGGAGCAGCGCCGGCACCCGCTCCCGGTCGCCCGCGGCCCGCAGCGCGCCGAGGTCGAGCCGGGCGGGGACGAGGAGGGGCTCGTCCGAGGTGAGCGCGGCGTCGAACAGGGCCAGCCCCTCCTCCACGCTCAGCGGGGCGATGCCGGAGCGTGCCATCCGGGCGAGGTCGGCGGTGCCGAGTCGGCTGCCCATGCCGTCGTCCTCCCAGAGGCCCCAGGCGAGGGAGGTGGCGGGCAGGCCGAGGGCGTGGC
>NZ_JBIALK010000066.1:0-1648 GCF_042873275.1 Kitasatospora sp. NPDC004745 | reverse complement strand
ACAACGTCGTCGAACCCTCCGCCCACATGGACTGGTACGGCGGCCCCACCCTGCTGGAGCACCTGGAGACCGTCCCGGTCGGCAGCGACCCCAGCCAGGAGGCCGTCCGCTTCCCCGTCCAGTACGTCATCCGCCCGCAGACCGAGGACCACCCCGACTACCGCGGCTACGCCGGCCAACTCGCCTCCGGCGTCCTGCGCGTCGGCGACACCGTCACCGTCCAGCCCTCCGGCCACACCACCACCGTCGCCGGCATCGACGCACTCGGCCGGGAGACCGACATCGCCTGGGCGCCGCAGTCCGTCACCGTCCGCCTCACCGACGACATCGACGTCTCCCGCGGCGACCTCATCACCGCAGGCCCCGCCCCCCAGCCCACCAAGGACATCGAGGCCACCGTCAGCCACCTCAACGAGCGCCCGCTGCGCACCGGGGACAAGGTGCTGCTCAAGCACACCACCCGCACCGTCCGCGCGCTCGTCAAGGAGATCTCCTACCGGATCGACATCGACACGCTCGAACAGCGTTCCGGCGCCGACGGGCTGAACGTCAACGACATCGGCCACGTACTGCTGCGCACCGCCGAGCCGCTGGCCCTCGACCCCTACACCGCCAACCGCCGCACCGGATCGTTCCTGCTGATCGACCCGGCCGACGGCACCACCCTCACCGCCGGCATGGCGGGCGAGGCCTTCGCGACCGTACGCACCACCACCGACGCCACCGACGAGGAGGACTGGGTCTGATGCCCAGCGAGGCGTTCTCGGGCATGGACAAGGAAGGCGGCCGCATCGGCAGCGGCGTCCTCGGCAGCGGCCAGGGCGGACTGACCCGATGTGTGGGCCGACAGGGCTGAGAACGCTCTGTCACCGGGCCACCTCCCCTCGACCGGCCCGGCTTGCCCGGCATCCACGATGCCGCAAGCACAGCTTCCGAACTTCCGTCCCGAGACCGTCTCCTGACGGTCCGTCCGTGAACAGGACCTGCCATGGCACCGAACCCGACGCCTTCGCATACCCTCGTCCGCCCCAACGCCGGCCGGATCAGACGCTCCGCCGTGGCCGCGGTGGCCGGCCTCACCGCCGTGACCCTGCTCTCGGCCTGCAGCTACGGCTCCAAGGCCGACGACAAGAAGCCCGCCGCCGCGGGTGACGCCGCCTCCGGTGCCTCCGGCGCGAAGCTCTCCGCCGACACCGTGAAGATCGGCTACTTCGCCAACCTCACCCACGGCACCGCCCTGGTCGGCCTCCAGGAAGGCCTCTACCAGAAGGAACTCGGCGCCACCCAGATCAAGACCCAGGTCTTCAACGCCGGCCCCGCCGAGATCGAGGCCCTCAACGCCGGCTCCATCGACATCGGCTGGATCGGCCCCTCCCCCGCCATCAACGGCTACACCAAGTCCGACGGCAAATCCCTCAAGATCATCAGCGGCTCCGCCTCCGGCGGCGTCAAACTCGTCGTCAACCCCGACAAGATCTCCACCCTCGACGACCTCAAGGGCAAGAAGATCGCCACCCCCCAACTCGGCAACACCCAGGACGTCGCCCTCCTCAACTACCTCGCCGGCAAGGGCTACAAGGTCGACGCCAGCTCCGGCGCCGGCGACGTCAGCGTCGTGCGCACCGACAACAAGGTCACCCCCGACGCC
>NZ_JBIALK010000065.1:0-3860 GCF_042873275.1 Kitasatospora sp. NPDC004745 | reverse complement strand
CCGGGTCGGGGGCGAGCATAAAGCGTTGGGCCAGGACCGGGATTTCTGCCCCCCCGGGGGGGGGCGCCGGGGGGGGGGCGGGGGGGGGCCCGTGGGGGGGGGCACCCCCCCGGGGGGGTCCCCCGCCACGCTGCCTCGTTCGTCCGGGCGTTGGCGCCCGGACGCCTACCAGCGGTACCAGCGGCCGCGGCTGCCGGATGCGCTGGTACCGCGGGCCACGAAGCCGAGCAGCCACACCACCAGAACCACGACCGCCACCCACCACAGGGCTTTCAGTGCGAAGCCCGCGCCGAAGAGGAGCAGTGCCAGCAGCAGAACAAGAAGAAGGGGAACCATCTCGACCTCCATAGTCGGCGTCGGCGATCCGCTTGCCCCGGGCCGCGGCGAATATTCGGAGGAATCTTCCGGGCGGGCGGGGGCAGGCGCCGTGCCGACAGCTTCGACGAACCGGAGGTCCGCATGAGTGCCGGCGACAAGATCGAGAACACTGCCGAGAAGGCCAAGGGCGCGGTCAAGGAGGGCGTCGGCAAGGTGACCGGCAACGAGCGTCTGGAAGCCGAGGGCAAGGCCGACCAGGCCAAGGCGGACGTGAAGCAGGCAGGCGAGAAGGTCAAGGACGCCTTCAAGGACTGATCGACCTTCGGCGCCGTGGCGGTGGTCCCGCTGTCTTCCTGCCGGGACCACCGCCACCGGCGTGCCGCGGTCGGCCGCACGGCCCACTGTGCGGTGATGCCGATGCCCGGAACCCCGCGCCGGAGGAACACTCCTGTCACACGGTTGCGCCGTCGGTGGCCCGGTGGCTGTCGGCGGGGCGGTGCTGCGGCGCGTCGGGGACGGTCCGCGTACGCCGACGCCCCGCCGTGTCGAAGGGGTCGGCCGTCGGGGCTCGCGCCGGCTGCGGCGGGACGCTCGGAGGGGCCGCGGGCGCGGGGGAGGACTGCGGGGGCCAGGGCCGGTGGGCCAGGTCGTGGCGGAGTGTGTCGAGTCTGGCCAGGCAGGCCTCGACGGTGGCGATGGCGGCGGTGCTGTGTTCGCGGATGCGGCGTTCGATGGCGGTGAGCCGGTCTTCGATGTGCTGCCAGCGTTCCTCGGCGGTGGTGTGGGGGTCAGGTGCGTCGTCGGTCGCTGTCATGGCGCAGGCGTTCGGTGTGGTCGGTGAGGGTGTCGAGGCGGTCGGTGAGGTCGGGGTGGGCGGCGAGGTGGGGGCGCATCGCCGCCAGGGGCGCTATCAGGTCGGCCGGGTCGGGGGCGCCGAGGGCGGTGGTGAGCGCGGTCAGCG
This sequence comes from Kitasatospora sp. NPDC004745, assembly GCF_042873275.1. Classification (NCBI taxonomy): domain Bacteria; kingdom Bacillati; phylum Actinomycetota; class Actinomycetes; order Kitasatosporales; family Streptomycetaceae; genus Kitasatospora; species Kitasatospora sp. NPDC004745. The sequence goes on along the minus strand of NZ_JBIALK010000065.1, from coordinate 2,581 downwards.
CGGGACGGGCCCGGGGGGTGAGGCCGGGCGCGGCGGTGACCTGGGCGGCCAGCACGCGCAGGTCGGCTGCGTTGTCCCGGGCCCAGACGGTGACCGCGCGTTCGGCGGCCCGCCGGTCGCGCACCGCCTTGACCCGCTCCGCGCCGGTCTCCGCGTCGGGGGAGCCGCTGTCGGCGGGGCGCAGGCGCAGGTAACGGTTCTCGGCGGCCTGGCGGCTGGCGACGCCCATGGGCCGGGCGAGTTCCGCCCAGGTGGCACCCGCGTCACGGGCGTTCTCCACCAGACCGGCCTCCCAGCCCGCGAGCTCGCTGCGCAGCTCGCGCAGCAGCACCAGCGCGGCCAGGGCCGGCTCTGGTCCCTCGTCCGGTGCACCGGCCCCGGGCCGGGTGGCCGGGCTGGTGTTCCGGGCGGTGCGGACGGCGTCGTCGATGGCGGCGAGTGCGGCGGCTGCGGCGAGGAAGGACGCCGGTCCTGTGGATGGGCTGCCCCCGGTGGCGGGCGGGTCGGGCCGCTTTCCCATTGGTGTCACTCCTTGGGCGACTCGGGGGTTTGTCATCGGATGGATGACATGTTAGAACAGATTCAGGTGAAGCGCACTGGCTCCCATCGATCAGTGGAGGTGTTTCGCGATGCTGATGCGCACTGACCCGTTCCGCGAGCTGGACCGGCTGACCCAGCAGTTCCTGGGTACGAACGGCACTTGGTCCCGGCCGGCCCCGATGCCGCTGGACGCCTGCCGTGTCGGCGACGAGTACGTGATCTGTTTCGACCTGCCCGGGGTGGACCCGCAGGCGATCGACATCGACGTCGAACGGAACATGCTGACCGTCAAGGCCGAACGCCGCCCCCGCCACGAGGGCGACAACGTGAAGTGGGAACTGTCCGAGCGCCCGCTCGGTGTCTTCTCCCGCCAGGTCATGCTCTCCGACACCCTCGACCCCGCCGGGATCAGCGCCGACTACGACGCCGGCGTGCTGACGCTGAAGATCCCGGTCGCCGAACGGGCCAAGCCCCGCAAGATCGCCATCAGCCACAACGGCGACCGCAAGCAGATCCAGGCCTGACCCCCCTCCCCGGACTGTTGCGCGCCGCTCCTGATCCCCCCGAGGGGCGGCGCGCAACGCTCCGGCTGCACGCCGCCCGCTCCGGGGCCGGCCCCGGAGCGGGCGGCCCGAGACCGAGCAACGCGCCATGGACGGACGAGAACACGAACCCTTCGTGGTGAGGGCCGGCGGCGAGATCGACCTCGACACCGCCCCCTCACTGCGCCGTGCCCTGGCCGCCGCGCTCGAGTCGCACCGGGAGGTGGTGCTCGACCTGTCGGAGGTGACGTTCATGGACTGCGCGGGCCTGGGCGCCCTCGTCCGGGCCCGCAACCAGGCCGACCGGTGCGGTGGGCGCCTCAGCCTGCGAGGGGCCCGCCACCGCGTGGCCCGGCTGCTCGAACTCACCGGTCTGCACCGGCGCCTGGCCGTCGAACCCTGACCGGGCACCGTTCGCACCGGTTCCTCGGGATGGAGGGAGAACCGCGGTGACTCTTCGATGGGAGGCGTTCCTGGAGGAGGTCCGGGAACGCGGCGAATACGACACACCCCAGGAGGCCGAGCGGGCGGCGCGGGTCGTCCTGGCCCTGCTCGGCGCCCACCTGGTAGGTCGGGTGCGCGCAGAACTGGCCGCCCGCCTGCCCGAGACCATGGCCCTGATCCTGCTCAACCCGCTGCAGGCCGCCGAGCCGCTCAGTGCCGAGCGGTTCGCGCGCGCGACGGCGGCCTGGATCGAGGGCGCCACCGAGAACACCGCGCTGTGGGACATCGGTGCCGTCCTGTCCACGGTGGCCGACGCCGCCGGCGACGACCTCACCGGGCGTGTCCTGCTCCAGCTGCCGCCCGGCTACGACCTGCTGTTCGGCCGGCCCCAGCCCGGCCGCCGCCCCTGAACCCGTCCGCGCCGCCCGCCGCACCCGCCCGGCCGGCCCCGCCCCGGAAGGCCACCGCCATGACCCGGTACCGCCTCCTTCTCCAGCACGTCCGCACCCTCGGCCGCTACACCACCGACGAGGAGGCGGAACGCGTCCTGCACGCCGTCCTGGCCGCCCTCGGCAGCCAGCTCACCGGTGAGGTGCGCTGCGACCTCGCCGCGGCCCTGCCCGAGCGGGCCCGAGCCGTCTTCGCCTCGCAGATCCCGCTGCCCGAGCCGGTCGCCGCCCCGGCCTTCGTCGAAGCCGCCGCCCGCGCCCTGAGCACCAGCCTCACCAGTGCACGCTGGGACGCCTCCTCCGTCCTGGCCGCCCTCGCCGACCTGGCCGGCGACCCGCTCACCGACCGGATTCTCGCGGACCTGCCCCGCGGCTACGCGCTCCTGTTCGGCCGCGCCGACCTCGTCGCCGCGGCGTGACCCGGAACCGGGTGGAGACCGTCACCGGCACCGTGCGGGAGCTCGCCCACCGGGCGCGCGGCGGCGGCTCGGGGGGTTGTCGCCGCCGCGCAGCGGGAGACTACCTCACTCGCGGGCGCCGCAAAATCTATGCGCGCCGGAGTAGACATTGCTCGCGGGCGGGTCTAACGTTTCTCTCGTAGACAGC
>NZ_JBIALK010000064.1:0-3978 GCF_042873275.1 Kitasatospora sp. NPDC004745 | reverse complement strand
CGAGGTGCTCGGCACCGGGCGGGTCGGCATCGACGAGGACTTCTTCGCCCTCGGCGGCGACAGCATCCGCTCCATCCAGGTCGTCAGCCGCGCCCACAAGGCCGGCCTGAGCTTCACCACCCGCGACATCTTCACCCACAAGACCGCGGCCGCCCTGGCCCGGATCGCCGGCGGCGCGGAGCCGCAGGCCGCGGCCGCGCCCGCCGAGGACGCCGGCGGCACCGGCCCGTACGAACTGACGCCGATCATGGCCCAGTTGCACGACGACACGCACAGCCTCACCGGCCCGGTCGTCAAGTACAGCCAGCACGTCGTCGTGCGGGTGCCCGCCACGCTGGACGCCGACCTGCTCGACACGGCCCTGCACGCCCTGGTCGACCACCACGACGCGCTGCGCACCCGCGCCACCGAGCCCGCGCCCGGCCTGTGGCACACCGAGGCACTGGCCCCCGGCGCGCTCGCCGGCGTGCGCCTGGTCGCCACCGCCGAGCACGGCGGCACGGACCCGCAGGACGCCCTCGGCCACGCCGAGCGGCAGGCCTCCGCGGCCCGCGCCCGGCTCGACCCCGCCGAGGCCGTGATGATCCAGGCCGTGCTGATCGGCGCGGCGCCCGGCGCCGACACCACCCTGCTGGTGATCTCCGCCCACCACCTGGTCGTCGACGGGGTGTCCTGGCGGATCCTGCTGCCCGACCTCGCCGCCGCCTGCGCGGCGCTGGCCGAGGGCCGCACCCCCGCGCTCGACCCGGTCGGCACCTCCTACCGCGCGTGGTCGCAGCTGCTCGCCGCCCAGGCCCGCACCCAGGTCCGCGGGTCCGAACTCGCGCTCTGGCAGTCGGCCCTGACCGGCCCCGACCCGCTGGTCGGCACCCACCGGCTCGACCCCGCGACAGACGTCTACGGCACCCAGCGCACCCTGCGCCTGGAACTCGGCCCCGAGGTCACCGGCCCGCTGCTCACCGACGTCCCGGCCGCGTTCCACGCCGAGGTCAACGACGTCCTGCTGACCGGCCTCGCGCTCGCCGTCGCCGACTGGCGCCGCCGGCACGGCCGCGCCGACTACGCGCAGACCCTGATCGAACTCGAGGGCCACGGCCGCGAGCAGCTCAGCGACACCCTCGACCTGTCCCGCACCGTCGGCTGGTTCACCAGCGCCTTCCCGGTGCGCCTGGACCCGGGCACGCTGGACTGGGACGAGGTCTGGGCCGGCGGCCCCGCGCTCGCCACCGCCCTCAAGCGGATCAAGGAGCAGCTGCGCGCGCTGCCCGACCGCGGCGTCGGCTACGGCCTGCTGCGCTACCTCAACCCGCACGCCGCCCGCGCCCTGGCCGGGCACCACAAGCCGCAGATCGGCTTCAACTACATGGGCCGCTTCGACGCCCGCGAGGCCGGGCTCTGGGAGCCGGCCGGCGGCGACGGGGTGGTCGGCACCGGGGCCCACCCCGGCATGCCGCTGCCGCACCTGCTCGACGTCACCCCGGCCACCGAGGACCGGCACGACGGCCCGCACCTGATCGCCAACTGGTCCTGGGCCGGCCGGACCGTCGCCGAGGAGGACGCCCGGGACGTCGCGGACACCTGGTTCCGCGCCCTGGAACTGCTCGCCCGGCACGCCGCCGCCCCCGGCGCCGGCGGCCGCACCCCCTCCGACCTGCCGCTGGTCGCCCTGGCCCAGGAGGAGATCGAGGAGTTCGAGGCCGAGCTCGCGCAGGCCGGCACCGCCCTCGCCGACGTGCTGCCGCTCACCCCGCTCCAGCAGGGCATGCTCTTCCACGCCGACTACGACGCCGCCGGCTCCGGGCCGGACGCGGACGCCGTCGACGTCTACACCCTGCAGATCGTCGCCGACATCGAGGGCGAGCTGGACGCCGCGGCGCTGCGCGCCGCCGGACAGGCCCTGCTCGACCGGCACCCCAACCTGCGCGCCGCCTTCCGCGCCCGCGCCACCGGCGAGCCGGTCCAGGTCGTGCCGCAGCACGTCGAACTCCCCTGGCTGGACGCCGACCTGACCGACCTGCCGGAGCCCTCCCGGGCCGCCGAGCTGGACCGGATCACCGAGGCCGAGCGCACCCGCCGCTTCGACCTCGCCGCCCCGCCGCTGCTGCGCTTCGCCCTGGTCACCCACGGCGAGGGCCGGCACCGGTTCATCTGGACCAGCCACCACATCCTGGTCGACGGCTGGTCGATGCCGCTGCTGGTCCGCGAGCTCTTCGCGCTCTGCGCACCCGGTGCGGACGTCGCCCTGCTGCCCGACCCGGCCCCGTACCGCTCCTACCTGGCCTGGCTGACCGCGCAGGACCGCACCGCGGCCCGGGAGGCCTGGCACCGGGTGCTGGCCGACGTCGACGAGCCCACCCTGCTCGTCCCCGCCGACCCGGCCCGCGTGCCGGCGCTGCCCGACGCGGTGCTCGCCGAGGTGCCCGCCGACCTCACCGCCGCGCTCTCCGGCTGGGCCCGCACCGAGGGCCTGACCCTCAACACCGTGGTCCAGGGCTGCTGGGCACTGCTGCTCGGCCGGCTCACCGGCCGCCAGGACGTGGTGTTCGGCGCCGTCACCTCCGGCCGCCCGGCCGAGGTGCCCGAGGTCGAGTCGATGATCGGCATGTTCCTCACCACCGTGCCGGTCCGGGCCCGGCTGCACCCCGGCGACACCCTCGCCGAGCTGCTGCACGCCGTGCAGGACCAGCAGAGCGCGCTGCTCCCGCACGAGCACCTCGGACTCGCCGCGATCCACCAGGCCGCCGGCCTGTCCGGCGAGGTCTTCGACACCGTGGTGCTGTTCGAGAACTTCCCGCTGGACGAGAACGGCCTCGACACCGGCGTCGCCGACGGCCCGCGCGTCGTCCGGGCCGAGGCCCGGGACGCCCGGCACCACCCGCTGAGCATGGTGGTGCACCCCGGCGACACCCTGCACCTGCGACTGGACTACCACCCGGGCCTGTTCGGCCGGGACGAGGTCGAGCGGGTCGCGACGGTCTTCCAGCACCTGCTGCGCACCGTCGCCGAGCGGCCCGACCTGCCGCTCGCCCGGGTCGACGTGACCGCCCCGGCCGACCTCACCGGCCGCGCCACACCCGGCGAGCTGGGCGGGCTGCTCGGCGCCTGGGACCCGACGGTCGCCGAGGAGAGCATCGGCGTGGTCGAGCGGGTGCGCGCGGTGGCCGCCAGCACCCCCGACGCGGTGGCCGTCACCGACGGCGCCGGCTCGCTGGGCTACCGGGAGCTGGTCGAGGCGGCCGGCGGGCTGTCCGCCGAGCTGACCGCAGCCGGGGTCACCACCGGTTCGGTGGTGGCGATGTTCGCCGAACCCGGCGTCCCCTTCGTCACCGGCGTGCTCGGTGTGCTCGGCGCGGGCGGCGCCTACCTGCCGCTCGACCCGACCGCCCCGGCCGCCCGCAACACCGGGCTGCTCGAGGACAGCGGCGCCCGCCACCTGCTGGTCGGCGCCGGGTACCGCGAGCAGGCCGCCGAGTTCGCCGCCGCCGTGCAGGGCGGGCCGGTCACCGTCCTCCCGCTGGAGCGGTCCGGGCCCGGGGCCCTGCCGGAGTGCGTGGGCACCGGCCTGGACCTCGCCTACGTGATGTTCACCTCCGGCTCCACCGGGAAGCCCAAGGGTGCGATGGTGCAGCGCTCCGGGATGATGAACCACCTCTGGGCCAAGGTCGGCGACCTCGACCTGGCGGCCGGGGAGGGCGTCGTCCAGAACGCGCCGCTCACCTTCGACGTGTCGGTCTGGCAGATGCTGGCCCCGCTCGTCGTCGGCGGGACGGTGCGGGTCTCCGGCACCGAGATGGCCGCCGACCCGACCGCCCTGTTCGGGATGGCCCGCGACGAGCGGATCGCCGTCCTGGAGGTCGTGCCCTCCCTGCTGCGCGCCGCCCTGGACGCCTGGGACACCGAGGGCGACGCCCCCGAACTCCCGGACCTGCGCTGGCTGATGGTCACCGGCGAGGCCCTGCCCGCCGACCTCTGCCGACG
>NZ_JBIALK010000063.1:0-4182 GCF_042873275.1 Kitasatospora sp. NPDC004745 | reverse complement strand
ACCACCCACACCCACGGCCACCACCCCACCAACCACACCCCCAACCCCCACCTCCCCCTCCCCACCTACCCCTTCACCCACCACCACTACTGGCTGGTCCCGCAGACCCCCTCCGGCGGTCCGGAGCGGCTCGGCCTCGACGCCCCGAACCACCCGCTCCTCGGCGCCTCGCTCGAACTCGCCGAGGACGGCGGCCTGTTGCTCACCGGGCGGCTGTCCCTCGACACCCATGCCTGGCTGGCCGACCACGAGATCCTCGGCCGCCCGCTGCTCCCCGGCACCGCCTTCGTCGACCTCGCGCTCACCGCCGGCGAGCGCGCCGGCGCCCCGCGCCTGGACGAACTCACCCTGGAGGCCCCGCTCGCCCTCCCCTCGACCGGCTCGCTGAGCATCCAGCTGGCGGTCGGGGCACCGGAGTCCGGCAGCGGAGCGCGCACCCTGGCCGTCCACTCCCGCCCCACCGACGGCACCGGCGAGTGGACCCGGCACGCCGTCGGCCGGCTCGCCCCCGCCACCGGACCGGCGCACCCCGCCCACCCGGCGGCACCGGCGCCCGCCTGGCCACCGAGCGGCGCCGAGGCGATCGACACCGAGGAGCTCTACCGGCGGCTCGCCGAGCTCGGCTACGCCTACGGCCCCGCCTTCCACGGCGTACGGGCCGCCTGGCACCGGGGCGCCGAACTGTTCGCCGAGCTCGCCCTGCCGCAGGAGCTGCACGAGGCCGCCGCCCGGCACCCGCTGCACCCGGCCCTGCTGGACGCCGCCCTGCACCCGCTGGTGGGCCGCGCCGCCGAGGAGGCCGACGGGCTGCCGCTGCCGTTCTCCTGGTCCGGCGTGGAACTGCACGCCACCGGCGCCGACGCGCTGCACGTGCACTGGCGGGACGGGGCGCTGGACGCCCGGGACACCGCCGGCCGACCCGTCCTCACCGTCGAGTCCCTGGCCCTGCTCCCGCTGCGGCCCGACCAGGTGGCACCGGCCACCGGCGGCGCCCGCGACCTCCACCGCACCGGGTGGACGCCCGTACGGCCCGCCGCGCCCACGCCCACCAGCCTGGTCCAGGCCCTCGCGGACCTCCCCGGCGACGCGGCCGTGGCCCCCGTGGTCGCCGTGCCCGCACCGGGCGGCCGCGATGCCGTCGCCGCCACCCTGGAGCTGCTGCAAACCTGGCTCGCGCAGGAGCGCTTCGCCGGCTCCCGGCTGCTCGTGCTCACCCGCGGCGCCCTGGCCGTCACGGCCACCGACACCGTCCCGGACCCGTGGGCCGGCGCCGTCTGGGGCCTGCTGCGCTCCGCCCAGGCCGAGCACCCGGACCGCTTCGCCGTCGCGGACCTGGACGTCCCGGCCGAGACGGCCGCACTCGCCACCCTGCCTGCCGATGAGCCCCAACTCGCCCTGCGCGACGGCACGTTCCACGCCCCGCGGCTCACCCGAGCGGCCGCCCCGGACGGCACCTCCCCGGACTTCACCGACCGCACCGTACTGGTCACCGGCGGCACCGGCGCCCTGGGCAGCACCGTCGTCCGGCACCTCGCCGCCCGGCACGGCGCCCGACACCTGCTGCTGCTCAGCCGACGCGGCGCGGACGCCCCCGGCGCGGCCGAACTCGCCCGGGAGCTGGCCGAGTCGGGCGCCGAGGTGCGGTTCGCCGCCGTGGACGCCGCGGACCGCGAGGCGCTCGCCGCCGTCCTCGCCGACGTCCCCGCCGAACGCCCGCTCGGCGCCGTCATTCACCTCGCCGGCGTGCTGGACGACGGCGTCCTCGCCGACCTCACCCCCGAGCGGCTGGACACCGTCCTGCGGGCCAAGGCCGACGCCGCCCGGCACCTGCACGAACTCACCGACGGCCTCGACGCCTTCGTCCTGTTCTCCTCCGTCACCGGCACCACCGGCACCGCCGGCCAGGCCAACTACGCCGCCGCCAACGCCTACCTCGACGCCCTCGCCCACCACCGCCACGCCCTCGGCCTGCCCGCCACCTCCCTCGCCTGGGGCCTCTGGGCCGACCAGGAGGGCATGGCGGGCGAGCTGGGCGCCGCCGGGCTGGCCCGCTGGGCCCGCGCCGGCCTGCCCGCGCTCGGCACCGAGGAGGCGCTCGCCCTGTTCGACGCCGCCCTGCGGCACCCCGAGCCGGCCCTCGTCCCGGTCCGCTTCGACCCGGTGGCGCTGCAGGCCCGGGCCGCCGCCGGCCCGCTCCCGGCGCCGCTGCGCGCCCTGGTCCGCGCCCCGCGCCGCCAGGCCACCGCCGGCACCGCGGCCGCGACCGGCCGGTCCTGGGCCGAGCGCACCGCCGCCCTGGCCGCCCCCGACCGGACCCGCACCACCACCGACCTGGTGCTGACCACCGTCGCCACGGTGCTCGGGCACGCCACCGCGGCCACCGTCGAAGCCACCCGGGCCTTCAAGGAACTCGGCTTCGACTCACTCACCGGGGTCGACCTGCGCAACCGGCTCGCCGCCGCCACCGGCCTGCGGATCGCCGCCACCGCCGTCTTCGACCACCCGTCGCCCGCCGCCCTCACCGAGCACCTGCTCGCCCTCCTCCCGGGCGGCACCGCACCCGCCCGCGACCAGGCGGCGCCGATCACCGCCGCCGCGGACGACGACCCGATCGTCATCGTCGGCACCGCCTGCCGCTACCCCGGCGGGGTCGCCTCCCCCGAGGACCTGTGGCGGCTCGTCCTCGACGGCACCGACGCCATCGGCGACTTCCCCGGCGACCGCGGCTGGGACCTCGACGCCCTCTACGACCCCGACCCGGAGCGGATCGGCACCTCCTACACCCGGCACGGCGGATTCCTGCTCGACGCCGCCGGGTTCGACGCCGAGTTCTTCGGCATCAGCCCGCGCGAGGCGCTCGCCATGGACCCGCAGCAGCGCCTGCTGCTGGAGACCGCCTGGGAGACCTTCGAGCGCGCCGGGATCGACCCGGCCTCCGTCCGGGGAACGCGCACCGGCGTCTTCGCCGGCGTGATGTACAACGACTACGGCTCACGGCTGAGCAAGGCGCCCGAGGAACTGGAGGGGTACCTGCTCACCGGCAACACCGCGTCCGTCGTCTCCGGTCGGCTCGCCTACACCTTCGGCCTGGAGGGCCCGGCCGTCACCGTGGACACCGCCTGCTCCTCCTCGCTGGTCGCGCTGCACCTGGCCGCCCAGGCCCTGCGCCAGGGCGAGTGCGACCTCGCCCTGGCCGGCGGCGTGACGGTCATGTCGCGCCCGGACACCTTCGTCGAGTTCAGCCGCCAGCGCGGCCTCTCCGCCGACGGCCGCTGCAAGTCCTTCGCGGCCGCGGCGGACGGCACCGGCTGGTCCGAGGGCGTCGGCCTGCTGCTGGTCGAGCGGCTCTCCGACGCCCGGCGGCACGGCCACCAGGTCCTGGCCGTCCTGCGGGGTTCGGCGATCAACCAGGACGGCGCCAGCAACGGCCTCACCGCCCCCAACGGCCCCTCCCAGGAACGCGTCATCCGCCAGGCGCTCGCCTCCGCCGGCCTCACCGCCGGCGACGTCGACGCCGTCGAGGCACACGGCACCGGCACCCGCCTGGGCGACCCGATCGAGGCCCACGCCCTGCTCGCCACCTACGGGCAGGACCGTGAAACCCCGCTCCTGCTGGGCTCGCTGAAGTCCAACATCGGCCACACCCAGGCCGCCGCCGGCGTCGGCGGCGTCATCAAGATGATCGAGGCGATGCGGCACGGCGTGCTGCCCCGCACCCTCCACGTGGACGCGCCCTCGCCCTACATCGACTGGGAGACCGGGGCCGTCGAACTGCTCACCGAGCAGACCGCCTGGCCCGAGCACGGGCGGCCGCGCCGCGCCGCCGTCTCCTCCTTCGGCATCAGCGGCACCAACGCGCACGTCATCCTGGAACAGGCGCCGCCCAGCCCGCCCGTGCACATCCAGGACGACCCGACGGCCGGGCCGGTGCTGTGGCCGCTCTCCGGGCACAGTGCCCGCGCCCTACGGGAACAGGCCGCCCTCCTCGCGGAGTTCGTCCGCGGTCGCACCGACCCGCTCACCGCGATCGGCGCGGCGCTCAGCCACGGCCGGGCCACCCTGGAGCACCGTGCCGCGGTGCTGGCCGCGGACCGCGAGACCGCCCTCGCCGCCCTGGACGCCCTCACCCACGACCACGACCACCCCGCCCTCCTGCGCGGCACCGCCACCACCCCCGCCCGC
>NZ_JBIALK010000062.1:0-4250 GCF_042873275.1 Kitasatospora sp. NPDC004745 | reverse complement strand
TGGACCACCGGCACACCCCTCACCCACACCACCACCCACACCAACCACACCCCCCTCCCCACCTACCCCTTCCAACACCAACACCTCTGGCTGGACGCACCGGCCCGCCGCCTCCTCGCGGACCGGCCCGCCGAACACCAGCTGGCCGACCTGGTGGTCGAACTCGCCGACGACGGCGGCGCCGTGCTCTCCGGACGCCTCTCCGTCCGCAGCCACCCGTGGCTGGCCGACCACGCCGTCCACGGCACCGTGCTGCTCCCCGGGACGGCGCTGCTCGACCTCGCGCTGCACACCGCCGGCCGGCTGGACGCCGCCCGGATCGGCGAGCTGACCCTGCTCGCCCCGGCCGTGCTGCCGGCGGGCGAGACCCTGGAGATCCAGGTCACGGTGGCCGGACCGGACACCCACGGACGCCGCGAACTCGCCGTCCACAGCCGCGCCGAGGCGGGCGCGGAGTGGATCCGCAACGCCACCGGGTGGGCCGGACCGGCCGCAGCCGCCGAGCCCGTCCGACAGTCCGGCATCCGGCCGCCCGCCGACGCCGAAGCACTCCCCGTCGACGGCCTCTACGAGCGGCTCGCCGACCAGGGCCGCAGCTACGGCCCGGCCTTCCGCGGGCTGCACGCGGCCTGGCGCGCCGGCGACCTCCTGTTCGCCGAAGTCCGGCTCCCCGACGGCGCGTTCGGCGACCCGGCCCGCTTCACCGTGCACCCCGCGCTGCTCGACGCCGCCCTGCACGCGCTGCTGGCCGCCACCGGCCCGGACGAGGGCCTGCTGCTGCCGTTCGCCTGGGCCGGCGTCCAGGTGCATGCGAGCGCCGCGACCGTCCTGCACGTCCGGCTGACCCCGGTCGACGGCGGGTACGCCGTCCACGCCGCCGATCCGGTCGGCGGACCGGTACTGACCGCCGACCACCTCGCCCTGCGCCCCCTCGCCCCGGGCGCGCTCGCCGTCGGTGCCGGACCGCTCTACACCACCGCCTGGTCGCCGGTACCCGCCCCGGCCGGGCCGCCGGCGGACCGGACCTGGGCCGTGCTCGACCCGCACGGCGCGCTCCCCGACCTGGACGCCCTGCGCGCCGCCCACCCCGAGGGCCCGCTGCCCGACACCGTCCTCCGGGCGATCACCGACGACGGTGTCACCGCCCCGCCCAAGCTCGTCCGCTCGGCCGTGGCCCACTACCTGACGCTCCTGCGCGAGTGGCTCGCCGAACCGCGCTCGGTCGACGCCCGCCTGCTGGTGCAGACCGCCGGCGGCGTCGGCGCCGCCGCCGGGGAGGCGCCGGCCGACCTCGCCGCGGCCGCCCTCTGGGGCCTGGTCCGCAGCGCCCAGAGCGAGCACCCGGGCCGGATCCTGCTGCTCGACACGCCCGCCGTGGAACCCGGGGCGGAGCCCCCGCTCGCCGCCGCTCCGCTGCTCCGGACGGCCTTCGCCCTCGGGGCCGACGATCCCCAACTCGCCCTGCGCGAAGGCGGTCTGCTGGTACCCCGGCTCGTCCGCGCCGAGCCGGACGCGGGATCGGGCGCCGGGTCAGGTGCCGGATCGGACCTGACGCCGGGCGTGACGGCGACCCCCGAGCCGAACGCCACCCCGGTCCCCGAGCCCGCCGCGCGGTTCGACGCCGACGGCACCGTGCTGCTGACCGGTGCCACCGGCGCGCTGGGCGGGCACGTCGCCCGGCACCTCGTCGAGCGGCACCGGGTCCGGCGGCTGCTGCTGGTGAGCCGGCGCGGGCCCGAGGCGCCCGGTGCGTCCCGGCTGCAGGAGGAACTCGCCGGGCTCGGCGCCGAGGTGCTGCTCGTCGCCGCCGACCTCGGTGACCGGGACGAGGTGGCCGCCCTGCTCGCCGCCCACCCGGTGACGGCGGTCGTGCACGCCGCCGGGGTCCTGGACGACGGCACACTCGACTCCCTCACCCCCGAGCGGCTGCACGCCGTCCTGCGCCCGAAGGCCGAGGCCGCCTGGCACCTGCACGAGCTCACCGAGGGGCTGACGGCCTTCGTGCTGTTCTCCTCGGCCGCCGGGGTGCTCGGCGGCGCCGGTCAGGCCGCCTACGCCGCCGCCAACTCCTTCCTCGACGCACTCGCCGCCCGGCGCCGGGCCGCGGGCCTGCCCGCGCTCTCGCTGGCCTGGGGCCTGTGGGCGGGCGAGGCCGGTATGGGCGGCGGACTGAGCACCGCCGACCGGGCCCGGCTGCGCCGCTCGGGCGTGGCGCCGCTGCCCGTCCCCCAGGCGCTCGCCCTGTTCGACGCCGCACTGGAGGGCGGCCCGGCCACCGTCCTCCCGGCCCGCCTCGACCTCGCGGGCGCCACGGCCGACACCGTCCCGGTGCTGCTGCGGGGCCTGGTGCCGGCCGGCCGCCGGGTGGCCGCGACCGCCGGCGCCGTCCGAGTCGGCAGCGCCCTGGCCGCGGACCTCACCGCCGCGGACCCGGCCGAGCGGCGCGGCCGACTCGTCCGGCTGGTGCAGGAGCACGCCGCCGCGGCCCTCGCCCACCCGAACGCCGAGGCCGTCCCCACCGACCGCGCCTTCACCGACCTCGGCGTCGACTCGCTCACCGCCGTCGACCTGCGCAACCGGCTCGCCGCCGCACTCGGCGTCCGTCTCTCCGCCACCGCCGTCTTCGACCACCCGACGGTCACCCTGCTGGCCGGCCACCTGCTGGACGAGCTGTTCGGCACCGACGACAGCACCACCGCCGACAGCGCCACCGCCGGCCCGCTGCCGACGCCCGGCTCCTCCGAGGAGCCGATCGCCGTCGTCGGCATCGGCTGCCGCTTCCCCGGTGGCGTCGCCTCCCCGGAGGAGCTGTGGCGCCTCGTCGCCGACGGCGTGGACGCGATCGGCCCGTTCCCGGCGGACCGCGGCTGGGACCTGGAGAACCTCTACCACCCCGACCCGGAGCACACCGGGACGACCTACACCCGCTCCGGCGGATTCCTGGACCGCGCCGCCGACTTCGACCCCGAGTTCTTCGGCATCAGCACCCGGGAGGCACTGGCCACCGACCCGCAGCAGCGGCTGCTGCTGGAGACCGCCTGGGAGGCCGTCGAGCGGGCCGGCATCGACCCGACCACGCTCCGCGGCTCCCGCACCGGGGTGTTCGCCGGCGTCATGTACGACGACTACGGCGCCCGGCTGCACGGCGCCGCACCGAGCGGCTTCGAGGGCCACCTCGGGCAGGGCAGTGCGGGCAGCGTCGCCAGCGGCCGGGTCTCCTACGTGCTCGGGCTGGAGGGCCCGGCGGTCACGGTGGACACCGCCTGCTCCTCCTCCCTGGTGGCCGTCCACCTGGCGGCCCAGTCGCTGCGCTCGGGGGAGTCCACGCTGGCGCTGGCGGGCGGGGTCACCGTGATGGCCACGCCCGCGGCCTTCGTCGAGTTCAGCCGTCAGCGCGGCCTGGCGGCGGACGGGCGGTGCAAGCCCTTCGCGGCCGCCGCCGACGGCACCGCCTGGGGTGAGGGCGCGGGCCTGCTGGTACTGGAACGCCTCTCGGACGCCCGGCGCAACGGGCACCCGGTGCTCGCCGTGCTGCGCGGCTCGGCCGTCAACCAGGACGGCGCCAGCAACGGGCTCACCGCCCCCAACGGCCCCTCCCAGCAGCGCGTCATCCGGGCCGCGCTGGCCAACGCCGGGCTGACCACCGCGGACGTCGACGTGGTGGAGGCACACGGCACGGGCACCACCCTCGGCGACCCGATCGAGGCCCAGGCCATCCTGGCCACCTACGGGCAGGACCGCGAGCTGCCGGTGCTGCTGGGCTCGGTCAAGTCCAACCTCGGGCACACCCAGGCCGCGGCCGGCGTCGCGAGCATCATCAAGCTGATCGAGGCCTTCCGGCACCGCGAACTCCCGCGCACCCTGCACCTGGACGCGCCGTCCCCGCATGTGGACTGGACGGCCGGGCGGGCCGAGCTGCTCACCGGGCACCGTCCCTGGCCGGCGACCGGGCGTCCGCGCCGGGGAGCGGTCTCCTCCTTCGGCATCAGCGGCACCAACGCCCACCTGATCCTCGAGGAACCCGACACCGGTGAGGTCCTCGCGGAGGACGTCGAGGTGCCCGGGCCGTACGTGTGGCAGCTGTCCGCCCGGAACGACACCGCGCTACGCGCACAGGCCCGCCGCCTCGCCGACCACCTCCACGATCAGGACGTCCACCCCGCCGAGGTCGCGCACGCCCTGGCCACCACCCGCACCACCTTCGACCACCGCGCCGCCGTCATCCTGCGCACCCCCACCGAAGCCCACGC
>NZ_JBIALK010000061.1:0-4647 GCF_042873275.1 Kitasatospora sp. NPDC004745 | reverse complement strand
GGTTCAACCGTCTGAAGGGCCGCGGCGATGGCCTCGGGTTCGTCGGTGTCGGTGTCGAGGAGGACGAGGCGGCCGGGGTGTTCGGTCTGGGCCGTCCGCACCAGACCCCACACCACGGACTGCGCCAGCCCGTCCACCGGATCGCCGGCCGTCACCGCGACCGCGCCGCGGGTGACCAGCACCAGCCGGGAGTCGGCGAAGCGGTCGTCGGCCAGCCAGCCCCGGAGCTCGTCGAGCACCCGGTACGCGGACGGGGCGTCCGGCACGTCGGAGCGGACGATGCGGGGCGCCGGTGCCCCGGCACCGACCAGGCGCAGCGCCTCGGCGTACGGCACCGGCGGCTCGGCCGCGGCGGCGGGTGCCGGCACGGGCAGCCAGGCGATCCGGTGGAGGCTGCCGGCGGTGCGGCGGCTGGCGGTCAGCCGGGCCGGGTCGGTCGCCCGGACGGCGAGTGCGCCGACGGACAGGACGGGCGCCCCGGTGGCGTCGGTGAGCCGCAGTGAGGTGTGCTCGGGTGCCGCGGTGTCGAGGGTGACCCGCAGGGTGCGGGCGCCGGTGGCGTGCAGCCGGACGCCCTGCCACGAGAACGGGACGGGCAGGCCGCCGTCCGGGCCGGGCCCGGCGAGGGCCAGGGGGTGCAGGGCGGCGTCGAGCAGGGCCGGGTGCAGGCTGAAGCCGGTGTCGGTCGCTCCGTCGGGCAGTTCGACCTCCGCCCACCAGGTCCGGTCGCTTCGCCAGGCCGCTCGCAGGCCCTGGAAGAGCGGGCCGTAGGTGTAGCCGTGCTCGCCGAGCCGCCGGTAGGCGTCGGTGAGGTCGACCGGCTCGGCGCCGGTGGGCGGCCAGGTGCCGGTGCCGCTCCCGTCCGCGGAGGGGTCGGGTGTGGTGCCGGGGGCGAGGAGCCCGGTGGCGTGCGTCGTCCAGGTCTGCTCGGCGGTGCCGGTGTCGCTGCCGTCCGGTCGGGAGTGCACGGTGAGGGTGCGCCGGCCCACCTGGTCGGCGGCCCCGACGGTGACCTGGAGCCGGACGGCGCCCTGGTCCGGTACCAGCAGCGGGGCCTGGAGGGTGAGCTCCTCGACGGTGGGCGCGGCGGCCTGCGCGCCCACGTGCAGGGCGAGTTCGAGCAGGGCCGTGCCGGGGACGAGCACCGTGCCGAGGACGGCGTGCCCGGCCAGCCACGGCTGGGCGGAGAGCGAGAGCCGGCCGGTGTGGACGGTGCCGGAGCCGTCGGCGAGGTCCACGGCGGCGCCGAGCAGCGGGTGGCCGGCCTCGCCGAGGCCGGCCCGGGCCAGGCCGCCGCCGACGGGTGCGGCCGGGGCGTCCAGCCAGTACCGCTCGCGCTGGAACGGGTAGGTGGGCAGCTCCGGGCGCGGGCCGGCCGGGACGTCCGCGAAGTACGCGGCCCAGTCCACCGGACCGCCCGCGGTGTGCAGGGCGGCGAGGGTCCGCGGGACGCCGGCGGCCTCGGGCTGCTTGCGGGAGAGCAGGGAGAGCAGGACGGCCTCCGGCAGGGTGTCGGCGGCCATCGCGGCGAGCACGGTGTCCGGGCCGAGCTCCAGGAAGGCGTCGATGCCCTCGGCGGCCAGGGAGCGCAGGCCGTCGGCGAAGCGGACGGTCTCGCGGACGTGCCGCACCCAGTGCTCCGGGTCGGCCAGCTCGGCCGCGGTGGCCGTGCGGCCGGTGAGGTCGGAGACCACGGGGAGGCGGGGCGGGTGGAACTCCAGACCGGCCACCAGCTCCCGGAACCCGTCCAGCATCGGCTCCATCAGCGGTGAGTGGAAGGCGTGGCCGACCGTCAGTCGCCTCGTCCGGGCGCCGAGTCCGGCGGCGCGCTCGGCGACCGCGAGCACCTCCTCCCGGGTGCCGGAGATCACCGTGGCCCGCGGGCCGTTGAGCGCGGCGATCCCGACGTGCTCCTCGTGTCCGGCCAGCAGCCCGCGGGTCGTCTCCTCGTCGAGGGTGAGCGAGACCATCGCGCCACCTGGCGGGAGGGCGTGCATCAGCCGGCCGCGGGCGGTCACCAGGGCGGCGGCGTCCGCGAGGGACAGCACCCCGGCCGCGTGGACGGCCGCGATCGAGCCGATCGAGTGGCCGAGCACCGCGTCCGGATGGACGCCCCAGTGCGCGAGGAGGCGGAACAGGGCCGTCTCCAGGGCGAAGAGGGCGGGCTGGGTGTAGCGGGTCTCGTCGAGCAGGGCGGCTTCGGGGGTGCCGGGTTCGGCGAACAGCAGGTCGCGCAGCGGCCGGTCCAGGTGCGGGTCCAGCGCGGCCAGCGTGGTGTCCAGGGCCTCGGCGAACGTCGGCTGGGCGGCGTACAGTTCGCGCCCGGCCCCGGCCCGCTGGCTGCCCTGGCCGGTGAACAGGAACGCCGTGCGCCGCGCGGTCGGGACGGCGGTGCCGGTGAGCGGGGCGGCCAGGGCGGTGAGCGCCTCCTCGGCCGTGCCGGCGACGAAGGCGGCCCGGTGCTCCAGCGCGGCGGGGCCGGTGGCCAGCGCGCGGGCCACGGCGGCCGGTTCGGTGTCCGGGTGCGCGGCGAGGTGGCGGGCGAGCCGGTCGGCCCGGTCGTGCAGGGCCTGCGGGGTGTGGCCGGAGAGCAGCCAGGGCAGCGGGGTCCCGTCGGCCCGGCCGGTGGGGGCTTCGGCGGCGGGTGCCTGTTCCAGGACGGCGGGCGCCTGTTCCAGGATGACGTGCGCGTTGGTGCCGCTGATGCCGAAGGAGGAGACGGCGGCCCGGGCGGGCCGGTCGGCCGCGGGCCACGGCCGGGCCTCGTCCAGCAGCCGGACGGCGCCGGCCGACCAGTCGACGTGCGGGGTCGGCTCGTCGATGTGCAGGCTCCTCGGGAGCTCCCCGTGCTGCATCGCGAGCACCATCTTGATCACGCCCGCCACGCCGGCGGCGGCCTGGGTGTGGCCGATGTTGGACTTCAGCGAGCCCAGCAGGAGCGGGGTTTCGCGGTCCTGTCCGTAGGTGGCGAGCAGGGCCTGGGCCTCGATCGGGTCGCCCAGGCGGGTGCCGGTGCCGTGCGCCTCCACGGCGTCGACCTGGTCGGGGGTGAGACCGGCGGAGGCGAGGGCCTGCCGGATCACCCGCTGCTGGGAGGGCCCGTTGGGGGCGGTGAGGCCGTTGCTTGCGCCGTCCTGGTTGACGGCGGAGCCGCGCAGCAGGGCCAGCACCCGGTGGCCGTTGCGGCGGGCGTCGGAGAGCCGCTCGACCAGCAGCAGACCGGCGCCCTCCGCCCAGCCGGTGCCGTCCGCCGCGGCCGCGAAGGGCTTGCAGCGCCCGTCCGGCGCCAGGCCGCGCTGGCGGCTGAACTCGACGAAGGTCGCCGGGCTGGCCATCACGGTGACCCCGCCGGCCAGGGCGAGGTCGCACTCGCCCTGGCGCAGGGCCTGGGCGGCCAGGTGCAGGGCGACGAGCGAGGAGGAGCAGGCGGTGTCCACGGTGACGGCCGGGCCCTCCAGGCCGAAGGTGTACGAGACCCGGCCGGAGGCCACGCTGCCCGCGCTCCCGCTGACCAGGTAGCCCTCGAAGCCGTCCGGAGCACTGGGCGCCTGGTGCAGCCGGGCGCCGTAGTCGTTGTACATCACGCCGGTGAAGACGCCCGTGCGGGAGCCGCGCAGGGCGTGCGGGTCGAGCCCGGCCCGTTCGAAGGCCTCCCAGGCGGTCTCCAGCAGCAGGCGCTGCTGCGGGTCGGTGGTGAGCGCCTCGCGGGGGCTGATGCCGAAGAACTCCGGGTCGAAGGAGGCGGCGTCGTAGAGGAATCCGCCGTCGCGGGTGTACGAGGTGCCCGGGCGGTCGGCGTCCGGGTCGTAGAGGGCGTCGAGGTCCCAGCCGCGGTCGGCGGGGAAGCCGGCGACGGCGTCGCGGCCGTCGGCGAGCAGCTGCCAGAGCTCCTCCGGGGTGGTGACCCCGCCGGGGTAGCGGCAGGCCATGGCGACGATGGCGATCGGGTCGTCGTCGGGGGCTGTGGCCCTGGGCGCCTCGGCGACCACCGCGGCCGGGGTGGCGAGGAGTTCCGCGCTCAGCAGCGCGGTCAGCGCGGCCGGGGTCGGGTGGTCGAAGACCAGGGTGGTGGGCAGCCGCAGGCCGGTCTCGGCGGTGAGGCGGTTGCGCAGGTCGACGGCGGTGAGCGAGTCGAAGCCCAGGTCGGTGAAGGCCCGGCCGTCCTGGACGGTCGCCGGGTCGGCGTGGCCGAGCACGGTGGCGGTGGTGGCCCGGACCAGTTCCCGCAGCAGGCGCTCGGCCTCGGCCGGGGAGCCGGCCGCGGCGAGCCGGCGGGCCAGGTGCTCGGCCGGCGACGCGTCGGTCGTGGCGGCCGTCGCGGCCGCCCGGCGGCGGGTGGGCCGGACCAGCGAGCGCAGCGGCGCCGGGACGTCGGTGCCGGGGGCGCCGAGCGCGGCGGTGCTGAAGCGGGCCGGCACCAGCACCGGGTGGTCGGCCGCGAGTGCCTCGTCGAACAGCCGCAGGGCCTGGTCCACGGGCAGCGGGGCGATGCCGGTGCGGGCGAGCCGGGCGAGGTCGGCGGTGCCGAGTCGGCTGCCCATGCCGTCGTCCTCCCAGAGGCCCCAGGCGAGGGAGGTGGCGGGCAGGCCGAGGGCGTGGCGGTGGTGGGCGAGGGCGTCGAGGTAGGCGTTGGCGGCGGCGTAGTTG
>NZ_JBIALK010000060.1:0-5443 GCF_042873275.1 Kitasatospora sp. NPDC004745 | reverse complement strand
ACCTGGACGGCCTGATGGCCCGCCGCCGCTCCCTCGGACTGCCCGGACTCGCCGTCAACTGGGGCCCCTGGGCCGAGGTCGGCATGGCCGCGGACGAGGGCGACGCCTACGACCGGATCGGCCTGCGGATGCTCCCGGCCGACCAGGGCTCCCGCCTCGCGGTCCGGCTGGCCCGCACCGGGCGGGCGACGCACGAGGTCGCGGTGCTGGCCGCGGACTGGCGGCGGTTCCGCACCGCGCTCGGCGAGGACCTGCCGGCCGGCTACCTGGCCCGGCTCGGCGCCACCGCCGAAGGCGCCGTCACCGCCCCGGGCGGCCGGCCCGACCGGGCCGCGGACACCGCACCGCCCTCCGCCCGCCAGGAGCTCGCGGCGGCCGCCGACCCCCGGGCGTTCCTCGCCTCCTGGGTCGAGCGGACGCTGCGCGCGGTGCTGGGCTCGCGGGCGCCGATCGGCCCGCACCAGGGCTTCTTCAGCCTCGGCATGGACTCGCTGATGACTGTCGAGTTCCGGTCCAGGATCGCCGCCGGACTCGACCTGAAACTGGCCACCACCGTCGCCTTCACCTACCCGACCCTCGACGAGCTGGTGGGCTTCCTGGCCCGCGAGCTCGGCCTCACGGCCGACGCCGCGGCGCCGGTCCGGGCCCGCGGCGGCGCCGCGGAGCGGCAGGACGCACCACCCGCACCGGCGGCCCCCACCGGCGACGCGGTCGGCGACCTGATGGCCCGGATCTCGCAGAAGTACCAGAGCCACCGGAACGCCTGAACGGGTGCCCGGACTCCCCCACACGAACGGCGAAACGAAACAGAGGTACCAGAGTGACTACCCCGACCATCACCGCCGGAGTGCGCTACCTCGCCCCCCGGTGGCGTGACAGCGGGACCGCACCCGAGATCGGCGACTGGGGCTCCCTCGCCACCAACACCGTGCGGCACGACGTCCCCGTCGCGAACGCCCGGGGCACCGAGTACGGCCTCGACACCACCGGCTTCACCCTGCTCGAACACCGCACCGAGGTCGACTTCCGCGACGAGTCCGCCGTCCTCGGCCGGTACTTCGCGGAGCTCGCCCCGCTGGTCAAGGAGCAGAGCGGCGCCGACGAGGTCTTCGTCACCCACCACTTCGTCCGCTGGGGCGACCCGGAGGACTTCGAGGCCGGCTACGCCGGCTTCCTGCACGGCGACAAGGGCCTCGGCGACCCGTTCGGCTACACCCGCTCCCGGATCGAGGAGCTCGGCATCGAACTGGGCTCCGACCAGGACCACGACTTCGCCTGGTACAACACCTGGCAGCCCGTCGACCGCGAGGTGTTCCAGCACCCGCTGGCCCTGATGGACGCCCGGACGGTGCCGCGCGAGCACATCCACGACTACTACTACACGAGCGTGGGCGAGCCGCACCCCGAGTCGTCCCCGGTCTTCGACGAGGGCCACCGCTTCTACTACTTCCCCCGGATGCGGACCGACGAGCTGCTGATGTTCAAGCAGCTCGACACCCGCCCGGACCGCGCGCCGACCTGTCTGCACTCGGCCTTCACCGATCCGACCGCGCCGGACGACGCACCGCTGCGCCGCAGCATCGAGGTGCGCTGGATGTGCGCTTTCAAGCGCTGAACCGCTGAGTTGCTGGAGGGGAACCACACCATGGCCGGACCGACTCCGGACGCCGATCTGCTGGCAGCGCTGCAGCAGTCCGTCTTCGTCATCGACAAGCTGGAGGGCGAGCTCGCCCGTACCCGCGAGGACATCGCGATCATCGGCATGTCCTGCCGGTTCCCCTCCGCGGGCGGCCCGGAGGCCTTCTGGGAGCTGCTGCGCGGCGGAGTCGACGCCATCACCGAAGTCCCGGCCGACCGCTGGGACATGGAGTCGCTCTACGACCCCGACCCGGCCGCCCCGGGCAAGCTCTACAGCCGGCACGGCGGCTTCGTCGCCGACGTCGACCGCTTCGACCCGCTCTTCTTCGGGATCTCCCCCAAGGAGGCGGCCCGGCTCGACCCGCAGCACCGGCTGCTGCTCGAAGTGGCCTGGGAGGCCGTCGAGGACGCCGGGTACGCCCCGCGCTCGCTGCGCAACAGCCGCACCGGCGTGTTCGTCGGCATCGCCGAGAACGACTACGCGCGCCTCGTCGAGGAGGCGCACGGCACCCGGCTCGACCACTACGACGCCACCGGCACCGGCTTCTGCTTCGCCTCCGGCCGGATCTCCCACGCCCTGGGCCTGAACGGCCCCAACATGGCCCTGGACACCGGCTGTTCGAGCTCCCTGGTGGCCCTGCACCAGGCCGTCTCGGCACTGCGGCTGGGCGAGTGCGAGCTCGCCATGGCGGGCGGGGTGCACCTGCGGCTGTCCCCGACCACCTCGCTCTCGCTCGCCAGGACGGGGGCGCTCGCCCCCGACGGCCGGTGCAAGACCTTCGACGCGAGCGCCGACGGCTTCGGCCGCAGCGAGGGCTGCGGCATGGTCGTGCTCAAGCGGCTCTCCGACGCCCACCGCGACGGCGACACCGTGCTCGCCGTGGTCCGCGGCTCCGCGGTCAACCACGACGGCCCGGCCAGCGGCTTCACCGTCCCCAACCACCGCGCCCAGGTGGAGCTGATCCACAGCGCGCTGGAGAACGCCGGGGTCGAGCCCGAGCAGGTGGCCTTCGTCGAGACGCACGGCACCGGCACCCAGCTCGGCGACCCGATCGAGGTCAGCGCCCTCGCGAGCGTCTTCGGCGGGAGCGGGCACCCGGTGCTGCTCGGCGCCGTGAAGAGCAACATCGGCCACACCGAGGGCGCGGCGGGCATCGCCGGCATCATCAAGACGGTCCTCGCCCTGCGCCACGCGGAGGTCCCGGGGAACGTCCACTTCACCGAGCCCAGCCCGCACATCGAGTGGGACGGCCTGCCGTTCGTCGTGCCCACCGGGCCGACGGCCTGGCCCGAGGTCCCCGGCGGCGTCCGGGTGGCCGGGGTGAGCTCCTTCGGCATGAGCGGCACCAACGCGCACGTCCTGCTCGCCGCCGCACCCGACGCCCCCGCGGACACCGCCGACACCGCCGGGGGCGCCCCCGGGCGCACCGCGCAGGTGCTCACGCTCTCCGCGCGGACCGAGGACGCCCTGGACGAGGCGGCCGCCCGGATGGCCGCCTTCCTGGCCGGCGGTGCCGGCGGCGCCGACCTGGCCGACGTCTGCCGCACCGCCAACACCGGCCGCGACCACTTCGAGCACCGCCTCGGCGTGGTCGGCGGCTCGGCCGCCGAGCTGGTCGAGCGGCTGACCACGGGCGGCGCCGTCACCGGCTTCGTCCCCGCCCACCGGCCGGCCCCCACCACCGCCTTCCTCTTCACCGGCCAGGGCTCCCAGTACCCCGGCATGGGGCGGGAGCTGTACCGCACCCAGCCGGTGTTCCGGGAGGCCGTCGACCGGTGCGCGGCCGTCCTGGACCGCACCCTGGACCGCCCCCTGCTCTCCGTGCTGCACCCCGACACCATCGGGGAGGCCCCGTACGACCTGGACCGCACGGAGTACACGCAGCCCGCGCTGTTCACCGTCGAGTACGCCCTGGCCGAGCTCTGGAAGTCCTGGGGCGTCACCCCGCAGGTGGTGCTCGGGCACAGCGTCGGCGCCATCGCGGCGGCCTGCGTGGCCGGGGTGTTCCCGCTGGAGGACGCCCTGCTGCTGGTCGCCGAGCGGGCCCGGCTGATGCAGGCTCTGCCGGAGGGCGGGGTGATGGTGTCGCTGCGGGCCGAGGAGGCCGTGGTCGCCGCCGCCGTCGCCGAGCACCCCCTGGTGTCCGTCGCCGCCGTCAACGGGCCCGGCGAGATCGTGGTCTCCGGCGACGCCGGACAGGTGGACGCCGTCCTGGCGGTGCTCGCCGGGCAGGGGGTGGAGGGCCGCCGCCTGCCGGTGTCCCACGCCTTCCACTCGCCGCTGATGGCACCGGTGGCCGAGGAGTTCCGGGCGGTGGCCCGCCGCGTCCGGTACGCGCCGCCGCGGATCACCGTGGTGTCCGACCTCACCGGCGCCCCGGCCGGGGCCGAGGAGCTGTGCGACCCCGAGTACTGGGTGCGGCACGCCCTGGCGCCGGTCCGCTTCGCCGACGCCGTCCTGGCCGCGCACGCGGCCGGCGCCCGGGTGTTCGTCGAGACCGGCCCGAAGCCGGTGCTGCTCGGCCTGGCCCGGACCGGCCTGACCGGCGACCGGGGCGAGGACAGCGCCTGGGTGCCGAGCATGCGCCCCGGCCGCGAGGAGGCCGAACTGCTCGCCGGGGCCGCCGCGCTGCACGTGCGCGGGGTGCCGGTCGACTGGGCCGCCGTCGACGGCCGCCCGCGGCCGCGCCGCGTCCCGCTGCCCACCTACCCCTTCCAGCGCGAGCGCCACTGGTTCACCGCGCCGGCCGGCGCCGGCCGCGCCGCCGCCCGGGTGCGGCCGCTGCTCGACACCGAGGTGCGGCTGCCGGTGTTCCGGGCGACGGTCTTCCAGAGCGCGCTGGGGACGGGCACCCAGCCCTTCCTCGCGGAGCACCGGGTCGCCGGCGCCCTGGTGTCACCGGCCGCCTGCCACCTGGCGATGGCCGCGAGCGCCGTCGAGGCCGGCACCGGCGCAGCCGCCGTCGAGCTGCGCGACGTGGTCTTCCCCGAGCCCCTCGTGGTGCCCGCCGAGGGCACCCGGACGGTCCAGCTCGTGCTGAGCCCGGCGCCGTCCGGCACCGACCGGGAGTTCCGCCTGGTGGGCGTCCCGGAGGGGGCCGACGAGGAGGGCTCGGTGCACGCCACCGGCCGGGTGCCCGAGGGCGCCGCGGCGGCCGGGGCCGCGCCGGTGGTGGACGTCACCGCCGTCCGCGACCGGCTGGACCGGGAGGTCGACCGCGAGGAGCTGTACGCGCGGCTGGCCGGCGGCGGCATCGAACTCGGCCCGGTCTTCCGCCGGCTGGACCGGATCTGGGCCGGCCGGGACGAGGTGCTGGCCACCGTCGCCCCGGCGGCGGGTGCCGAGCCCGTCGCCCCGGTCCACCCCGGGCTGCTGGACGCGCTGTTCCAGGCCACCGAGGCCGTCGCGCTCGCC
Organism: Kitasatospora sp. NPDC004745; assembly: GCF_042873275.1. Taxonomy (NCBI): domain Bacteria; kingdom Bacillati; phylum Actinomycetota; class Actinomycetes; order Kitasatosporales; family Streptomycetaceae; genus Kitasatospora; species Kitasatospora sp. NPDC004745. The sequence continues at coordinate 390 of NZ_JBIALK010000060.1, read as the reverse complement.
GCCGGCACCGAGGGCACCGCCCGGCTGCCGTTCGCGGCGGACCGGCTGACGGTGCACCGGGACGCCGACCGGCGGGCCCACTGGGTCCACGCGCGCCGCACCGCGGACGGCCGTTGGGACATCGTCCTGCTGGACGGGTCCGGGACGGCCGTGGTCGAGGTGGCGGGCTTCCAGGACCGCCCGGCCCCCCGCGAGGGCTTCGGCGCCGGCCCCGAGTGGGCCGACTGGCTGGTGGGTGTCCGGTGGGAGGAGACCACCGAGGACAACCCGCCCGCCCCCACCGGACACTGGCACGTCACCGGCACCACCACCGACGTCGACCTCGGCCCCCACGCCACCACCGTCACCGACCCCACCGACGCCGACCACCACCTCTACCTCCCCGACCCC
>NZ_JBIALK010000059.1:0-6297 GCF_042873275.1 Kitasatospora sp. NPDC004745 | reverse complement strand
GTCGAGGGCGACGACGCGGGTCTCCCCCTCCCCGTAGACCTTGTTCAGGCCGGTGGCGCGGGCGGCCGCCCGGCCGGTGCGGACGGCGGTTGCGGGGAACGTCACGGGGGTGCTCCAGGGGCTGGGAACGGACTTTCGGATTCCGATCCATCCTCCCAAGCCGTTCGGGCCCGACGCGTATGCCCCGGGGAGGGTCGGCCCCCGCCGTCCCGGCGGCGCGGCGGGGGCCTTCTCCTCCTGAGGTATGACGCCGGTCCCTGAGGACCTTCGTCCCCCTCGCTACTCCACCGCGACCCCGAACGCGCCCGCCAGCCCGAGCAGCCCGTTCGCCACCGACCGGCCCGACGGGCTGAACGTCCAGCCGTCGCCCGACCGTTGGAACGAACCGACGAGCATCGCGCTGTCCGGCACGCCCCCGGTGCCGGCCGCCCACTGCGCCGGGCCGGCCGTGCCCGGGCCGTAGGTCGCCGCCATGGCGACCCCGTGCACGTAGCCCAGCGGCAGGGCCGGCGGCTCCTCCTCCTCGGTGGAGACGGCGACCACCACCTCGTCCACCGCCGGCGCCAGCCGCTCCAGGTCCACGGTCAGCCGGACGGCCCGGGCCGGCTCGCCCGGCACCGAGTGGGTGGGGTGCAGCCGCACCGCGCCGTCCGGGTCCTGCGGGTTGTTGAAGAACACGAAGTGCTCGTCGGTCAGCACCCGTCCGCGGGCGCACAGGAACGCGGTCACGTCCAGCTCCACCGCGTCCCCGCCGGCCGTCCGGCTCTGCCAGCTGACCGTCAGACTGCTGTGCCGCTCGGCCGGTTCGGCCGCCCGGGCCGCCCCGTCGGCGGGAGCCCCGGCGCCCCCGCCGAGCCGGCCGCGCAGCCCCTGCTCCGCCAGCAGCTCGACCAGCTCGGGCCCGCTGACCAGGGTCAGCGGCTTGCCCTCGATGTAGCTGTACGAGCCGCGCCCGAACCCGGCGGTGGTCACCAGGATGCCCTTGTTCGCGCCGTGGTGACGGACCGTCGACTCCAGGTCGCGCACGGCCGTCGGCGGCACCGTCTTCCGGTAGCGCTTCGCCTGGATCACGATCTTGCCGCCGGTCACCGGGTCCAGGTCCTCGGCGACCACGTCCACGCCGACGTCGCCGCTGCGGGCCGTGGTCATCACCCGGAAGCCGCGCAGCCGGAACAGCTCCGCGATCAGCTCCTCGAAGTCGATCGGGTCCATCTCGAAGAGGTCCGGGTCGTCCTCGCCGCCGTGCCCGGCCAGGCTCCCGCCGACCGTCTCCGGCAGCCGGTCCGGCCGCACCTCGTCCAGCCGCTCCGGTCGCGCCGAGAGCTTGCCGCCCAGGCCCTGGAAGCACTCCACCGGTGCCACCCGGTCCAGCGCCAGCCCGGCGAAACCGGCCCGGGAGGCGGTCAGGGTGGACAGGAAGCGCTCGGCCTCCCGGCCCGTCGCCGGGTCGATGCCGCGGACGAAGCCGTTCAGCACCACCGAGTCCAGCATGCCGTCGCGGTCCGCCCGGAAGAGCTCCGCCGCCAGCCGCAGCGCGGACTGCGCCAGCACCTCCCGGTACAGCGCCTTGCGCTCCGTAGCCGGGCGGGCCACCTCCGCCTCGCGGTCGTCCGCCTTCACGTACCGCACCCGCGCGGCGGCCGGGACGACGTCCGCGCCGGGCAGCTCCCAGTTCACCACCAGCTGCCGGCTCGACGCCTCCCAGGCGGCCACCAGCCGGTGCGGGAAGCCCTCCGGCCAGGCCGCCGACGCGTACAGGCCGGCCGTGAAGTACTCCTGCACGGCCTCCGGATCGCCGGCGCGCAGCCGGCGCAGCAACTCCTCGGTGCGGGCGGCGCGTTCCTCGTCCTGGTGACGGAACTGCGCGGCCCAGGCGAGGTACTCCCGGTGGTACGCGGCCAACCGGTGCTGCCGGTCCGCCTCCTGCGCCTGCGCGGCATACCAGTCCTGCTCGAACCGGGCCCGGGCCTGCGCCAGGTACTGCTCGTACTGGCGCTGCACGCCGGGGTTGCGGGCCTGCAGGTGGTCCGGCGGCGGCACGTAGTACGCCGGGGCGCCCTGGTCCGGCATCGGCACCGGGACGCCCAGCGGGCCGGGGTCGAACGGCGGCACCGCGCGCGGCGCCAGCAGCGCCTGCGGGCCGAACGCCGGCGCCGCCAGTCCGGCGGCCAGCAGTCCGCGCAACTCCTCGACCCGGGCGTCCAGTTCGGCGGTCCGCCGGGCCGCCTCCGCCTCCCGGGACTGCTGGTACGCGGCCTTCGCCTCCCGCTCGGTCCGGGCCGTCGCCCGCTGTGCCTCCCGCTGCTCGCGCTCCCGGCGGCGCTCCTCCGCCGCCTCGGCGCGCCAGCGGGCCTCCTCCCGGCGCTGCTGCTGCCGCTGCGCCTCCGCCCAGATCGCCAGCACCCCGTCGTTCCGCCGCCCCGCCACGTCCACCCCTCCTGTCCGCGTCGCCTCCCGGCGACGCCACCGACCGCGCCCGCCACAATAGAACGTGGACACCCTGCCCGGCCAAGCGCCCGCGACCTGCGGCGCCCCGGCCGTGCGGGGCCGCCGTGCGGGGGCGTGCCCCGGCCCGTGTCCTCGGGCGTCCGCCGGTCGCCAGAGGGGGGCCGCAGCCGTACGTCGCGGGGGCCGCTGTCGGTCGCGGCGGGGCCGGCCGCTTCGACGGGGCTCGGGTCTGCGGTCGGTGCCCGCGTCTGCGGTCGGTGCCTGCGCCTGCGGTCGGTGCCCGCGTCTGCGGCCCCGTCTCCGGTCGGCGCCCGCGGCGAGGGCGTCCTACCGTGGAGGAGTCCGATGCCCGCGCCCGGCGGCGGCACCCGCGCCGGGGCGGCCCGCCGCGCGGGAGCGAGGAGCGAGGAGCGATGCGCCGATCGTCAGGGCCGACGCCGCCGCAGCAGCAGCAGCCGCGCCGCGTCCGCCCCGACGCCTCGACGGTGCACCGCGCGGTGCGGGTCACGCTCGCCGCGTGCGCCGGCTTCTACACCTTCCGCTACGTCCTGGACCTCCCGGTGGCGGCCACCTACGCGCTGTTCGCGGCGATCGCGCTCGGCGTGCTGTCCCGGATCGAGGGCTCCGCCCGGGCCCGGGCCCGGACCGTCCTGCTGGCGCTGCCGTTCGCGGGCGCGCTCGTCTGCGTCGGCACCGCGCTCGCCGTGCACGCCTGGACGGCGGCGCTGGGCATGGTCGGCGTCGGCTTCGCGGTGGCCTTCGGCGCGGTCGGCGGGCCCCGGCTGGTGGGCCTGGCGAACGGCCTGCAGCTCTTCTACATCCTCCCCTGCTTCCCGCCGTACAGCCCCGACACCCTCCCGCAACGGCTGCTCGGCGTCGCCGCGGGCCTGCTGCTGCTCGCCGCGGCCGAGCTGCTGCTGTGGCCCGAGCCGGCCCCGCCGGACTACCGGGACCGGCTGTCGGGCGCGGCCACCGCGGTCGCCGACCTGGCCGATCTGGCGGCCCGCGCGACCGCCGACCGGGCCGCCCCCGCGGCGGCCGTCACCGCCGCCACCGACCGGGCCCGCGCCCGCCTGGACGAGCTGCGCTTCTCCCGGATCCCGCTGATGGAACGGCCCGCCTCGGCCGGCGCGGTCGACCGCGCCCTCACCCACTGCGCGACGGCGCTGCACTACACCGGCCCGCAGCTCGTCCGGATCCTCCGGCTGGCCCGCGCCGGCGGGCCCTACCCCGGCGCGGCCGACCTCACCGCGGCCACCGCCGCGACCCTGCGCGCGACGGCCGCCGGGGTGCGGCGGGGCGGCGCCGCCCCGGGGACCGCGCGGGTCGACGGGGCGCTCACCGCCTTCGACACCGAGCGCTCCGCGCACCGGGACGGCTCCGGACCCGACCCGGGCCCGCTCGCGCGGACGGCCCTCGGCACGGCCGCCCTGGACGCCGCCGAGGGCGCCCGGTTCGTCGCCCGCGCGACGAGGGTCAGCCGTCGAGCGCCGCTGCCGCCCGACGACACGCCCGCCGACCAGCGGCCCGGGCCGTTCTGGTACGCCTACGACCCCGCCCCGCTGCTCTGGTGGCGCCGCTTCCGGGCCAACCTGACCCCGCGCTCGGTCGCGTTCCGCAACGCGCTGCGCACCGCCGGGGCGCTCGGCGCGGCCCGGCTGCTGGCCGGCGGCCTCGACCTCTCGCACGGCTTCTGGGTGCTGCTGGCGACCCTCACCCTGATGCGCACCAGCGCGGCCGACACCCGGATGACGCTGCGCCCGGCGCTGGTCGGCACGGCCGGCGGCGCCGCCGTCACGGCCGCCCTGCTGCTCGGGATCGGGGAGCGCCCGCTGGTGTACGCGACCGCCCTGCCCCCGGTGATGCTGTTCGCCTTCACCGTCGGCCCGGTGCTCGGGCTGGCCTGGGCGCAGGGGCTGTTCACGGTGGTGGTCGCGCTGGTCTTCACCCAGCTGGCGCCCGCGAGCTGGCGGCTGGCGGAGGCCCGGCTGGTCAACGTGGCCGCCGGTGCAGCGATCGGCATCCTCGCCGGGTTCTGCGCCTGGCCGCGCGGCGGTGCCCAGGACCTCCGCCGGCGCACCGCCGGAATGCTCGACGACAGCGCCGGAGCCCTGCGGGAGACGGTCGCCGTCGTCACCGGCGCCGGGCCGGCCACGGGCGCGCTGCACCGGGCCCGCCGCTCGGCCCTGCTCACCGAGGCGATGTACGCCCAGTACCGCAGCGAGCGGCACGACCCGGCTGCGGACGGGCCCAACTGGCAGGCCGCCGTCCGCGCCGGACAGCACACCGTGCACGGGGCCGAGCCCCTGCTGGCCCGCATCCCGCCCGGGACGGCGGCCGCCGGCCCCGGCGGCGCGGCGGTGCTGGAGCGGCGGGCGGCGGAGGTCGCGGAGGTGTTCCGCCGGCAGGCCGCGGCGCTGCGGGCGCGCGAACCGGCCGGGGTCGTGCAGCCCGACCTCGCCAGGGCCCGGGCCGCCCTGGTGGGCGGGCTCGACGGGCCGGGCGGGCGGACGGGCGGGCGGCCGGACGGCGAGGTGTCGCCGCACACCGTGGACGTCGCGGTCTGGCTCGCCGGGCTGCTCGACGACCTGGAGCAGGTGCACGGCCCTCCGCCGGACTGAGCCCTGCCCCGTCCCGCCGCCCGGCCGTGCCCCCGCCCGCGGCCGGCCGGCCCGGGTCGGCTCGGGTCGGCCCTGGTCCCCGCCGGTTCCCCCGGGCCGGCCCGTGGTGTCGCCGGGTGCGGGTAGCCTCGCTGGGTCGGCAAGGACCAGAGGGAGGGGACGCCCGTGACGATCGCACCACAGCACCCGGAACGACCCGGCGGCTGGGTCTCCACGGGGCTGAGCTGGCAGGACGGGCGGGCCGTGCTGGGCGCCGTGCGCGGTGCGCAGGTGCACGAGCGGGCCGTCGTGCCGGGCGCGGAGGTGGGGTGGCTGCTCGGCGGTCCGCGCCGCTGCACCGGGGCCTGGCTGGCGGGGGCGACGGAGCGGACGCCCTGCCCGCACCACGCGGTGATCGATCCGGACGGGGCCGCGGTGCAGTGCCCGGCCTGCCAGAGCGTGGACCGCGGCCTGGCCCTCGCGCGGGACCAGATCCTCGACGACGGCCGCACCTACCTGCTCTACCTCGCCTGGTTCGGCGAGGGCCTGCTCAAGGTGGGCCTGACCGCCGAGCAGCGCGGCGACAGCCGGCTGCTCGAACAGGGCGCGCTGGCCTACGCGTTCACCGCCCGGGGGAGCCTTCCGTCGGTGCGCCGCGCCGAACTGACCATCGCCGCCTCGGGCCTGGCCCGGGAGCGGTTCAAGAGCCGGGTCAAGACGGCGCACTGGTGGTCGCACGGCGACGCGGAGCACCGCCGGACCGTCCTCACAGAGGCACGCGCCCGGGCCCACCGGCTGCTGGACGGCCACGCCCTGGAACTGCCCGCCGACCGCCCGGTGACCGACCACGTGGAGCGCTTCGGCCTCACCGGCGGCGCCCCGGAGGCCTACCGGTACGTCCGAGGGCTGGCCGCCGGTGCGGTGGTCGCGGGGCGGCTCAGGCCGCCGGTCGGCCGGCACCTCTTCCTGGACCAGGCGGACGGCTCCGGTCCGCTGCTGCTGGACACCCGGCAGCTCACCGGCTGGGCGCTGACCCCGGTCACCGGCCGGGCGTCCGAGGGGCTGGGGCTGGAGGAGTGCATCCGCCCGCCCGAGCCGGACACCCAGGAGGCGCTGTTCTGACGCCAGGGGCCCGCCCCGGGACGGTGCCACCGCAATGCCGTTGCTTTTGGGGTCGCCGGCCGGTTGAGCCGGTGTGCTGATATCCCGCCTGGAGCGGCTGGGACTTGGAGTCCTGACCCGGTCGTGC
>NZ_JBIALK010000058.1:0-14507 GCF_042873275.1 Kitasatospora sp. NPDC004745 | reverse complement strand
CCTACCGCTTCAAAAACCAAACCCGCCACCTCGACCTCACCAACTACCAAACCACCACCCACACCCACCCCTAACCACCCCACACACCAAAACCACCAAAACAACCAAGACCAACGGAAGAGTCGGAACACAGCCGGCCACCGAGACCCAGCACCACGCGGCGATCAGGAGGCCCGCCCATCTGCGGGCCTCCCGCACCGCACCCCCGAATCCCTCCCCCGGATGGAGTCCGCCCCGTGCACGCCTACGACCTCGTCGACGAAGCCGTCATCAACGCCCCCGCCCCCCAGGTCTGGAAGGCCCTCATCGCCGAACTCAACGGCGCCGCCACCTGGTGGACCCCGCACAACACCTTCGAGCCCGGCAGCACCGGCCCCGAGCACGTGGGCGGCACCACCCTCGTCACCGTCCACACCAAGGGCGTCGACAAGGGCGGCCCCAAGCTCCGGTTCACCGCGACCACGACCCGCATCACCCCCGGGGAGCACTACGCCGCGGACTACACCGACGGCGCCTTCCGCGGCCAGGCGACCTTCACCCTCACCCCCACCGAGGACGACACCAAGACCCGCCTCACCATGACCTTCACCGCCAGCCCCCACGGCTGGCTGAAGCTCCTCGCCAAGGTCGCCGACATCCCCGCCCAGCACTCCAGCGCCACCCACAACGCCTTCAAGCACCTCAACACCCACCTCACCACCGCCGCAGGAGGAGCCCGATGACCACCACTCACCCTCCGGTCCGGAAGCTCCGGGAGGCCCGGACGGCCCAGGGCTCGGCCCCGGTGCGGCTCGCGGCCCTGCCCGCCGACCCGCGCCCCGTCGCGATCACGGACCTCACCGTCCGCACCGACGACGGTGCCCTGCTGACCGTCGCGCTGCACCGCCCGGCCGGGGAGCCGGCGCAGGGCGAGGCGACCGGTGGGCGGGACGAGGCGACCGGGACGCCGGACGCGGGCCCGGTGATCGTGCTCGCCCACGGTTGGGCGGCGAGCCGCGCCGTCTGGCACACCACGGCGACCCTCCTCGCCGGCGCCGGCCACACGGTGGCCAGTTACGACCAGCGCGGCCACGCGACGTCGACGGGCGAGAGCGGGAGCGTCTCGATCGAGCGGCTCGCCCAGGACCTCGGCGCGGTGGTGGACGCCGTCGCCGGGACCCGCCCGGTCGTGGTGGTCGGCCACTCGGGCGGCGGCTACGCCGCGCTCGCGTACGCCGCGCGCCTGCACGCCGAGCAGCCGGAGACGGCCGCCGACCGGCTGGTGGGCCTGGTGCTGGCCTCGACCGCCGCCCACGGCCAGGAGACGCCGGCCAACGAGGTCAGCATGATGGGCTCCAAGAAGTTCAGCCGGGCGCTCGGCATCGGGTGGCTCGGCCGCAGGCTCCTCGGGAAGACCCACGGCCCGGCCGCGACGTTCGAGGCCCGCGAGCGGAGCCGGCACCTGTTCGCCACCACCCGGCCGGCGATCCGCGCCGCCTTCTTCGCCTCCACGCAGGACATGGACCAGCGCGACGGGCTCCCCCGGATCGACACGCCGACCACGGTGGTCACCGGCACCCTGGACAAGATCGTCGACCCGTCCCACAGCCGCACCCTCCAGCAGCACCTCCCGCAGGCGACGCTGCACACCATCGCCGACGCCGGCCACATGCTGCCGCTGGAGTGCCCGCAGCAGCTGGCCGAGCACGCCCGCGCCCTCGCCACCCGCGCCGCTCGCTGACACCCGCCCCGCGCCGCGGCGCGCCGGCAGCTCTGACAGTGCCGACGGCGCGGGCGGCACGGCCAGCGCGGGCGGCACGGGCCACGCGGACGGCGCGGACGACGCGGACGACGCGGACGACGCGTCATGACGTCGGCCCGGCCGGGGCATCGGCCTCCTCCCGTCCGCTGACGGCCGCGGCCGGAACCCGTTTGACATGCACCGTAGGCTCGGGGCACGTCGGCGGAGCGGCCTTCCGGAGCGCCCGGTCACCGCGCGCCGAGAGGAGGAGGAGCGTGCTCGTCGTGTTCAGGTGCCGACAGTGCGATGCCCCGTTGTCGCCGCCCCTTCGGCGCCGCGAGTGGGTCCCGCTGCCGAGGGTGAAGGGGCGGGACCACTACACCTACGGGCCGTCGACGGTCCCGGCGGGGTTCTACGCGTCCGACCCGGAACCCCGCCGGATGCTGGACGGCAGTGACGCCGCCCTGGTGCTCAATCCCGGGGACGGTGGGCTGCTGCACCCGACCGAAGTGTCGGGCCGGAGTTACGGGTGCTGCCGGCTCGACGGGATCGACGGCCCGAACCGCGTGTGCGCCGGGTGCGGGAGCGAGGTCGGTGTCGAGATCTCCGACTGCTGGACGGAGTACGACGTCCGGCTGCTGGCCTCCGCCGTGGTCGAGGCTCCGGCCGTCGGCGAGGCCGCAGGCGGGACTCCTGCCGTGGCGGAGCCTCCGGCCGCCGGCGAGGGGTAGCTCGGGAGGCGTCCCCCGGGAGGGCCTGGATCTGGTTCCCCGGCTCGGACGCCTCCGTCCGGGAAGATAGTAGCCATGGACATAGTAGCCATGTACGGTATCTGACATGAGTTCAGCACCCGAACGCGCGACCGCGGGATTCCTGGTCTGGCGCCTGTCGACGAAGTGGCGGGTGGCCGTCGACCGAGCGGTCGCAACCCTGGGTCTGACCCACGCCCAGTACGCCCTGATGGCCTCGCTCCACGGCATGCACCGCTCCGGGCTGCGGCCCAGCCAGCGCCAACTGGCCGACCACACCGGCCTGGAGGCGCTCTACGTCTCCAAGCTCGCCCGTGCCCTCGAGTCCGCCGGGCTCCTCGCCCGCACCCGCGACCCGGACGACCCGCGCGCCGTGCAGCTGTCGCTGACCGGGGACGGGCTGGAGGTCACCGGCCGCGCGATCGCGGTGGTCCAGGGCCTGCTGGAGCGGCTCCTGGAGCCGTTCGGAGGTCAGGACAGCTCGCGCGCACGACAGTTCACCAGCGAGCTGGCGACCCTGCTGGACGTACCGCTCGATCCGCCCACCGCGCTCGATCCGCCCGGCCCGCCCGAGCCGACCACCGAGAAGGAGCAGTCATGACCCCCACCCCGACCCCCACCCCGACCCCCGCCACCACCCCCGCCGCCAACGGCCGGGTCGTCGCCCTGGCGCACCACGCCGCGCGCGCCGTCCTGGAGGGCGTGCTGGACCGGCACGGCCTCACCTTCCACCAGAACGTGCTGTTCCGGGCCGTCGTCGTCGGCGGTTCCGTCGACAGCATCCCCGTCGGCCCCGGCTCCGTCACCACCGGCTCCGTCACCACCGGCTCCATCGGCCGGGACGAGCTCGTCGCGGACGTCGCCGGTTCGCTGAAGACCGACGAGACCCTCGTCCGCGGCGTCGTCGAGGAGGCGGCCGCCGCCGGCCTGCTGGAGCAGGACCCGGCGGACGCCTCCCGGGTGCGGCTCACGGCCGCCGGGCTCGAGCGGTACGAGCGCGCGGCCGCCGAGACCGCCGAGGTCTCCGCCCGCCTGTACGACGGCATCCCGCCGGAGGACCTGGCGGTCGCGGGCCGGGTCCTGACCCTGGTCACCGACCGGGCGAACGCCGAGCTGGACCGCGCCTGAGGCCCTGTCAGGACGGGCCTGTCAGGGCCTGTCACGGCCTGTCACGGCCTGTCAGGGCCTGTCACGGCCTGTCAGGGCCCGAAGGGCCCGCCCGAGGCACCCGAGGCTCCGACGGGGCGTCCAAGGGCTCCGCCGGAGCAGGCCGAGCGGGCGGGGTCAGGGCGTCCGGACGGCCTCCACGAAACCGCTCGTGGTGGGCCCGGAGCCGGCCGGGAACGGCCGGCCGAGACCGGCCGCCACCTCGTCGAGCAGGGTGACCCGGGTGCTCCAGCCGTGGGCGTCGAGCCACTCGTGGGTACCGGTTCCGAGCCCGCCCTGCCAGAGGTCGGTGATGTGGGCGAGCGAGGGGTCCTGCGGGGTGCTCGCGACGTCCCGGCCCTTCTCCAGCAGCAGCCGGCTGCCCGGCGCGGAGAGCTCCCCGACGGCGCCGAGCAGGCCGGCGGCCTCCTCCGCGGTGAGGTAGACCAGCAGGCCCTCCGCCAGCCAGGCGGTGGGCCGTTGCGGGTCGAAGCCGGCCTCGACGAGGCGGCGCGGCCACTCCCCGTCCAGCAGGTCGCCGGGCAGGGTGGTGCGCTCGCAGGCGGGGGCGGCGCCGAGCCCGTCGAGGACCTGCTGCTTGAAGGCGAGGACGGGGGCGAGGTCGAGCTCGAACAGCCTGGTGCCGGCCGGCCAGTCGATCCGGTAGGCGCGGGCGTCGAGGCCCGCCGCGAGCAGGACGACCTGGTCCGTGCCCGCCGCGCGCAGGCGGTCGTCGTAGAAACGGGTGCGCAGGATCCCGTGGACGACCAGCCGGCGCGCGAAGGGGCTGTCGGGGCCCGCGGTGGGCACCGGCACGGCGGAGGCCTCGACGAAGGCGGCGGCGTAGCGGTCGACGAACAGCGGGTCGGGGCGGGAGCTCTCGTAGGCGCGCACCAGGGCGACGGCCAGCGCGGTGCGGGAGACCGGGCTCAGCGGGCCGGCGGCCGTCGGATCGGCGCCCGCAGGGCCGGTACGCGAAGAGCCGTCGCTCGAAGCTCCCCCGCCCGAAGGGAAGTTGGACGTCGGGTCGGCAGCGGTCGGGTCGGTGGTCGTCATGGCCGGGAATCTACCGCGCCCGAACATCCCCGGGCCCGGTCGGGGGGTTCCCGGCGGCCGCGGCGGGGCAGCGGGCCCGCGTCGTCTCTGCCGCTCGGAAATTGATGGGCAAGGCCCGGTAAAGGCGGCGGGCAGCGCCTTGTAGCCGCCGTCGGCCCGTCGTTAACCTCATGGCCACGCCACTCGGCAACGCCGTGAAGTGGTGCGCTTCCTGACGTGCCGTCGCATGTCATGAACCTGAGGTTCCACTCCTGGGGGCGCCCCCACCTCTGTACAGCGCGAGCACACCGCCGAGCCCGCGGCCACCGCCGCAGCCCGGCCAGCACGTGCCGAGATCCCGTCAGCACGGGTCCGAGCCCGTACCCGGCGAACCCCATGCCGGCACCGGCCCGCGCTCCCACCCCCCACGGAGGGTCGACTCTTGCGCTTCCACTCCCCCGGCAGCCCGCGCCCGCACCGGGCCCGCGGACTGCTCGCCGCCCTGCCCGCCCTGGCGATGGCCGCCACCGGCCTGCTCGCGGTCACCGCCCCCACGGCCACCGCCTCGGCGCCCGCGAGCGGTCCCGCGCACTCCGGCGTCGCCACCAAGCGGCTCTGCGCCGCCCCGACCCGCCCCGGCCAGATGGCCTGTCTGGCCCTCGCCCGCACCGACCTGCCCCAGCAGGCCTCCCTGGCGCCGGACATCAACCCCTCCGGCTACGGCCCCACCGACCTCGCCGCCGCGTACAACCTGCCCACCTCGGCCGGGTCCGGCGCCACCGTCGCCATCGTGGACGCCCAGGACGACCCGAACGCCGAGTCCGACCTCGCCGCCTACCGCTCCCAGTACGGCCTGCCGGCCTGCACCACCGCCAACGGCTGCTTCCGGAAGGTCGACCAGCGCGGCGGGACCAGCTACCCGACCGCCGACAGCGGCTGGGCCGGCGAGATCTCCCTCGACGTCGACATGGTGAGTGCGGTCTGCCCCAACTGCCACATCCTGCTGGTCGAGTCCGACGACGCCTCCATGGACAACCTCGGCGCCGCCGTCAACACCGCCGTCTCGATGGGCGCCAAGTACGTCTCCAACAGCTACGGCGGCTCGGAGGACTCGACCGACCCGAGCTCCGACTCCAGCTACTTCAACCACCCGGGCGTCGCCATCACCGTCTCCTCCGGTGACTCCGGCTACGGCGTCGAGTACCCCGCCGCCTCCCAGTACGTCACCGCCGTCGGCGGCACCAGCCTCAACCGGGCCTCCACCAGCCGTGGTTGGAGCGAGAAGGTCTGGGGCAGCACCTCGGGCGGCAACGGCGCCGGCTCGGGCTGCTCCGCCTACGACCCCAAGCCCAGCTGGCAGAAGGACACCGGCTGCGGCAAGCGCACCGTCGCCGACGTCTCCGCCGTCGCCGACCCGGCCACCGGCGTCGCCGTCTACCAGACCTACGGCGGCTCCGGCTGGAACGTCTACGGCGGCACCAGCGCCTCCTCGCCGATCATCGCCGCGGTCTACGCCCTCGCGGGCACCCCGGCCGCCGGCACCACCCCGGCCTCCTACCCCTACGCCCACACCGCGTCGCTCTACGACGTGACCAGCGGCGCCAACGGCAGCTGCTCCCCGTCGTACCTGTGCACCGCCGGCAGCGGCTACGACGGCCCGACCGGCCTCGGCACCCCCAACGGCACCGCCGCCTTCACCAACGGCGGCAGCGGCGGCGGGAACACCGTCACCGTCACCAACCCCGGCAACCAGAGCACCTCCCAGGGCTCCGCCGTCAGCCTGCAGATCCACGCCACCGACTCGGCCTCCGGCCAGACCCTCACGTACGGCGCCAGCGGCCTGCCCGCCGGCCTCGCGATCAACGCCTCCACCGGTCTGATCACCGGCACCCCGAGCAGCGCCGGCAACTCCACCGTGACCGTCACCGCCACCGACACCACCGGTGCCGGCGGCTCGACCACCTTCGGCTGGACGGTCACCGGCACCGGCGGCGGCTGCACCGGCACCCAGCTGCTCGGCAACCCCGGCTTCGAGACCGGCAGCGCCTCCCCGTGGACGGCCACCGCCGGCGTCGTCGACAACAGCTCCTCGCAGGCGGCCCACGGCGGCTCCTGGAAGGCCTGGCTGAACGGCTACGGCTCCAGCCACACCGACTCGCTCGCCCAGACCGTCACCGTCCCGGCCGGCTGCAAGGCGACGCTGAGCTTCTGGCTCCACATCGACACCGCCGAGACCGGCAGCACCGTGTACGACAAGCTGACCGTCTCGGCCAACGGCACCGCGCTGAAGACCTACAGCAACGTGGACGCCGCGGCCGGCTACCAGCTGCGCACCTTCGACCTCTCGTCCTACGCGGGCCAGAGCGTCACCGTGAAGTTCAACGGCGTCGAGGACTCCTCCCTCCAGACCAGCTTCGTGGTCGACGACACCTCCCTCACCACCTCCTGACCTCCTGACGGAGGCCAACGGGTCGCACGACGGGACCCGGTGGACGGCCCGGCGCACCGATCGGTGTGCTGGGCCGTCGGCCGGTCCGGCGCGGCCGCCGGGACGCGGTTCCGTCGGCCCAGGCGGTCCAGGCGGTTCAGGCGGTCCAGGCGGTCGAGTCGGTTCAGTTCGTGTAACTCACCCAGCCACGCAGCGCGTTGGTGTTCGGCGGGCAGAAGACGCGCACGTTCAGGAAGGTGGTGTACGGGCCGACGGTGCGGGTCGATCCGTCCGAACAGCTCACGTTGACCCACCACTTGGTGGTCCCGGTGGCCGAGCAGGAGATGTTGAAGTACTGCTGGTTCCCTGAGGTGCCGAAGGTCCCGGTGCTGCAGTTGACGCTCTGCAGCGAGGCCGGCGCGGCGGTCTGCGCCTGAGCGGCCGGGGCCGCCGCGAGGCCCAGGGCCGCGACGGTGGCGGCGGCCGCCAGGCTGCCGGCGATCCTGTTCCTGATCCGGTTGTTCACGTGGTCCGCCCTCGTGGTCGGTGGAGCGCGCGGGCGCGCCGGGCGGGGCCAGGTCCCCGTCCGGCGCTCTGTCTGCGGCGACTCTAGGGATCCGGCGCACCGGGGAGCATATGACGGCGGGAAATGCACCCGACCCGCCCCGGACAGCCGGTTCGGCCCGCCGCCGGCTCACCTCCGGGGCGGAACGCCGCTGGACGGACGGCTGGGGCGCCCCGCCCGGGCCGGGAACGGCCGAAACCCGTCCGTCGCACGGCCGTTCGCACCGCCGCTGGCACCGTTCCGTGCGCCTGCGCGATTCCGCCGCAAAAGGGCCGAGTCGACCACATCGGAGGCGCCGTCCTGGCATCATCCCCTCCGTGCCCGGGACGGGCCCGGGTCACGTCGGACACCGGTGGAGCAGGTGGGGAGAACATGGACGCACGCATAGCGGTCACGGGCGGCGACGAGGTCCGGGAGACGGCCGAGCTGTGGGAGTGGCTGCGCCACGAGCGCGAACTGGTCGGGCTGGTCCGGGCGGTGCCGACGGCACCCGCCGAGGGCGAACTGGGCGGGGCCGTCGAGGTGCTGGAGGTGGCACTGGGCAGCGGGGGCGCGGGCGCCGTCCTCGCCGGATCGCTCTCGACCTGGCTGCGGACCCGTCGCACGGACGTGACGGTCACCGTCACGACCCCGGCCCGCACGGTCACGCTGGACGTCCGGGGGCTCAAGCCCGAGGACGTCACCCCGCTCCTGCGCGAGGTGCTGAGCGGCGGCGATGACTGACCGACCCGAGCCACCCGACTTCGCGAACTCCCGCGCGATCCTGATCGGTACGGGCACCTACCGGCGCAGCGGCTTCCAGCCGCTGCCGGCCGCCCTCAACAGCCTGACCGCCGTGGAGCAGGTGCTGACCGACCCCCGGCTGTGCGGCTGGCCGCCGGACCGGATCACCGCCATCCCCGATCCCAGCGACATCCGCGAGCTGCTCCCGCAGCTGCGCGAACTGGCCCGGGAGACCCGCGGAGTGCTGCTGCTCTACTACGTCGGGCACGGTGTGATCCTGCCGCGCGGCCAGCTCTGCCTCACGCTGACGGACACCAACCCCGATCACCCCGACGCGGGCGGACTGGTGTACGACCGGGTCCGCGAGGTGTTCCTGGACAGTCCGGCCAAGGTCAAGGTCGTGGTGCTGGACTGCTGCTACTCGGGCCGCGCCATCGAGGCGCTGGCCGCGGGGGCTGACCCGGCCGGGGCCGCACACATCCGCGGGGCGTACATCCTCGTCGCCAGCGACCGGGCCGCCCACGTCGTCCCGCTGAGCGAGCAGGCCGAGGCGACCACCTCCTTCACCGGGACGCTGCTGGAGCTGATCCGGGACGGCATGCCCGGCGGGCCCGTCTGGCTCACCCTCGGCGCCCTGTACCCGCACCTTCAGGACCGGCTGAGGCAGCGGGCACTGCCGCCGCCCAACCAGCTCGGCACCGATTCCGCAAACCTGTTCGCCTTCACCCGCAACGCCGCCCACCGGTCGCCGTTCGCCACGGCCCTGGCAGCCGCCTTCGCCCGGGGGCGGCTCCACCGTGACGTCACCCTGGAGCAGCTGGCGCAGGAGAGCGGCCGCTCACCGGAGGAGGTCTCGTCCTACCTGTCGGGCACGGCGATCGCCCCGCGCGACTTCGTCGACGCCTTCCTCGCCGCCCTGGAGCGGCACGGCGTCCCCCTGCCCCCGGGCCGCCTCGGCACCCTGCACGAGCTGCGCCTGACGGAGCTACGCGAGAGCCCGCTGCCCGCCGTGCAGGTCGTCTACCTGCAGGAGGTCACCGAACAGCTCCGGCACGAGGTCACGGTACTGACCAGGGAGCGGGACGACGAGCGGCGCGGCCGCCTGGCGGACCGGGCCCTGGCCGTCCGGGAGGCCTCCCGGTTGGCGGCGCGGCTGACCGCCGAAGAGGCGCGCAGCCGCCGCCTGCAGGAGTCCTCCGAGGAGAAGGACCGCAGGCTCGCGGCGGCCGTCGCCTTCGCCCACACCCGGGAGTCGGACCTCGTCGAGATCCGGCGCGAGGCGGACTCGCTCGGCCGGGAACTGGGCGTCCTGCGGCTCCAGGTCCAGCGGCTGATGGACCCGGCGGACGGCGAGCCCCCTCCCCCGGCCGACGCGGATCCGGTGGTGGCCGCGGCCGCCCCGTCGCCGGTGCTCGCGCTGGCGACGGCCCCCGGTCCGGAAGCGGGACGCACCGCCGTCCCCGTCGCCCGGCCGCAGTCGGCCGGGCCGTCGCGCCCACGGCCGCCCCGGCGTGCACCGGTGCCCGTCGGCAGGGTGCTGACCCAGGGCCTGCTCCTGCTGATCGGGCTGTCCGTGGTCGGTGTGGGCTTCGCCCGGTTCCTCGACGAGAGCGTCCGGGTGACGGCGCACCAGGGCGCCCCGGCCTGCGGCAGCCCGGGGCTCGCGGCGGGGGTGGACTGCCTCAAGCCGGAGACCGGGCGGGTCACGGCGACGTTCTCGGAGGACGGCGAGGCCTCGACCGCGTACAAGATCTCGGTGCTCCGGGACACGGCCTCCGGCACCGAGACCTACACCGTCGGGAAGCGGTTCTACGACGACGTGGCGTCCGGCACGGAGGTGGACCTCAAGGTCTGGCTGGGCCACGTGGTCGAGACCTCGTACCACGGCCACCGGGCCGACGTCCCCCTCTACGACCGGTGGGAGATGGTGCTGGTGGCCCTGCTGATCGGCGTGGGGACCAGCGTCGCCGTCCTGGGCGGCGTCCTGGCGCGCCTGGAGAACCCCGGGGTCCTGTGGGGCGCACCCGCGGTGATCGGCTTCACCTCCTGGATGGGGTCCAGCATCTTCGTGCAGGCGGAGCTCTCCCCCTGGGTGACGATGCCCGTGGGCGTGCTGTGCTGGCTCATCGCGTCCGCCGCCGCCTGGGGCTTCGCGACGGTCTGACGAGCCCGCCCCGTCGACCCGCCCGTGCCCGGTCCGGGTTTCCTCCGGACCGGGCACGGGCGGGACCGGCCCGGCCGGCCCCGAGCCGCCCCGCCGGATCGGGGCCGCGCCGGATTCGGCCTTCGCGCCCCGACGGATTGTCAGGTCCGGGACATGGGCATGGTCGAGTCCGACACCCCACCCCAGGAGGACCACCGTGCCCACCCACCGCACCAGGACCGCCGCGCCCCTGCTCGCCTCCGCGCTCGCCGTCGCGCTCCTCGGCGCCACCCCGGCACTGGCCGCACCGGCGGCGCCGCCCGCACCCAACCCGCCCACCGCCACCCGCCACCAGGTGGAGGCGTTCACCGAGGACGGCACCATCTCGCGGACGACCGTCCCCGGCGCCTCCCCCTTCACCGCGCCCCCGGCCCCGGGTATCGCACCGCTGAAGGGTGACGGCGACGTCACCGCACTCGTCCGCAACGGCGCTCCGGCCGACAAGCTGGACGTGGTGGTGATCGGGGACGGCTACACCGCCGAGGAACAGGACAGGTTCCGCGCCGACGCCGCCGAGAAGTGGCGGGAGATCACCGCCGTCGAGCCCTACGCCACGTACCGCGGGCTGTTCAACGTCTGGGCGGTCTCCGCCGTCTCGCCGGAGTCGGGCGTCTCCGGCGATCCGGACCAGGGCACCGTGCGGCACACCGCGCTCGGCGCGTACTTCTGGTGCGACGGCGTCGAACGGCTGCTCTGCGTGGACGACAAGGCCGTCGACCGCTACGCGGCCAAGGCGCCGCAGGCCGACCTGGTCCTCGTGGTGGCCAACAGCGCCAAGTACGGCGGAGCGGGCTACAACGACCTCACCTCCCCGCTCGGCTACGAGGGGATCGCGACGGTGGCCGGCGGCAACGCCAGGTCCGGGCAGATCGCGGTGCACGAGACCGGCCACTCCCTGGGCAAGCTCGCCGACGAGTACGCCTACGACGGCCAGGGGACGTACCAGGGCGCCGAACCGGCCGAGGCCAACATCAGCACGCTCACCGCCGACCGGATGCGCGAACAGGGCACCAAGTGGTCGCGCTGGCTCGGCCGGACCTCCCCCGACGGCGGGACGGTCGGCACCTACGAGGGCGGCGGCTACTACCCGGCGGGGCTGTACCGGCCGACCGAGAACTCGATCATGCGGTCGCTCGGCCGGGAGTTCAACCTGCCCGGGCGGGAGGCGATGATCGCCGGCTTCTACCGCCACGCCACCCCGCTGACCAGCGCCACGCCGACCGACACCTGGCTCACCGCGGCCGACCACCTGTCCGTCGACCTGCCCGTCACGGGCACCCGCCTGCGCTGGTACCTGGACGGGCGCGAGCTGACCGAGCTCCGCGGGCGCACCACCCTGGACCTCGCCGCCGTCCGGCCGTCGGCGCACCGCCCGTTCCCCCGGCTCCCGTACCTGCTGACCGCCGTCGCCACCGACCCCACGCCGGCGGTGGCCGACCCGGACCTGCGGGAGAACCTGACCGCCAGCCTGTCCTGGCTGGTGACGCTCTGATCCCGGGCGGCAGGCACTGAGCGGGGGCGGGCCCGGCGGCGCGGTCGTGCTGGCGGGCCCGCCCCCGCTCGGTGCCGCGGACCGGTCAGGACCCCGGACCGGTCCGTGGCCGGGGCACCCCGGATTCCGGACCGCGCGGCGGGTTGCGCCGCAGCGGGGCCAGCTCCCGAACGAGCGTGCGGACGTCCAGGGCTATGCGCCCGGCGAGCTCACCGGGGCCGGAGCCGGCCGGCAGCCGCCGGGACCACGAGCGGGCCTTGGCCGGGCCGTCCTGGACCATGTCGAAGTTGAGCCGCACCATCCCGTTCACCTCGGCCAGGGTGACCAGGATCCGGGTGTCCGCGAGGTCGATCGTGACCTCGTTCCCGATGCACGAGCACGCCACCAGTCCCTCGATGTCCTCCTCCGCCAGGTACCTGGCCAGGGGAACCGCTCTCCCCCGGACCACGAACGGACGCACCACTGGTCCCATCGACCTCGCCCCCTTCCGGCACACCGACACTCGACCGGTGAACGCCCCGGCGGCGTGGGCGCGGACGCGCCGCGACGACCGGGGCCCGCCCATGCTCCACCCACACCCCCGGAATCGCCAAGTCCAGGACGCCCCAGGAGACTTGACCGAAGGCACCGGCCCGGCGCACCGGCGCACGCCCCGGCGCATCCGCCGCGTGCAGCGCCCCGCGGAACGGGGCCGGCGACGGGCCGGACCGGGGGCAGCTGCGCCCCCGGCACCGCGGCACCCCGGCACCCCGGCACGCGGACGGGCCCGGCACACCGGTGACGGCGTGCCGGGCCCTCCGGGGGCGCGGTCCTGGCGGCTCAGCGCCCGGCGCGGCCGAACCGCCCGTGCAGGACCAGCGCCCGGGTCAGCGCGGCCAGGCCGGCCGTGCAGAGCAGCGTCCGGAGCATGTTGGAGGCGACCCAGGTGCCCTCGAACTTGTCCCGCACCGAGGCGAAGTCGCTGATCTTCGCCGGGTCTCCGGCCGCCGCGAGCTGGTTGTTGAGCGGGATGTTGACGCCCATCGTCACCATCAGCGCCACCACGTACAGCAGGGTCGCCCCGGCCGCCCACAGCGCCGCCTGGCGCCGGCCGGCCTTGTGCTGCAGCCAGGCCGCCACGCCCGTCGCCAGGAAGGCGCCGACGAAGACCAGGCCGAACATGCCGTTCTCGATCGACTTGTTGATGTGCTGCATCGCCGTCACGTACGTCCGGTCGTCGCCGGCCGCCAGGCCCGGCATCACGGACACGTCGAAGGCGAAGAACAGGCCCGCCATCAGGCCCATGGCGATCGTCGCAGCCACCAGGACCGGCCCGGTGGCGCGGCTCGGACCGCCGGGCACGCCGTGCACCGGGGCTCCCTGGCCGAGTCGGCCGATGGCCGTCGGGGACGGGTAGGACAGCGGCGCCGACGTCTGATCCGAACGCATCACAGGAACCCTTCACTCACCCGGCCCGCGGGGGCGGCACCGGCGAAACAGCGGAAACCACGACACCCCCCACCGTGCGGTTCGGCGCGCAACGGAACCGCGACAACCGGAACGGCACCACCCGGCACGGCGCTTGCGGCCGGTTGCGCCCCGGTGGCACGCCTCCGCGACCACCACGGCCACGCCTCCCGGACGCCCCCGGGTCTCAGAGCACCGGGGCGAGGACGCGCCGGTAGCGGCGCTCCAGGACGGTGCGGCCGAGCAGCCGCACCGGGGCCGGGATGGTCGCCGAGACGGCCCGCACGGAGGCCTGGTCGGCACCGTCGAACATCCACGGCTGCAGGTACGTCATCACCTGCGTCGGGGCGCTCTGGATGATCCGGCGCTCCACCCGCAGGTACTCGTCGACCGGGAGGTCCGCGAGCGCGGGGAAGACCACCGGCTCCTCGTGGCCCAGGTGTTCGCGGATCAGCTCCTCGAACCCGGCCGCAGCCGCGGGGAGTTCGGTGCCGCGGCCGGCGCCGAGCAGCTGCGCCACCCGGCCCATGGCCCGCTCGAGCTCCTCGTGGTCCTGCTCCAGCACGCCGCCGCCGTCGAAGCCGGCCACCTGCCGGCGCAGGTACGGCCAGAGGATCTCGTCCTCACTGTGGTGGTGCCAGTCGATCACGGCCCGCAGCCGCCCGAACCAGTCCGCCAGCGCCGCCGGGGACGCGCTCCGGGCGGCCGCCGCCCTCAGCCGGGCGGCGTCGCGCCGCATGGCGACGTGCATCAGCCCGAAGCCCCGCAGCTGCGCGGGCAGGGCGCCTATTCCCTGTTCACTCGACCAGACCGTCTTGCGATCCGACATGACACGACCTCCACAGTGGTTTCGTCACACGATCAACACCCGCCCGGGGGCGGCTCCGACGACCCGCCCCCGGCGGGCCGGCTCACACGTCCCAGACTCCGGTGGCGGCGGCCTCCCGCGCGTAGTCCGCGAAGTCCCGCGGCTCCCGCCCCAGCGCCCGCCGCACCCCGT
>NZ_JBIALK010000057.1:0-15937 GCF_042873275.1 Kitasatospora sp. NPDC004745 | reverse complement strand
TGGACCACCGGCACACCCCTCACCCACACCACCACCCACACCAACCACACCCCCCTCCCCACCTACCCCTTCCAACACCAACACCTCTGGCTGGAAAGCGAGTTGCCGAAGGGCACGCCGTCGGCGCTGGGCCTGGCCCCGACCGACCACCTGTTCCTCAAAACCGCCACCACCCACCCCGACGGCACCACCACCTACACCGGCACCCTCAACCTCACCACCCACCCCTGGCTCACCGACCACACCATCCACGACACCGTCCTCCTCCCCGCCACCGCCCTCCTCGACCTCACCCTCCACGCCGCCCACGACCTCCACCACCCCCACATCGAAGAACTCACCCTCCACACCCCCACCCCCCTCACCACCACCCCCACCCAACTCCACCTCACCGCCACCCCACCCCACGACCACACCCGCACCCTCACCATCCACACCCGACCCCACACCACCAACCCCCACACCCCCTGGACCCACACCGCCACCGCCACCCTCACCACCACCGGCCCCGACACCGACCTCCCCACCGACAACACCTGGCCCCCCACCCACACCACCCCCATCCCCCTCACCCACCTCTACGACGACCTCACCACCCACGGCTACACCTACGGCCCCACCTTCCAAGGCCTCACCCACGCCTGGAAGAACCACACCACCCTCCACGCCACCACCACCCTCCCCACCACCCAAACCCCCACCCACACCACCATCCACCCCGCCCTCCTCGACGCCGCCCTCCACCCCCTCCTCACCACCACCGACCACACCACCCTCCACCTCCCCACCACCTTCACCCACACCACCCTCCACACCACCCACGCCACCACCCTCCACACCACCCTCACCCCCCACCCCACCAACCCCAACACCCACACCCTCACCGCCACCGACCCCCACGGCACCCCCGTCATCACCACCACCCTCACCACCACACCCACCACCCCCACCCACCTCACCCACACCCTCAACACCCTCAAGGCGGCAACGGCGGACGCCCCGCAGCTCCTGGAGACCGCCTGGACCGAACTCGCCCTCCCCGCGGGCGCCGTGGCACCGCAGGCCCTGGCCGTACTGGGCGAGGGTGCGGCCGATCTGCTCCCGGCCGAGCTGACGGTCCGACAGTTCCCCGACCTCGCCGCACTCCTGGCCGAGGCGGACCGGCCCGGTACGGTGCTCGCCCGGATCCCCGACCGGACCGGGGACGCCGACCTCCCCGAAGCCGTCGCCCGGACGGTCGCCGCCACCCTCGAACTGCTCCAGCAGTGGCTCGCCGAACCGGCCCGCGATGACGTCCACCTCGTCCTGCTCAGCAGCGGCGCCGTCGCCGCCACCCCCGGCGAACACCTGCTCAGCCCGGCCGCCGCCTCCGCCTGGGGGCTGGTCCGCTCGGCCCAGGCCGAGCAGCCGGACCGGATCACCCTCCTCGACCTGGACGAGCACCCCGTCACCGCGACCACCGCCACCACCCTGGTGTCCGCCCTCGCCACCGCGCGCGACAGCGGCGAGACCCAGCTCGCCATCCGCAACGACAGGCCGTACGCGCCGCGGCTCGTCCCGAGCGCCCCCGCGCTCATTCCTCCCGCCGACGCGCCCACCTGGCAGCTCGACATCGTCGAGAAGGGGACGCTCGACAGCCTCGCCCTGGCGCCCGGAGAGCTGGACCCGGAGGAGGAGCTACCGCCCGGTCACGTCCGGGTCGCCATCCACGCCGCCGGCCTCAACTTCCGCGACACCCTCATCGCCCTCGGCCTCTACCCCGACCACGACGCCCCCTTCGGCAGCGAAGCCGCCGGCACCATCACCCACACCGCCCCCGACATCACCCACCTCCACCCCGGCGACCGCGTCTACGGCCTCTTCCCCGGCGCCATCACCCCCACCACCACCACCGACCACCGCTACCTCGCCAAAACCCCCACCCACCTCACCCACACCCAAGCCGCCACCACCCCCGTCGTCCACCTCACCGCCTACCACGCCCTCAAACACCTCGCCAACCTCCAACCCCACCACCACCTCCTCATCCACGCCGCCACCGGCGGCGTCGGCCTCGCCGCCCTCAACATCGCCCAACACATCGGCGCCACCATCCACACCACCACCAGCCCCCACAAACACCACCACCTCACCCAACGCGGCATCCCCACCACCCACATCCACAACAGCCGCAACACCACCTACGAACACACCATCAACACCACCACCCACCACACCGGCATCGACATCGCCCTCCACTCCCTCACCCACGAACACACCGACGCCACCCTCCGCCTCCTCCAACCCCGCCACGGCCACCTCATCGACATCGGCAAACTCGACATCCGCGACCCCCACACCACCCACCGACAGACCGGCGTCACCTACACCCACTTCGACATGCACCAAACCGGCCCCGACCACATCCACCACATGCTCCAAGAACTCACCCACCTCCTGGAGCAGGGAGTGCTCGAACCGCTCCCGGTCACCGCGTGGAGCGTCGCGGACGCCTCGACGGCGCTCCGGCACCTGGCCTCCGGCCGCCACATCGGCAAGCTGGCGCTGACCATCCCCCAGCCCCTCGACCCCGAGGGCACCGCCCTCATCACCGGCGGCACCGGCACCCTCGGCGCCCACATCGCCCGCCACCTGGTCCAACGCCACGGCATCCGCCACCTCCTCCTGCTCAGCCGCCAGGGCGAGCAGAGCCCGGGCGCCCCCGAGCTCAGGGCCGAACTCGAAGCGCTCGGCGCCACCGTCACCGTCCTCGCCGCCGACGCCGCCGACGCCCACCAACTGGCCGCCGCCCTCGACACCATCCCCCACCACCACCCCCTCACCGCCGTCATCCACGCCGCCGGCGTCCTCCACGACGCCACCCTCGACACCCTCACCCCCCACCACCTCACCACCGTCCTCCACCCCAAGATCAACGCCGCCTGGAACCTCCACCACCACACCCGCCACCACAACCTCGCCGCCTTCGTCCTCCTCTCCTCCGCCGCCGCCACCCTCGGCACCCCCGGCCAAGCCAACTACGCCGCCGCCAACGCCGCCCTCGACGCCCTCGCCCACCACCGCCACACCCACGGCCAACCCGCCACCTCCATCGCCTACGGCCTCTGGCACGACACCAGCACCCTCACCACCAACGCCGACCACACCCGGCTCGCCCGCTCCGGAACGCGCCCGCTGCGGACGGAGGAGGGCCTGGCCCTGCTGGACGCGGCGCTGGCCGGCGCCCGGCCCGTCGTCACGGCGCTGCCGATCGTGCCGGGTGCCGCCGGCGCCCGGGTCCCCGCCCTGCTGCGCAGCGTGCTGCGGCCGCCGCTGCGGCGGGCGGCCCCGGCCACGGTGACGTCGGGCGGGCCCTCACTGGCCGACCGGCTCGGCCCGCTCAACGCGGCGGCCCGACGGAACCTGGTGCTGGACCTGGTGCGCGGCGAGGCGGCCACCGTCCTCGCCCACCCCGACCCCAGCAGGCTCGGCGCCGACCAACCCTTCAAGGACCTCGGCTTCGACTCCCTCACCGCCGTCGAACTCCGCAACCGCCTACGCACCGCCACCGGACTCCACCTCCCCACCACCCTCGTCTTCGACCACCCCACCCCCGAAGAACTGACGGTCCGCTTGCTGGAGGAGCTGGACGTCCCCGAGCGCTCCGACGGCGCGGGCGGAACGGGCGGCGCGGCGGAGGAAGCGCAGCAGGGCCCGCAGCACGCGGAGGCGGTCGCGCTGGAGGCGGCGCTCGCCGGGGCCGTGGCCGCGGGCACCACGCTGCCGGGCCCGGCGCTGGCCCGACTGCGCGGCCTGCTGGGCCAGTTGGCGGAGCCGTCCGGCGGCGCGGCGGCGGCCCCGGAGCTCGACGTGGCGAACGCCACCGAGGAGGAGCTCTTCGCCCTCATCGACGGCGGCCGGTCCTGACGGACCGTCCACTGCACTGACCGAGAAGCAATCCGAGGAAGGCACAGGCGACATGGCTGACGAACAGAAGCTCGTCGAATACCTCCGGCGGGCGACCGCGGACCTCCAGGACACCCGGCGGCTGCTCCAGGAGGCGCAGGACCGGGACCACGAGCCGATCGCGGTGGTCGGCATCGGCTGCCGCTACCCGGGCGGGGTGCGGTCGCCGGAGGAGCTGTGGCGCCTCGTCGCGGACGGCGTGGACGCGATCGGCCCGTTCCCCGACGACCGCGGCTGGGACCTCGACGCGCTGTTCGACGCCGACCCGGAGCACTCGGGCACCTCCTACGTGCGCGAGGGCGGGTTCCTGCACGGCGCCGCCGACTTCGACGCGGAGCTGTTCGGGATCAGCCCGCGCGAGGCGCTGGCGATGGACCCGCAGCAGCGGCTGTTCCTGGAGACGGCGTGGGAGTCGCTGGAGCGGGCCGGGCTCGACCCGGCCGGCCTGCGCGGCTCCCGCACCGGGGTGTTCGTCGGCGCCTCCTCGCACGACTACGCCTCCCGCACGCCCACCGTGCCGGCCGCCGTGGAGGGGTACGTCATCACGGGGGCGGCCGCGAGCGTGCTCTCCGGCCGGGTCTCCTACGTGCTGGGCCTGGAGGGACCGGCACTGACTGTGGACACCGCCTGCTCCTCGTCACTGGTGACGATCCACCTGGCGGCCCAGTCACTGCGCCGAGGGGAGTCCGAACTCGCCCTGGCGGGCGGGGTGGTGGTGATGTCGACGCCGAACATCTTCGTCGAGTTCAGCCGGCAGAAGGGCCTGGCGCCGGACGGGCGCTGCAAGCCGTTCGCGGCCGGTTCGGACGGCACCGGCTTCGCCGAGGGCGTCGGCGTACTGGTCCTGGAGAAGCTGTCGGACGCCCGCCGCAACGGGCACCCGGTGCTGGCGGTGCTGCGCGGCTCCGCCGTCAACCAGGACGGCGCCAGCAACGGGCTGACCGCCCCCAACGGGCCGTCCCAGCGCCGGGTCATCCAGGAGGCCCTGGCCGACGCCGGGTTGACGCCCGCGGACGTCGACGTCGTGGAGGCGCACGGCACGGGCACCACGCTCGGCGACCCGATCGAGGCCCAGGCCCTGCTGGCCACCTACGGGAAGAAGCGCGAGCACCCGCTCCTCCTGGGCTCGATCAAGTCGAACATCGGTCACACCCAGGCCGCGGCCGGCGTCGCCGGGGTGATCAAGATGATCGAGGCCTTCCGACACGGCGAACTGCCCCGCTCCCTGCACCTGGACGCGCCCTCCCCGCACGTGGACTGGACGGCCGGAGGCGTCGAACTCCTCGCCGAGCACCAGCCCTGGCCCGACACCGGACGCCCCCGCCGCGCCGCCGTCTCCTCCTTCGGCATCAGCGGAACCAACGCCCACCTGATCCTCGAACAGGCCCCCGCCACCGAACCCACCGCGCCGGTAGAACCCACAGAGGTATCGGACACCCCGCTGATCTGGCCCGTCTCCGGGCACACCGGGCCCGCCCTGCGCGAACAGGCCGCCCGGTTGCGCGCGCACCTGGACACCACCACCGCCCGCCCCGCGGACACCGCCCACGCACTCGCCACCACCCGCACCGCCCACCCCCACCGCGCCGCCGTCGTCACCACCGACCCCACCGACCTACGCGACGCCCTCGACGCCCTCGCCGAAGGACGGACGCACGGCGCCCTGTTCACCGGGACGGCCGGGACCACCGACACCCGCACCGTCTTCGTCTTCCCCGGCCAGGGCTCCCAATGGATCGGCATGGGCCGCGCCCTGCTCACCCACTCCCCCGCCTTCCGCGACCACATCCACGCCTGCGCCGACGCCCTCACCCCCCACACCGACTGGAACCTCCTCGACGTCCTCCACCACCACCCCCACGCCCCCACCCTCGAACGCGTCGACGTCGTCCAACCCGTCCTCTTCGCCGTCATGACCAGCCTCGCCCACACCTGGCAAACCCACGGCATCCACCCCGACGCCGTCCTCGGCCACTCCCAAGGCGAAATCGCCGCCGCCTACACCGCCGGCGCCCTCACCCTCGACGACGCCGCCACCATCGTCGCCCTCCGCTCCCAAGCCATCACCACCATCACCGGCCACGGCGGCATGCTCTCCATCCCCCTCCCACCCCACCGGATCCCCCTCACCCCCGGCCTCGCCATCGCCGCCACCAACGGCCCCACCACCACCGTCATCAGCGGCGACGCCACCCAACTCGACACCCTCCAACACCACTACACCACCACCGGCATCAACGCCCGCCGCATCCCCGTCGACTACGCCTCCCACAGCCACCACGTCGAACCCCTCCACCACCACCTCACCCAACTCCTCGCCCACATCAAGCCGCGTCCGTCGACGGTGCCCTTCTACTCGACCGTCACCGCCGAGCCCATCGACACCACGGAGCTGACCGCCGACTACTGGTACCGCAACCTGCGCCAGACCGTCCGGCTGCACGAGACGGTGACCAGGCTCCACCGCGACCGGCACACCCACTTCATCGAGGTCAGCCCGCACCCGGTGCTGACCTACGCCCTCCAGCAGACCCTGGACGACCTGGGGGCGGAGGGCACCGCGGTGCACGGCACGCTGCGCCGGGACCAGGACGACCACGCCCAGTTCCTCACCGCCCTCGCCACCGCCTGGACCACCGGCGCCCCCCTCACCCGCTGGAGCACCCGCCACCACGCCCCCACCCACACCGACCTGCCCACCTACCCCTTCCAGCGCACCCGGCACTGGCTCCAGGTGCCGGCCGGGGGCGCCAGCGGCGGGCCCGGGCTGGAGCCGAGCGGGCACCCGCTGTTCACCGGCGCGCTGCCCGTCGCCGAGGACGGCACCCTGGTGCTGACCGGGCGGCTGTCGACCGCCGAGCAGCCCTGGCTCGCCGACCACGCGGTGCTGGACGCGGTGCTGCTGCCGGGCACCGCGCTGGTCGAGGCGGCGCTGCACGCGGGCGCGGCGGTCGGCCTGCCGGAGCTGGCCGAACTCGCCCTGGAGGCGCCGGTGCCGGTCGGCCCGGGCGAGACGCTGCAGCTGCAGCTGCGGGTCGGCCCGCCGGACGGCACGGGGCAGCGCCCGATCGGCGTGCACTCCCGGCCGCAGCGCCCGCAGGGCGCGGAACCCGCCGAGTGGACCAGGCACGCCTCCGGCCTGCTCGGCCGGCCCGCCGAGGACCGGCCCGCCGAGGACCGGCCCGCCGGGGACCGCCCCGCCCCACCGGCCGGGGTCTGGCCGCCGCCGGGCGCGGAGCCGCTCGACCTGACCGGCCACTACGAGTTGCTGGCCGCCCGGGGCTACGTCTACGGGCCGGCCTTCCAGGGACTGACCGCGGCCTGGCAGCAGGGCGACGAGCTGTACGCCGAGGTCAGGCTGGACGCCGAACCGGGCGGCTTCGCCGCTCACCCGGCGCTGCTGGACGCGGCCCTGCACGTCCTGGTGCTGGCGGCGGCCGGGGAGCCGGACGGCGACGCGGACGGCGTGCGGCTGCCCTTCGCCTGGCACGGCGTCACACTGCGGGCCACCACGCCGCGGGCGCTGCGGGTGCGGGTCTCCCGGCTGGACGGCGAGGCCGCCTCGGTGGTGTTCCTGGACGGGACCGGCACCGAGCTGGGCGCGGTGGCCCGGCTGGAGTTCCGGCGGATCTCGCACGCCCAGCTGGCCCGTGCGGTGGGGCGTGCCGGGGACGCGCTGTTCCGGCTCGGCTGGACCGCGCTGCCGGTCGGCCCCGTCGCCGCCGCCGACCGCCCGTGGGCCCTGCTCGGCGCGGAGGTCTCCGGCCTCGCCGAGGCGCTGGCCGAGGCGGGCGTCACGACCGTGCGCCACCCCGACCTCGCGGCCGCCCGGGCCGCCACCGCCGACGGCGCCCCGCTGCCCGCCGCCTTCCTCGCTCCGCTCGGCGGAACAACCCCCGGGGACGGCTCCTCGCCACTGCCCGCCGCCCACGCGGGTGCCCGGCGGGCGCTGGCGACGGCCGCCGAGTGGGCCGGGCAGGACTGGACCGGTGACGCCGTCCTGGTCGCCGTGACCACCGACGCGGTGGCCACCGGCGGGCAGGACCGGATCGCACTGGCCGACTCCCCGCTCTGGGGCCTGCTGCGCAGCGCCGTCAACGAGCACCCGGGCCGGTTCGCGGTGGCCGACCTGGACGGCCTGCCCTCCTCGGTGCGCGCCCTGCCGGCCGCCCTGGCCGCGGCGCTGTCCGCCGGGGAGCCGCAGCTGGCGGTGCGCGACGGCGCGGCCCTGGTGCCGCGGCTGGCCCGGGCGGCGGACGGCGGGGCGGACGGCGGGGCGCCCGCCGCCCTCGACCCCGAGGGCACGGTGCTGATCACCGGCGGGACGGGCCTGCTCGGCCGCCTGGTGGCCCGGCACCTGGTGGTCCGCCACGGCGTGCGCCACCTGCTGCTGACCGGGCGCAGCGGCCCGGACGCCCCTGGGGCCGCCGAGCTCGCCGAGGAGCTGTCGGCGCTCGGCGCCAGGGTGCGGATCGCGGCCTGCGACGCGGCGGACCGCGAGGCGCTGCGGGAACTGCTGGCCGCCGTGCCGCCGGAGCACCCGCTGACCGCCGTGGTGCACTCGGCGGGCGCTCTGGACGACGGCACGCTGGAGTCGCTGACCGCCGAGCGGCTCTCGGCCGTGCTGCGGCCCAAGGCGGACGCGGCCTGGCACCTGCACGAGCTGACGGCCGGCCTGGGCCTGGCGGCCTTCGTGCTGTTCTCCTCGGCGGCCGGGCTGGCGGGCGCGCCGGGCCAGGCCAACTACGCCGCGGCGAACACCTTCCTGGACGCGCTGGCGCAGCACCGGCACGCGCTCGGGCTGCCGGCGGTCTCGGTGGCCTGGGGCCGCTGGGCGGACGGCGGCGGTCTGACGGAGCACCTGACGGCGGCGGACCACGCGCGGATCGCCCGCAGCGGCTTCGCGGCGATCCCGTCGGCGCTGGGCCTGGAGCTGCTGGACCTGGCGCTGGCCTCCCCGGAGCCGCTGCTGCTGGCGGCCACCCTGCACTCGGCGGGCCTGCGGTCGGCCGGGGCGGTGCCGCCGGTGTTCCGGGAGCTGGTGCGGACGGCCGGTCGGCCTGCGGGCGGCTCCGACGGCGGGCGGTCGCTGGCCGAGCGGCTGGCCGCGGTCCCCGCCGAGGAGCGGGACGCCGTGGTGCTGCGGCTGGTGCGCGGGGAGGTCGCGGTGGTGCTCGGTCACGCCGACCCGTCGGCGGTGCCGGTCGAGCGCTCGTTCAAGGAGCTGGGCTTCGACTCGCTGACGGCGGTGGAGCTGCGCAACCGGCTGGGCGCGGCGACGGGCCTGCGGCTGCCGGTGACCCTGGTCTTCGACCATCCGTCGTCCGGCGCGCTGGCCGGCTTCCTGCGGGCGGCGGCCGAGCCCCGGCCGGGGGCCGAGGCGGACCGGCTGCTCGCGGAACTCGACCGCCTGGACGCCGCGTTGGCCGCGGCCGGGCTGGACGAGGCGGGCCTGGGAAGGGTCGCCGTGCGGCTGGAGGCGCTGCGCGGCCGGTGGGGCGCGGCGGCACCGGCCGGGGGCCCGGAGGACCAGGAGGCGGTCAGCGCGTCGATCCGGGACGCGGATCTGGACGGGCTGATGGCGTTCATCGACACCACGCTCGGCCGCTCCGGCCCGGCGGATCACTGAGCCCTGACGGAACGGAAGAGGCGACGAAGCGATGACGGACAACCGGCAGCAACCGGACCAGCAGAAGCTGGTCGACTACCTGAAGTGGGTCACCGAGGACCTGCACCGCGCCCGCCGCCGGGTCGCGGACCTGGAGGCGGAGCGCAGCGAGCCGATCGCCGTGGTGGCGGCGGCCTGCCGCTTCCCCGGTGGGGTGGCCTCGCCGGAGGAGCTGTGGCGCCTGGTCGCGGACGGCGTGGACGCGATCGGCCCGTTCCCGGAGGGGCGCGGCTGGGACACCGCCAACCTGTACCACCCGGACCCGGACCACCGGGGCACCGCGTACGCCCGCGAGGGCGGGTTCCTGTACGACGCGGGGGACTTCGACGCGGCGTTCTTCGGGATCAGCCCGCGCGAGGCGCTGGCCACCGACCCTCAGCAGCGGCTGTTGCTGGAGCTGGCCTGGGAGGCGCTGGAGCGGGCGGGCATCGCGCCCACGTCGCTGCGCGGTTCGCGGACCGGCGTGTTCGCCGGGGTGATGTACGACGACTACGGGGCGCGGCTGTACCCGGCGGTGCCGGAGGGCTTCGAGGGGTGGATCGGCAACGGCAGTGCCAGCAGTGTGGCGACCGGCCGGATCGCCTACACGCTGGGCCTGGAGGGCCCGGCGGTGACGGTGGACACGGCGTGTTCCTCCTCGCTGGTGGCGGTCCACCTGGCGGCGCAGTCGCTGCGTTCGGGTGAGTCCGCGCTGGCGCTGGCGGGCGGGGCGACGGTGATGGCGACGCCGGGGGTGTTCACCGAGTTCAGCCACCAGCGCGGCCTGGCGCCGGACGGGCGGTGCAAGCCCTTCGCGGCCGCCGCGGACGGCACCGGCTGGGGTGAGGGCGCGGGCCTGCTGGTGCTGGAACGGCTGTCGGACGCCCGGCGCAACGGGCACCCGGTGCTGGCGGTGCTGCGCGGCTCGGCCGTCAACCAGGACGGCGCCAGCAACGGGCTCACCGCCCCCAACGGTCCGGCGCAGCAGCGGGTGATCCGGGCCGCGCTGGCCAACGCCGGGCTGACCGCGGCGGACGTCGACGTGGTGGAGGCGCACGGGACGGGCACCACGCTCGGCGACCCGATCGAGGCCCAGGCGATCCTGGCCACCTACGGGCAGGACCGTGAGCTGCCGGTGCTGCTGGGCTCGGTCAAGTCCAACCTCGGGCACACCCAGGCCGCGGCCGGCGTCGCCGGGGTGATCAAGATGATCGAGGCCTTCCGGCACGGCGAGCTGCCGCGCACCCTGCACGTGGACGCGCCGTCCCCGCACGTGGACTGGACGGCCGGGCGGGCCGAGCTGCTCACCGGGCACCGCCCCTGGCCGGCGACCGGACGGCCCCGCCGTGCCGCCGTGTCCTCCTTCGGCATCAGCGGCACCAACGCCCACCTGATCCTCGAACAGGCCCCCGCCGCCGAACCCGTGGAACCCGCCGAGCCCACCGCGGCCGCCGCACCCGCGGCCGGGGAGGACGGCCCGCAGGTCTGGCTGCTCTCCGCCCACTCCCCGACCGCGCTGCGCGCCCAGGCCGAGCGACTGCACACCCGCCTCGGCACCGGCGCACCGGCCGACCCGGCCGCCGTCGCCCGCACCCTGGCGACCGCCCGCGCGCCGCTGGCGCACCGGGCCGCGGTGGTCTCGGCCGACCCGGCCGCCCGGCTGGAGGCGCTGGCCGCGCTGGCCCGCGGCGGGGACGCGCCCGCGCTGCTGCGGGCGGGCGCGAAGGGCCCGGTCCCCGGCCGGACGGCTTTCCTGTTCTCCGGGCAGGGCAGCCAGCGCCCGGCGATGGGCCGGGAGCTGTACGAGGCCTTCCCCGCGTACGCGGAGGCCTTCGACGCGGTGGACGCGGCGCTCGCCCCGCACCTGGGGCGGCCGCTGCGCGAGGTGGTGTTCGCGGAGCCGGGCAGCCCGGACGCCGATCTGGTGCACCGCACGGTCTGGACGCAGCCCACCCTGTTCGCCGTCGGCACCGCCCTGTTCCGGCTGCTGCAGTCCTGGGGAGTGCGGCCCGAGCTGGTCGGCGGGCACTCCGTCGGGGAGTTCACGGCCGCCCACGCGGCGGGCGTCCTGACCCTGGAGGACGCGGCCGCGCTGGTCGCCGCCCGGGCCCGGCTGATGGAGGCGCTGCCGGCGGGCGGGGCGATGGTCTCGGTCCGCGCGCCGGAGCGCCAGGTGCTCGCCTCGCTGGCCGGCTACCGGGACCGCGTGGCGATCGCCGCCGTCAACGGCCCGGCCTCGACGGTGATCTCCGGTGAGGAGCGGGCCGTCACCGAGATCGCCGAGCGGTGGCGGGAGCTGGGGCGCCGGACCCGCCGGCTCCAGGTCAGCCACGCCTTCCACTCGCCCCTGATGGACCCGGTCCTGGACGAGTTCGCCAGGGTCGCCGAGGGGCTGGCGTACGCGGCGCCGCGCATCCCGCTGGTCTCCAACCTGACCGGGGCGCTGGCCGAGCCCGAGCTGCTCGCCTCGCCCGACTACTGGGTGCGGCACGTGCGCGAGGCCGTCCGGTTCCACGACGGGCTGCGCACCCTGGTGGCCGAGGGCGTCGGCCGGTTCGTCGAGGTCGGGCCGGACGCGGTGCTCGCACCGCTGGTCCAGGAGGCGCTGGCCGCCGACCGGCCGGGCGCCGAGGTCGTCCCGCTGCTGCGCCGGGAGCGCCCGGAGCGGGCGGCGCTGCTCGGTGCGGTGGCCCGGCTGCACGTCGGCGGGGCCGCGGTGGACTGGGCGGCCGTCCACGGGCCGGGCCCGGCGCCGCTCGCCGACCTGCCGAGCTATCCCTTCCAGCGCCGGACGTACTGGCTGGACGCCGCTCCCGCCCAGGCGCCGGCCCCGGCCGAGGACCGGTTCTGGGCGGCCGTGGAGGCGGGCGCTCCGGCGCTCGCCGAGCTGCTCGGCACCGGGGGCGCCCCGGACACCCCGGCCCGGGACGGCGCCCCGGCCGAAGGGGCCGACGAGGCCGACGGGGCCCTGGTCGCGCGGCTGGCCGCCGTCCTGCCGGAGCTGGCGGCCTGGCGGCGGCGCGTCGCCACCCCGGCAGCGGCCCCGCCGGCAGACCCGCTCGGCGGGGATCCCGCCGAGCCCGCCGGCGAGGACGCGGGCGGGCGGCTGCGCGCGGACCTGGCCGGGCTCGCCCCGGCCGAGCGCGAGGAGGCGCTCGTCGCCCTGGTGCGGCTGCACGCGGCGACGGTGCTGGGCCACGACTCCCCGGAGGAGCTGGGCCTCGCCGAGCCCTTCCTGGAGGCGGGCTTCACCTCCTTCACCGCCCTGGAGCTGCGGACCAGACTGGCCGGGCTGCTGGACACCGACCTGCCCGCGGCCCTCGCCTACGACCACCCGAACCCGACCGCGTTGGCCAGGGAGCTGCTCCGGCTGCTGCCCTGGGAGAGCCTCGGCGGAGCGGTCTCCGAGCCGCTGGCGGCGGCGGTCTGCTCGGGGGCGGCGGCGGGCGCGGGGGAGCCGGCCGGAGTTTAGCCGCCGCAAAGGCCCGGTTTGGCCGCCCGGTCGAGGCTCGGGGGAGGCACCGCACGTCCGCGGTGCCTCCCCCTCCCCCGTTTCGGCGCGCCGCTGCGGCGCGCCCGGGGGACTCCACCTGAACGAAGGAGCCCCGCCCGTGAGCCAGAGGGTCGTCATCGCAGGCGCCGGACCGACCGGACTGCTGCTCGCCGCCGAACTGCGGCTGGCCGGCGTCGACACCGTCGTGCTGGAGCGGCTGCCGGAGCCGAGCGGCGAGTCCCGGGGCCTCGGACTGCACGTGCGCAGCATCGAGATCCTGAACCAGCGCGGCATCGTCGACCGGTTCCGCACCCCGGAGACCGAGGCGTGGCCGGCGATGCACTTCGGCCTGTTCTGGCTGAAGCGCCCGGAGGGCCCGAAGGAGGACTACACCCTCGCCGTCCCGCAGTGGCGCACCGAGCACGCGCTGGAGGGCTGGGCGCGCGAACTGGGCGCGGAGATCCGGCGCGGCCACGAGCTGACCGGCTTCACCCAGGACGCGGACGGCGTGGCCGTCGAGGTCACCGGGCCGGACGGGCCGTACCGGCTGGACGCGGCCTACCTGGTCGGCGCGGACGGCGGCCACAGCAGGGTGCGCAAGCTGGCCGGGATCGGCTTCCCCGGCTCCGGGTCGGCGTTCTACGGCGTGCTCGGGGACGTCGTCGTCCGGGAGGGCGAGACCGTCGCCTACTCGGCCGAGCTCCACCCGGGCGGCTGGATGGCCACCGTGCCGATCGAGAACGGCCGCAAGCTGCGCCTGATGACCACGGAGTTCGACCAGGAGCGGCCGGGCGACGACGTCCCGGTGAGCGACGACGAGCTGCGCGAGGCGATCAAGCGGGTGACGGGCACCGCGCCCGACTTCGAGGAGACCACCTGGCTCTCCCGGTTCGGCAACTCCACCCGGCTGGCCGACCACTACCGCGACGGCCGGGTGCTGCTGGCCGGCGACGCCGCGCACGTCCACTACCCGATCGGCGGGCAGGGGCTGAACACCGGTCTGCAGGACGCGTTCAACCTGGGCTGGAAGCTCGCGGCGGCGGTCCAGGGCCGGGCGTCCGAGGGCCTGCTGGACAGTTACGAGGCGGAGCGCCGGCCGGTGGGGCGCCGGGTCTGCGTGAACACCCAGGCCCAGGTGTCGCTGCTCTACCCGTTGGAGAAGATCACCCCGCTTCGCGAGATCTTCGCCGAGCTGGTGAAGTTCCCTGAGGTCAACGACTTCCTGCTGCACCTGGTGACCGGCGTCGGCACCCGGTACGAGATCCCGCTGCCCGAAGGCGCCGGCGAACCCCACCCCCTGCTCGGACTGCTCGCCCCCGACCTCGAACTCACCACCCCCGACGGCCCGGTCAACCTCACCGAACGCCTCCACCCCGGCCGCGGCCTCCTCCTCCACCTCACCGACGGCACCACCCAGCCGCCCGACACCACCGGCTGGAACGACCGCATCGACACCCTCACCGCCGCACCCCACCCCGACCTCGACACCACCACCCTCCTCATCCGCCCCGACGGCCACATCGCCGCCGCCACCGACCACCCCACCACCCTCCACCACGCCCTCACCACCTGGTTCGGCGCCCCCTCGACCGCCGGCGGTGCCGTATGACGGCCGGTCTGCCGGTGGTGATCGCCGGCGCCGGGATCACCGGACTGTTCACGGCCGCCGAACTCGACCGCGCCGGTGTGCCGGTGGTGGTGCTGGAGCGGTCCGCGCCGGGTGGCCGGACCGCCGCCGGGGTCGCGCTGAACACCGCGGCCGTCGGAGCGCTGGAGCGCCGCGGCCTCTACGCCGAGCTGCGCCCCCAGGCCCTGGCCCTGCCGCAGGTGCACTTCTCGCTGCTGTGGCTGGACCCGGACCGGGCCGGCGGCCGGGCCCGCTACCCGCACCTGCTGCCGCAGGCCCGGGTGGAGGAGCGGATCGAGGCGTCCCTGGGCGCCGGGGTGGAGATCCGGCGCGGACACCGGGTCACCGGGCTGACCCAGCACGCGGACCGGGTCCTCGTCGAGGTCACCGGTCCGGACGGCGGGTACGAGCTGGCCGCGTCCCACCTGGTCGGCGCGGACGGCCCGCGCAGCGCCGTCCGCACCCTGGCCGGCATCCCGTTCCCGGGCGAGGCCGCCGGGTCCACCGGCCTGGTCGCCGACGTCCGGGTGGACTTCGCGGCGGTGCCGCCGGAGGTGTTCGGCGCCCGCCACTTCGAGCGGGGGCTGTCCATGGGAGCGCCGGTCGGGCCCGACCGGCTGCGGCTGATCACCACCGAGTTCGGCCGGCCGCCCCGGGAGGACGCCTCCACGCCGGTCACCGGCGAGGAGCTGGCCAAGGCCGTGCTGCGGATCGCCGACCTCGACCTCGGCCCGCTGGAGCCGCTCTGGTCGGGCCGCTTCGACGACGCCGCGCACCAGGCCGAGCGCTACCGCGACGGCCGGGTCCTGCTGGCCGGCGACGCCGCCCACGTCCACTACCCGCTGGGCGGGCTGGCGCTGAGCACCGCGCTGGAGGACGCGCTGAACCTGGGCTGGAAGCTGGCCGCCACGGCGCGCGGCACGGCGCCGCAGGGGCTGCTGGACAGCTACCACGACGAGCGTCACCCGGCCGGCCGGGCCGCCCTGCGGGCCACCCGGGCGCAGACCGCGCTGCTGCACCCGGTGGAGCGGATCGGTCCGCTGCGGGAAATCCTGCGCGAGGTGGTGGCCTTCGACGGCCCGAACCGCTTCCTGGTGGACCTGGCGGGCGGGGTCGGCACCCGGTACGACATCCCGCTGCCCGAAGGCGCCGGCGAACCCCACCCCCTGCTCGGACTGCTCGCCCCCGACCTCGAACTCACCACCCCCGACGGCCCGGTCAACCT
>NZ_JBIALK010000056.1:13178-16062 GCF_042873275.1 Kitasatospora sp. NPDC004745 | reverse complement strand
GCGTTGACTTTTGGCACGCTGTTGAGTTCTCAAGGAACGGACACTTCCTTCGGTCTGCCTTCCAGCAGGCCCTCCGGGCGCTTCGTTCTTTCGTGATTCCCAGCCTACCAGATGCTTTCCGTTCCGTTTACCGGACGTTTTCACATCTGAAACCTGGTGTTAACCGCCGACTCGCGGCGACTCGACCAACCATAGCGGGTCGTCCGCCGGAGTGCGAATCGAGGCGCACCGGGTGTCACCCGGTCGGCGGCATGATTTGTTGCTCTCGCGAGCATATACAGCAATGGCCCCGATTCGCCAAGATGCCTGTAGAGTGCGGCGCATCGGCCAGAGGACTAGACCACTAGCGGCCGGTGGGCCGCCCGCCGACAGGCCGGGCAGGGCGTGGTTCTTCGCCCGGGAATGTCAGCAGATGTCCGAAGTTGACATGATTTAGGCTTCAGTTGATCGTCGCGCCGCTGCTCGCGGCCGCTCGCTGTACTGCGCACTTGGGAGGCACAACCATGACCACTGTGACGTCGCCGCTGACCGGCAAGGTCGTCGGGCTCGCCGGCGTGCCGGACCCGGTCTTCTCCGGCGCCATGGTCGGCCCCGGCACCGCGATCGACCCGGTGCGCCGCCCGACCGAGGCGGTCGCCCCGGTGGACGGCGTCGTCGTCTCCATGCACCCGCACGCGTTCGTCGTGGTGGACGCCGAGGGCCACGGAGTGCTGACCCACCTGGGCATCGACACCGTGCAGC
Organism: Kitasatospora sp. NPDC004745; assembly: GCF_042873275.1. Classification (NCBI taxonomy): domain Bacteria; kingdom Bacillati; phylum Actinomycetota; class Actinomycetes; order Kitasatosporales; family Streptomycetaceae; genus Kitasatospora; species Kitasatospora sp. NPDC004745. Next base: position 15,321 of record NZ_JBIALK010000056.1, on the reverse strand, counting down.
TGAACGGCGAGGGCTTCGAGCTGCTCGTCAACAAGGGCGACACGGTGACCCGCGGCCAGGCCGTCATCAAGTGGGACCCGTCGGCCGTCGAAGCCGCGGGCAAGTCGCCGATCTCGCCGATCGTGGCCCTGGAGGCGAACGCCGACTCGCTGGGTGGCCTGCGGGAGGACGGCGAGGCCGTCTCCGGCGACCCCCTGTTCAGCTGGAGCTGACCCCTTCCTCTCACACGTCCGCCCCGGCAGCTCCTGCGGGGCGGCCCGGCACTCAGCGGTTCCCGGCGGGGCCGCTCCTCTCAGCGGAGACAGCTATATGGAGAAGACACTGCGCGGCGTGGGTGTCAGCCACGGGGTCGCGATCGGCCAGGTCCGGCACATGGGGACCGCGGTCCTGGAACCCCCCGCGACCCGGATCCCGACCGAGGACGCCCCGCGCGAGCAGGCCCGTGCCCAGGCGGCCGTGGACGCCGTCGCCGCGGACCTGATCGCCCGCGGCAACCTGGCCGGCGGCGAGGCGCAGGCCGTCCTGGAGGCCCAGGCCCTGATGGCCCAGGACCCCGAGCTGATGGCCGACGTGTCCCGCCGGATCGCCGTCGGCAGCAGCGCCGAGCGCGGTGTCTACGACGCCTTCGCCGCCTACCGGGCGCTGCTCGCCTCCGCCGGGGACTACCTGGCGGGCCGGGTCGCCGACCTGGACGACGTGCGCAACCGCATCGTGGCCCGGCTGCTGGGCGTGCCGATGCCGGGCGTACCGGACAGCGACGAGCCGTACGTGCTGTTCGCGCGGGACCTGGCGCCGGCCGACACCGCGCTGCTCGACCCGACGCTGGTGCTCGGCTTCGTCACCGAGGAGGGCGGGCCGACCAGCCACAGCGCCATCCTCGCGCGAGCCATGGGCGTGCCGGCCGTCGTCGCGCTGCCCGGGGCGAGCGACGTCGCCGAGGGCACCGTCGTCGCGGTGGACGGCAGCTCCGGTGACGTGCTGCTGGAGCCCTCGCAGGAGAAGCAGGACGAGCTGCGGGCGGTCGCCGCCGAGCGCAGGGCCGCGCTGGCCGCGTCCTCCGGGCCGGGGCAGACCTCGGACGGGCACCGCGTGCCGCTGCTGGCCAACGTCGGTGGCCCCGCGGACGTGCCGGCGGCGCTGGAGAACGGCGCCGAGGGCGTCGGCCTGTTCCGCACCGAGTTCCTGTTCCTGGACGACTCGGCGAAGGCTCCCAGCGAGGAGAAGCAGGTCGAGGCGTACCGCAAGGTGCTGGAGGCGTTCCCGGAGGGCCGGGTCGTGGTCCGGGCGCTCGACGCGGGCGCCGACAAGCCGCTCGACTTCCTGACCCCCGCGGACGAGCCGAACCCGGCGCTCGGCGTGCGCGGTCTGCGCACCCTGCTGGAGAACCCCGAGGTCATGCGCACCCAGCTGCGCGCGCTGGCCACGGCCGCCGAGGGGCTGCCGGTGCACCTCGAGGTGATGGCCCCGATGGTGGCCGACCGCAAGGACGCCAAGGACTTCGCGGACGCCTGCCGGGAGGCCGGGCTGGACGCCAAGTTCGGCGCGATGGTGGAGATCCCCTCGGCCGCGCTGCGGGCGCGGGCGATCCTGCAGGAGGTCGAGTTCCTGTCGCTGGGCACCAACGACCTCGCCCAGTACACCTTCGCCGCCGACCGTCAGGTGGGCGCGCTGGCCCGTCTTCAGGACCCGTGGCAGCCGGCGCTGCTCGACCTGGTCGCCGCGGCCGCCGACGCGGCGCGGACGACCGGCAAGAGCTGCGGCGTCTGCGGCGAGGCCGCCGCCGATCCGCTGCTGGCCGTGGTGCTGGTCGGTCTCGGCGTCACCAGCCTGTCGATGGGCTCGGCCTCGATCCCGTACGTGCGGTCGACGCTCGCCAAGTACACGCTGGCGCAGTGCCGTCGGGCGGCCGAGGCGGCCAGGGCCACGGACAGCGCCGAGGAGGCGCGGGCCGCGGCCCAGCAGGTGCTGTCCGGCGAGTAGCCCGCTGCGGGCCGTCCGGACCCGGGCACCCGTCCGGAGCGAACGCCGAGAGGGGGGGGCCCCCCCCCCCCGCGGGGGGGGGCCGCCCGCGGGCGGGGCGGGGGGGGGGGCCGGGGGGCCCGGGGGGGTGGTCGGTGGGGTGGGGGGCGCCAGGGCGGCAGGG
>NZ_JBIALK010000056.1:0-13168 GCF_042873275.1 Kitasatospora sp. NPDC004745 | reverse complement strand
CGGGGGGGGGGCCCGCGCCCCGGCGGGGGCGGCCGGGCGGGCCCCCGGGGGGGGCCGGCCGGCCCCGGGCCCCCCCGGGGGGGGGGCCGCCGCGGGGGGCCCCCCCCCCCCCGGGGGGGGGCCGCCCCTCTCGGCGTTCCTCGGCGCGGACCGGCCGCGCCCGGGGTGGGTCAGGACCGGCGGTCGCGGCCGAGCTGCTCGAAGAAGCGCAGGTGGTCGAGGTTGTCGACGGATCCGGGGTTGACGGCCTGCTCCAGCGGCGTGCCGGAGAGCAGGCGCTTGACCGGGACCTCGATCCGCTTGCCGGTGAGGGTGTGCGGGAGGCCGCGGACGGCGATCACCTCGTCCGGGACGTGGCGCGGGGAGAGCTCGGTGCGCAGCGAGGTCCGGATGCGGCCGATCAGGTCGTCGTCGAGGGCGGCGCCGGGGGCGAGGACCACGAACAGCGGCATCCAGTAGCCGCCGTCGGGCTCCTCGAGGCCGATGACCAGGGACTCGGCGATCTCGGGGAGGCGCTCGACGACCTCGTAGATGTCCGAGGAGCCCATCCGCACGCCCTGGCGGTTGAGCGTGGAGTCGGAGCGGCCGTGGATGACGACGGTCCCGCGGGAGGTGACGGTGATCCAGTCGCCGTGGCGCCAGATGCCGGGGTACATGTCGAAGTAGCTGTCGTGGTACCGGGTGCCCTCGGGGTCGTTCCAGAAGCCGGTGGGCATGGACGGGATCGGCTTGGTGACCACGAGTTCGCCGACGGCGTCGGTGAGCGGTTCGCCCCGGACGTCCCAGGACTCGACCGCGGCGCCCAGGCAGGGGGCCTGGATCTCGCCGAGGTACACCGGGAGGGTGGGGACGCCGCCGACGAAGCAGGAGCAGACGTCGGTGCCGCCGCTGACGGAGGCGAGCCAGACGTCCTCCTTGACCTCGTCGTAGATCCAGCGGAAGCCGTCGGGCGGCAGCGGGGAGCCGGTGGTGCCGATGCAGCGGACGGCGGAGAGGTCGAGGTCGCGGCCGGGGTGGAGGTCGGCCTTGCGGCTGGCGATCACGTAGGCGGCGGAGGTGCCGAGCACGGTGGCGCCGGTGCGGGCGGCCACCGACCAGAGGGCGCCGGTGTCGGGGTGGCCGGGGCTGCCGTCGTAGGTGACGATCGTGGCCCCGACCAGGAGGCCGGCCAGCAGGAAGTTCCACATCATCCAGCCGGTGGAGGTGTACCAGAGGAAGCGGTCCCGGGGCCCGAGGTCGAGGTGGAGGCCGGCCTGCTTGAGGTGTTCCAGCAGGATGCCGCCCTGGCTCTGGACGATGGCCTTGGGCAGGCCCGTGGTGCCGGAGGAGTAGAGGACCCAGAGCGGGTGGTCGAACGGGACGGCCTCGAAGACCGGTTCGACGTCGTCGGCGACCAGGTCGTCCCAGTGCAGCGCGCCCTCGGGGGCCGGGGCGCCGAGCAGCGGGACGTGCACGACGGTGTGCAGGCTGGGGAGTTCACGGCGCAGCTCGGCGACGACCTCGGTGCGGTCGTGGTCCTTGCCGCCGTAGTGGTAGCCGTCGACGGCGAACAGGACGACGGGCTCGATCTGCTGCAGGCGGTCGAGGACGCTGCGGGCGCCGAAGTCGGGGGCGCAGCTGGTCCAGACGGCGCCGACGGCGGCGGTGGCCAGGAGGGCGACGGCGGCCTGCGGGACGTTCGGCAGGTAGGCGCTGACGCGGTCGCCGGGCCGCACGCCCCGGGCCCGCAGGGCGGCGGTCAGCGAGCCGACCTGGCGGCGCAGCTCGGACCAGGTGAGGACGGTCGGCTGCTCGGTGGTCTCGTCGAGGTGCAGGACGGCCGGGCGGTCGGCGTCGGGCGACTTCGCCCCGTCGGGGCCGGGCTCGGCGGCGCGCAGGGCGTGCTCGGCGTAGTTGAGGCGGGCGCCGGGGAACCAGCGGGCGCCGGGCATGGCCGGGTCGGCGAGGACCGTCTCGGGGGCCTCGGTGAAGCGGACGTCGAACCACCGGGTGACCGCGGTCCAGAAGCGGTCGAGGTCGGCCGTGGACCACGCGTGCAGGTCCGCGTAGCGCTGGGCGGCCTGCTGGTCGTCGTCGGCCGGGGCCAGCGGGGCGGCCGGGGCGCCGTGGTGTTCGGCGGCCCAGGCCTGGAAGGCCACCAGGCTGGTGGCGGCGGCGCGAGCGGGGTTCGGGCGCCAGAGCGGCTGGTCCTGGGTGGGGGTGCTCACGGTGGTGGTCTCCCGGCCGGTGGTGGGGACGGGAGTGCTTGTGGCAGGCCCGTCCGGTTGGGCTGTCGGTGCAGACCATGCCATGTGAGCGGCCGCTGCGCCAGGGTCGGCCGGGGGCGTCGGGCGGTCAGAGGGCGTTGGGCAGGCCGGCGAACCAGGAGCGGGAGACGTTGGTGTGGAAGTCCCAGACCAGCGGGGTGTCGGGGGTGGCGAGCAGCCAGCCGTCGGTCTCCTCGGTGGGGTGCGAGGGCGGCAGCTCGGCGAGCGGGCGGGCGGGGAGCAGTCCGCAGAGGAAGACGAAGCGGCCGTACGGATCGGAGGCCGTGGAGAAGAGGGTGACGTCGGCCGCGTCGGCGAGGATGCCGCTCTCCTCGCGGAGCTCGCGGACGCAGGCCTGCTGCCAGGTCTCGCCGAAGTCCACGTAGCCGCCGGGGAAGGCGAGTTCGCCGTAGCCGGGTTCGATGGTGCGACGGATGACGACGAGGGCGGGGTCGGCCTCGGGCCGGGTGACCGGGAGGACGGTGATCGCGACCGGGAGCGGGTTGCGGTAGCTGATCTCGGCGCAGCCGGGGCAGGTGCGCGGCCAGTCACGGGTGCCGGGCGGGTAGGCGGTGCCGCAGAAGTGGCAGTGCGAGAAGGGGTGGTTGACCGGCTGGGCGGCGTCGTCGGTGGTCATGCCCGGATGGTAGCGGCCGACCGGTGGCGGACCGTCAGGGGAGCTCGGGCTCACGGGTGGGGCGCAGCAGGGCGGGGTGGAGGAGGTTGGCGCCGCCCGCGTGGTAGGTGCGGGCGCGGGGGCCGCCACGGGCGCCGCCGCGGGTGGTGGTGGCGCCGGTGCTCTCGACGAAGCCGGGGACGGAGAGCACCTTGCGGTGGAAGTTGCCGGGGTGGAGCTTCTCGTCCCAGACGGCCTCGTAGACGGCGCGCAGGTCGGGGATGGTGAAGTCGTGGGGCAGGAAGGCGGTGGCGAGCGGGCTGTACTCGAGCTTGGCGCGCACCCGGTCGAGGCCGTCGGCCAGGATGCGGGCGTGGTCGAAGGCGAGCGTGCGGGAGGAGGGGCCGGTGGGCCCGCCGACACCACCCCCGTGGGTGTCGGCGGGCCCACCGGCGGCTTGAGGTCCGCCCGGGGACGGGGCGCCCAGGTCGAGGCCGGCGACCGGGTGCCAGACGGCGGCCGCGGCGTCGGTGCCGGCCTCCGGGTCGGGCAGGTCGGGGGCGAAGGCGAGGTAGGCGACGGAGACCACGTGCATGCGCGGGTCGCGGTCGGGGGCGCCGTAGGTGCCGAGCTGCTCGAGGTGGACGCGGCAGAGCGCGGCCTCGACCTCGGAGCCGCCGAGCAGGCCCGTCTCCTCGGCGAGCTCGCGGGCGGCGGCCTGCTCCAGGCTCTCCTCCCCGGCGCGCAGGAAGCCGCCGGGCAGGGCCCAGCAGCCCTGGTACGGCGGGGCGCCGCGTTGGACGAGCAGGACGTGCAGGCTGCCCCGGCGCAAGGTCAGGGCGACCACGTCGACCGTGACCGCGATCGGGGCGTAGGCGCGCGGGTCGTAGGCGGCGAGCCATTCCTGCTCGTTCTCGGGCGCGGTCGGGGGCTGGGTGGACGCGTCGTCCGCTGCCATGGCCGGCTCCTCTCCGCGCTCGCCGCCGTACGGGGTGCTGTCGTTCTCTGGCTGAGCACAACGTAGCGACTGCTTTCCTGGGCGGCAAATGGTTTTCCGGGCCGGCGGGGCCGTCCGGCTCCTAGGCTGTGAGCAGGAACGACCGTCGAGGAGGCCGCCGTGCCCACTGCTCCCCCGTCGGACTTCGCCGCGGCGCTCGCGGCCGGTCCCCTGGTCCTGGACGGCGGGCTGTCGAACCAGCTGGCGGCGGCCGGGCACGACCTGTCGGACGCGCTGTGGTCGGCCCGGCTGCTGGCGGACGCGCCGGAGGCGGTGGTGGCGGCGCACCGGGCGTACTTCGCGGCCGGGGCCGAGGTCGCCATCACCGCGAGCTACCAGGCGAGCTTCGAGGGCTTCGCGCGGCGCGGGGCCGGCCGGGCGGAGGCCGCCCGGCTGCTGGCGCGCAGCGTGGAGCTGGCCCGGGAGGCGGCCCGGACCGAGCCGGGCGGCCGGCGGCGCTGGGTGGCGGCCTCGGTCGGCCCGTACGGGGCGGTGCTGGCGGACGGCTCGGAGTACCGGGGCCGGTACGGGTTGAGCACCGCGGAGCTGGTGGCGTTCCACCGGCCGCGGATGGAGGTGCTGGCGGCGGCGGGGCCGGACGTGCTGGCGCTGGAGACGGTGCCGGACGCCGAGGAGGCGCGGGCGCTGCTGGAGGTGGTGCGCGGGCTGGGGGTGCCGGCCTGGCTGTCGTTCAGCGTGGCGGGCGGGCGGACCAGGGCAGGTCAGCCGCTGGAGGAGGCGTTCGCGCTGGCGGCGGAGGTGGACGAGGTGCTGGCCGTGGGGGTGAACTGCTGCACGCCGCAGGACGCCGACCGGGCGGTGGCGCTGGCGGCCGGGGTGAGCGGGAAGCCGGTGGTGGTCTACCCGAACAGCGGGGAGGAGTGGGACGCCGCCGGGCGCGACTGGCGCGGCGAGCCGACGTTCCGCTCGGCGCGGGTGGGGGGCTGGCTGGCGGACGGGGCCCGGCTGGTGGGCGGCTGCTGCCGGGTGGGCCCGGACGGGATCGCCGCGCTGGCGGCGGAGGTGGCGGTGCTCCGGACGCAGCGCGCGCGGGCCGCAGGTTGACGGGGATCCGACGCGGATCACCGAGGGGGAAGGTGCACGGACGGCCGAGGGCCTGGCAGACTCGTCCCGTCACCACTGCGGTCGACAATGTCGACCGCCTGTCAGCGCGGAGGTACCCATGCCCGGCCCGATCCAGTCGCTCTCCCGGGCCGCCGCCATCTTGCGCCTGCTGGCGGGCGGTGAGCGCCGTCTGGGCCTGTCCGAGGTCGCGACGGCGCTGGACCTCGCCAAGGGCACCGCGCACGGCATCCTGCGCACGCTGCAGCAGGAGGGGTTCGTCGAACAGGACCCGGAGAGCGGCAAGTACCAGCTGGGCGCCGAGCTGCTGCGGCTGGGGCAGAGCTACCTGGACGTGCACGAGCTGCGGGCACGGGCCCTGGTCTGGGCCGACGACCTGGCCCGGGCGGCCGGCGAGACCGTCTACCTGGGGGTGCTGCACCAGCAGGGCGTGCTGATCGTGCACCACGTGTTCCGGCCGGACGACACCCGGCAGGTGCTGGAGGTGGGCTCGATGCAGCCGCTGCACAGCACCGCGCTGGGCAAGGTGCTGCTGGCCTACGACCCGGTCGCGCGCGGCGAGTTGGGCGACGGGCCGTACCAGCCGTACACGCTGCGCACGCTCACCGAGGCGGCCGACGTGGACGCCGAGAGCGCGCTGACCAGGGAACGCGGCTGGGCGGACTCGGTGGAGGAGACCTGGGAGGGCGTCGCCTCGATCGGCGCGCTGATCCAGGACCGGCGGCGCAACCCGGTGGGCGCGGTGTGCATCAGCGGCCCGGTGGAGCGGGTCTGCGAGGACGGCTTCGTGAAGCCCTCGCTGGTGGCCTCGGTGCGCAGCGCGGCGCGGGCGATCTCCCGCGATCTGGGCGCCGGGCGGTTCTGACACCCCGGGGCGTTTTCGTCACGCTGAGGCGCGGACGGGCTGGAGGCCTGTCCGCGCCTTGGCGTTTTGCCCCGGTTCGGGGCGCTCCGCTGGGTAACTTCGAGGCAAGGGTCACAGCTGCGTAACCCCTGCTTGACGCGGAGCCGACCTGGGGAGGAAGCTTCCGCATGACGGTCGACATTGTCGAACGATGGCCGGGAAGATCACTCCCACGATGCGCTCACCCGCACAGCGATCGCCCGGCCTCCTTCCCCCACCCGCACCTCCGGGCCATATGGACAAGGGAGTCTTTGTGTCCGCGTTCTCCAACGGCGACGTCTTCGTCGGCGAAACCCTCGGCACCGCCGCCCTGATACTTCTCGGTGGCGGCGTCTGCGCCGCTGTGACCCTCAAGAAGTCGAAGGCCGTCAACGCCGGCTGGCTGGCGATCACCTTCGGCTGGGGCTTCGCGGTCCTGATCGCCGCCTACATGTCGGCTCCGAAGTCCGGCGCGCACCTCAACCCGGCCGTCACCATCGCCCTCGCCATCAAGAGCGGCGACTGGAGCCAGGTCCCGCTCTACCTGGGCTCCCAGATGCTCGGCGCGATCATCGGCGCCGTGCTGGTCTGGGCCACCTACCTCGGCCAGTTCCAGGCCAACCAGGAGCCCACGCTCGGCATCTTCTCGACCGGTCCCGAGATCCGGAACCCGGTCCAGAACGTGCTCACCGAGGTCATCGGCACCTTCGTGCTCTGCTTCGCGATCCTCACCATCGGCACCAACACCGGGCTCTCGCAGACCGGCACCGGCACCCTGATGGTCGCCTTCACCGTCGTCGGCATCGGCCTCTCGCTGGGCGGCCCGACCGGCTACGCCATCAACCCGGCCCGCGACCTGGGCCCGCGCATCGCGCACGCCCTGCTGCCGATCCCCAACAAGGGCGGCTCCGACTGGTCGTACGCCTGGGTCCCGGTGGTCGGCCCGCTGATCGGCGGCGCGCTCGCCGGCGGTCTGTACAACGCGATGTTCTAGGCCGGGTTCGAACCCGCCGAGCACGGGGACTGACCCCTGCGTCAGGCCCACCCACCCCGTATCCCCCGAACCCCGAGCCGAGGACCCTCCATGACCTCCACTGGCAACTACATCGCCGCGATCGACCAGGGCACCACCTCCAGCCGCTGCATCATCTTCGGCGCCGACGGCCGGATCGTCTCCGTCGACCAGCAGGAGCACCGGCAGATCTTCCCGCAGCCCGGCTACGTCGAGCACGACGCCGCCGAGATCTGGACCCGGGTGCAGTCCGTCGTCCGCGGCGCGCTGGAGAAGGCCGGTCTGACCAAGGACGACATCCGCGCGATCGGCATCACCAACCAGCGCGAAACCACCGTCCTGTGGGACAAGAACACCGGCGAGCCGGTGCACAACGCGCTGGTGTGGCAGGACACCCGCACCGAGGGCCTCTGCCGCGAGCTCGGCCGCAACGTCGGCCAGGACCGCTTCCGCCGCGAGACCGGCCTCCCGCTGGCCAGCTACTTCGCCGGCCCGAAGATCCGCTGGCTGCTGGACAACGTCGAGGGCCTGCGCGAGCGCGCCGAGGCCGGCGACATCCTGTTCGGCACCATGGACACCTGGGTCATCTGGAACCTCACCGGTGGTGTCGACGGCGGCAAGCACGTCACCGACGTCACCAACGCCAGCCGCACCATGCTGATGAACCTCAAGACCCTGGCCTGGGACGAGAGCATCGCCGAGTCGATGGGCGTGCCGATGGCCGTCCTGCCGGAGATCCGCTCCTCCGCCGAGGTCTACGGCGAGGCCGTCGGCGACCTGGCCGGCGTCCCGGTCGCCTCCGCGCTCGGCGACCAGCAGGCCGCCCTGTTCGGCCAGACCTGCTTCAACGAGGGCGAGGCCAAGTCCACCTACGGGACCGGCACCTTCCTGCTGCTCAACACCGGCGAGAAGATCGTCAACTCGTACCACGGCCTGCTGACCACCGTCGGCTACCGGATCGGCGACCAGGCCCCGGTGTACGCCCTGGAAGGCTCCATCGCCGTCACCGGCTCGCTCGTCCAGTGGCTGCGCGACCAGCTCGGCATCATCTCCACCGCCGCCGAGATCGAGACCCTCGCCAACACCGTCGAGGACAACGGCGGCGCCTACTTCGTCCCGGCGTTCTCCGGCCTGTTCGCCCCGTACTGGCGCTCCGACGCCCGCGGTGTGATCGCCGGCCTCACCCGGTACGTCACCAAGGGCCACCTGGCCCGGGCCGTCCTGGAGGCCACCGCCTGGCAGACCCGCGAGGTCGTCGACGCCATGCAGAAGGACTCCGGCGTCGAGCTCACCGCCCTCAAGGTCGACGGCGGCATGACCAGCAACAACCTGCTCATGCAGAACATCGCCGACGTCCTGGACGCCCCGGTCGAGCGCCCGTACGTGGCCGAGACCACCGCCCTCGGCGCCGCCTACGCGGCCGGTCTCGCCGTCGGCTTCTGGAACGACCTCGACACCCTGCGGGCCAACTGGCACCGCGCCGCCGAGTGGACCCCGCGCATGGACGAGGCCACCCGGGAGCGCGAGTACAAGAAGTGGCTCAAGGCCGTGGAGCGCACCATGGGCTGGGTGGAGGAGGAAGAGACCGACTGATCGACGAGCCGGTCGGGGCCCCCGGGCCCCGACCGGCAAGTTCCGTTTCACCGGCCCGCCGCACCGGGCCGACCGGCCTCTCCCGCAGGGGCCGCACCGCACACGAGAGGAGTAACGGCGCCGCCCGACCCGCGCGCGCCGTACACAACCACCATGGCAACCATCCCGACCCTGGGCGCCGAGCGCTTCGCCGGCCGCACCGCCTCCCGCGCCGAGACCCGCGAGCTGCTCGGCAAGGCCACCTACGACCTGCTGGTGATCGGGGGCGGCATCCTCGGCACGGCCGTCGCCTGGACCGCGTCCCAGGCCGGACTGAAGGTCGCCATGGTCGACGGCGGCGACTTCGCCGGCGCCACCTCCAGCGCCTCCTCCAAGCTCGTCCACGGCGGCCTGCGCTACCTGCAGACCGGCGCCGTCAAGCTGGTCGCCGAGAACCACAAGGAGCGCCGCGCGCTCGCCACCGACGTGGCCCCGCACCTGGTCAACCCGCTGACCTTCTTCGTGCCGGTCTACAAGGGCGGCCCGCACAGCGCGCCCAAGCTCGGCGCCGGCGTCTTCCTCTACTCCGCGCTGTCCGCCTTCCGCGACGGCATGGGCCGGGTCTCCACCGCCGCCCACGCCGCCCAGCAGGTGCCCGCGCTGCGCACCGAGGGCCTGCGCTCGGTGGCCGTCTACGGCGACCACCAGATGAACGACTCGCGCGTCGCGGTGATGACCGTGCGCGCCGCCGTCGACGCCGGCGCCGTGGTGCTCAACCACGCAGAGGTCACCGGCCTGCGCTTCACCGGCGGCCGGGTCACCGGCGCCGAGGTGCGCGACCGCCTGGACGGCACCGAGTTCGGCGTCGACGCCCGCCTGGTGCTCAACGCCACCGGCCCGTGGGTCGACCACCTGCGCCGGATGGAGGACGCCGGCGCCGCGCCGTCGATCCGCCTCTCCAAGGGCGCCCACGTCGTCGTCAAGCGCCGCTCGCCGTGGCGCGCCGCGCTCACCATCCCGATCGACAAGTACCGCGTCTCCTTCGCCATCCCGTGGGAGGACCACGTCCTGCTCGGCACCACCGACGAGGAGTACACCGGCGACCCGCAGGACGTCCGGGCCACCGACGCGGACATCGACCAGATCATGGGCGAGGCCGCTCACGCCATCCGCGACGAGCACCTCGACCGCGACCTGATCACCTACGCCTTCGCCGGCCTGCGGGTGCTCCCCGGCGGCCCCGGCGACACCGCCGCCGCCAAGCGGGAGACCGTCGTCACCGAGGGCAAGGGCGGCATGCTCTCCGTCGCCGGCGGCAAGTGGACCACCTACCGGCACATCGGCCGCACCGTGCTGGAGAAGCTGGCCCACGTGCCGGGCACCACGCTCGGCGAGGACATGTCCCCGATCGCCGCGACCGTGCCGCTGCCGGGCGTCGGTGCGCCGAACGCCGTCGCGCACCGGCTGCTGATCGACCGCGAGCCCGGCTCGCGGATGGAGCCGCTGGTGGCCAAGCACCTCGCCAGCCACTACGGCACCCTCTCCTTCGAGATCGCCCGCATGATCGACGAGAACCCGGAGCTGGGCCGCCCGATCCACGAGGACGGGCCGGACGTCTGGGCGCAGGTCGCCTACGCGGCCGACAACGAGTGGGCGTACACGGCGGACGACGTGCTGCGCCGCCGCACCACGATGACCGTGCGCGGGCTGGACACGCCGGAGATCCGGGACGAGGTCGAGGCCTTCCTCGCGAAGCGCGGAACGAAGTAGGAGCAGCCTCGCGAAGCGCGGAGGCGAGTAGGCGCAGCCTCGCGAAGCGCGCCGACCGCGTGGGCGGGACGGATCCGTGCCAAGGGCGGACACTCCGGGGTTTCCCGGGTGTCCGCCCTTCCGCTGTGGCGGGTGCGCCGTCCGTCACGATCGCATCAAGTTCCCCGGAGGATCTTCGGGGTCTGGGCGGATTCGTCCCGACTTGCCGTGATCATCTGCCCCGGTGATCTTCCCTATGCTCCGGATCGCTCCGACCAAGAGCGAGTCAAGGAGTCCCCATGCATCCCCCGATCGAGTGGGTTCGTCGTCATCCGGCCGCCCTGGACCGGCCGACGGCCCCGGGACGGCCGGTCGCGGCCGCGCTGGCGGCGGTCCTCTCGGCCGCCCTGGTGGCCGGGTGCGGCGGCCCGTCGGACGCCGAGCTGGAGTACGCGGGCGACTACGCCGCCCACCCGCACCTGGAGGTCACCGGGTACCCCGTCACCGAGACGCTGGGCCTGGTCCAGCAGGTGGTGTGGCGGCTCGCGGACGGATCCCGCGACCGGCTGGCGAAGCTCGGCACCACGGACGGCGGGGACGCCGGCGTCACCTCGGACGCCTGGATCCGCGAGTACCGCCGGGGCGCCCAGGGGCCGGTCACCGCCGACTTCCAGGACGACCCGACGCAGCGGCAGACCGTCGTGCTCACCTTCCACGACACCGGCCAGGTCAAGGAGCTGCTGCTCCGGCCGGCGGGGCGGGACGGCGGGGGCGGCTGGCGGGTGGTCCTGGGGTAGCGGGGCCGGGGCAGCAAGGGACGCCCCGAGGGTGGTGTCCGCCCTTCCGGTTCGGTCAGACGGGCGTGCCGGCCTTGATCACGTGGCGCAGGTGGCGGTCGGGGCGGGTGAGGACGGCGAGGTCGGCGAGCGGGTCGCCGTCCACGACGAGCAGGTCGGCGTGCGCACCCGGGGCGAGGGTGCCGATCTCGCCCTCCAGGCCGAGCAGCCGGGCGGCGGTGGTGGTCGCCGAGCGGAGCACGTCGGCGGCCGGCTGCACCCGGGCGCGGAGGGTGAATTCCTCGAGCTGGGCGGGGTGCAGCGGGCCGAGCAGGTCACTGCCGTAGACCAGGTTGACGCCCGCGCGGTGGGCGCGTTCGAGGGCGGCGAGGCCCTGGTCGCGGACCTCGGCGAGCTTGCCGAGGGAGGCGGGCGGGAGGCCGGAGCGGGCCCCGAGCCGTGCGGTCTGCTCGTAGGCGACCAGGGTGGGCACCAGGTAGGCGTCCTTCTCCAGGAGCAGCGCGACGGTGCCGTCGTCCAGCAGGTTGCCGTGCTCGACGCAGCGCACCCCGGCGCGCAGGGCGCGGTCGATCGCGCGCGGGTGGTAGGCGTGCACGGTGACGTAGCGGTTGTGGTTCTCCGCCTCCTCGACGGCCGCGCGGATCTCCTCCTCGCTGTACTGGACGGCGGCGATCTCGTCGTGCGGGGAGGCGACGCCGCCGGAGAGCAGCACCTTGAGGTGCCGGGCGCCCTTGCGGAACTCGTCCCGGGCCGCGGCGCGGACGGCGTCGACGCCGTCCGCGATCCGCCCGAAGTTCGGGCGGGACTCGCAGCAGGGCAGGGCGTCGTCCCCGCGCGGGCGCAGGTCGCCGTGGCCGCCGGTCTGGGAGAGCGCCTTGCCGCCGTGGAGCAGGCGGGGGCCGAGCGCGAGCCCCTCGTCCAGGGCACGGGCCATGCCGTGGTCGGCGCCGCCGACGTCGCGGACGGTGGTGAAGCCGCGGCGCAGCATGCGTTCGGCCTCGGCGAGGGCGCGGACGGTGGCGTAGCCGGGGGTCCAGTTGGCGACGTCGTGCAGGTCGAGGGTGGTGACCAGCAGGTGGACGTGCGCGTCGATCAGGCCGGGCAGCACGGTGGCACCGGCGGCGTCGAGCACCCGGACGTCCTCGCCCGCGGCGGGCGGTCGCCCGGTGCCGGTGGCGGTGATCCGGCCGTCGGCGGCCTCCAGCCAGCCGCGGTCGGTGCGGGTGCCGTCCTCGGGGTGGAGCAGGTGGGCGTCGGTGATCAGCAGTCGGCTCATGGCGGTGGTCCTCCCCGGTTTCAATACGACCTGTATTGAATACACCATGTATCGTTCTGCTGTGAACCCGCCCCCTGTCGATGCCACCGCCCCCAAGCCGCCCCGCCGCCGCGTCCACACCCGGGCCCGGCTGCTGGCCGCGGCCGGCGACCTCTTCCTCACCGTCGGCTTCGCGCGGACGAGCATCGAGGACGTCTGCGCCGCAGCCGGATACACCCGCGGCGCCTTCTACTCGAACTTCGCCGGCAAGGAGGACCTGCTGCTGGCGCTCTTCGACGACCAGGCCACCGAGCGGATGGCCGAACTGGAGAAACTGGCCGCCGTCCGCGCCGCGCTCACCCCGGCCGAACGGGCCCGGGTGCTGGTCGAGGCGCTGCTGAGGGTCGAACCGGCGGAAACCGGGTGGATCCTGCTCTTCCTGGAGTTCCGGCTGGTCGCCGCCCGCAGCGAGGGGCTGGCGGAGCAGGTCGCCGCGCACGACCACGCCGTCTCCGCGGCGCTGGCCGAGGTGCTGGAGCGGGCGCTGCCGGAACTGGTGCCGCCCGGCGCCACCGCCCGGCAGGCCGCCGCCGTGATCCTGGCCGCGCGCGAGGGGCTGCTGGCCCGGACGGCGGCCGGCGGCGCGGTGGCCGACGACCTGCTGGACGCGACGGCGGCCGTGCTCGCCGGGCTGCTGGGCTGAGCCGGACCCGGACCACGACGCCGGGCCCCGACCGCGACGCCGGGCCCGCGACGCGCCCGGGGGCGGCACCCGTACGGTACGGGTGCCGCCCCCGGGCGGCGCTTCCTGCGCGAGCCGGCGCCCGGCCCCACGGCCGGGCACCGGACAGGCCCTGCGGACGGGCCTAGGGCGTGTCTTTCGGATCACGCCAGGCGGTCGCCGCCGGGGCACGCACCTCGCCGGCTTCTCGTCAGTCGCCGATGCTCCGCATGGACT
>NZ_JBIALK010000055.1:0-16370 GCF_042873275.1 Kitasatospora sp. NPDC004745 | reverse complement strand
CCACCCCCCCCCCCCCCCCGGCCCCTGCGCGGTGTGCCGGGCCGCGCGCGCCCGCCACACGGCGATCGGTGCACGGTGGTCAGTACACGCGGTCAGTGCCCCGCGGTCAGTGCACGGTGGTCAGCACCGCCGCCGGGTCGTCCGGGATCTCCCGGGACCGGGCCACCAGTGCGGCGACCACGGCGACCAGCGCCAGCGCCGCGCCCACCCAGAAGGCCGCCGAGCTGCCGACCGCGAGCAGGTGCGAGGGCAGGTCGGCGGGGGCGACGTCCGTGGGCAGGTGCGCCGTCTCGTCCTTGACGGTGGAGCTGAAGACGGTGACCAGGATGGCCAGGCCGAGCGCGGACCCGACCTGGGTGACCACGTTGAGCAGGCTGGAGGCGGCGCCCGCGTCCTCCTGCTCCACACCCGCGACGGCGATGATGTTCAGCGGGACGGTGAAGAAGCCCGCACCGACGCCGATCAGGATCATCGGGCCGAACAGCCCGGACAGGTAGCCGCTGTCGGCGTCCAGCTGCGCCAGCCAGACCATGCCGGCGGTGACCAGCACCGCACCCGCCAGCATGAACGGCTTGGCACCGACCTTGGTCAGCGTCTTCATCACCACGCCCGCGGCGGCGATCAGCGCGAAGGCCACCGGCACGAAGCCGAAGCCCGCCTTGATCGGGCTGAACTTCATCACCTCCTGGACGAACTGGGTGAGGAAGAAGAACATCCCGGCCAGGTTGCCGGAGAGGAAGAGCATCGCGCCGAGCAGGATGGTGCGGTCCCGGTCGCGGAACAGCCGCAGCGGCAGGATCGGCTGGGCGGCGCGGGTCTCGACCAGGAGGAAGGCGCCGAGCAGCACGACGGCGCCGATGAAGCAGAGCACCGTGGTGGTGTCGCCCCAGCTCTTGGCGCCGGCGTTGATGAAGCCGTAGACCAGCAGCGCCATGCCCGCGGTGGAGGTGAGCGCGCCGACCAGGTCGAAGCGGCCGGGGTGGCGCTCGGACTCGCGGACGTAGCGCGGGCTGAGCACCGCGATCAGGATCCCGAAGGGGATGTTGACGAAGAAGACCCAGCGCCAGGACGCGGTGTCGGTGAGCACTCCGCCCAGGATGAGGCCGAGCGCGGCACCGGAGCCGGTGACCCCGCCGTAGACGCCCATGGCCTTGGTGCGGGCCTTGCCCTCGGGGAAGTTGGTGGCGATGAGGGAGAGCGTGCCGGGGGCGGCGAGGGCGGCGCCGATGCCCTGCAGGGCGCGGGCGAGCAGCAGCAGGCCGCCGTTGGGGGTGATGCCGCCGAGCAGGGACGCGCCGGTGAAGACCGCGACGCCGATCACGAAGACCTTGCGGCGCCCGAGGATGTCGCCGAAGCGCCCGCCGAGCAGGAGCAGCCCGCCGAAGGTCAGGGCGTAGGCGTTCAGCACCCAGGACAGGTCGGAGCCGGTGAAGTCGAGGTCCTTCTGGACGTCGGGCAGGGCGACGTTGACGATGGTCGCGTCCAGGATGATCATCAGCTGGCAGACCGCGATGATCGCCAGTGTGATGCCCGGACGGGACGGTCCGGCCTGGGCGGGCGCGGGCGGATCCGCCTCGTCCTTCAGGGTCGGGGACGGGGTGGACGAGGTCGTCACGATAGCCTCCACAGGGCCGTGAGCACGTGGGTGTGGGATCCGACGGGCCGGCCCTGGCACGGGCGGGCGCGCGGCGGCCCGTCAGGGGCGGGCCGCGGATCCGGCGGACGGGTCCGGTCGCGCCGAGGAGCGGGCGCAGGGACCGGGGACTTCACAGGAACGTCGGACGTACGTCGGGAAGGAGCACCGGTAGAACAGGAGGGCCCCTCCACATAGAATACGGAGGACACCTCCACTTCGCAAGCAAGGAGCGCCGCCGATCACCCGCAAGCCGCTACCGTCAAGACCCCAGAACCCGCCTCCCGGAGAGAACATGACGCCGCCTCGGTCCGCGAAGCCCGCCCAGCCCGACCAGACCGCCCCCGAGACCGGGCCCGACCGGCCCGGGCAGCCCACCGGCCGGCCGCGCGCCGCCGGCGCCCGCCCGATGCGCGCCGACGCCCGCCGCAACTACGAGCGCCTGCTCGCCGCCGCCGCGACCGTCCTGGAGGAACAGGGCACCGAGGCCTCGCTGGAGGAGATCGCCCGCCGGGCGGGAGTCGGCATCGGCACGCTCTACCGGCACTTCCCCACCCGCGCCGCCCTGCTGGAGGCGGTGCTGCAGGACAGCATGGCCACCCTGGAGGGACGCGCCCGCGACCTGACCGCCTCCGCCGACCCCACCGCCGGACTGCTGGCCTGGCTGCGCGACCTCGCCGCCTACGCCACCCGCTTCCGCGGCCTGGCCTCGGCCGTGATGGTCAACCTGGTCGACGAGCACACCGACTTCGAGTCCTGCGCGGGCATGCTCACCGCCGCCGGCACCCTGCTCCGGCAGGCCCAGCTCGCGGGCGGCGTCCGCGCCGACGTCTCGGTCCCGGACGCGGTGACGCTGGTGAACGCGCTGGTCTGGGCCCTGGAGCAGGGCAACGGGGACGAGGAGCAGTTCGAGCGGCTCTTCGACGTGGTGGCGCGCGGCCTGCGGCCGTAGGACGCGTCCCGGACCCGTCGTCGACGCGCGGCTCCGGGGCCTCCGGCCGACGGGCACGGCGAGGCGGCCCGGCCCCACCGGGGCCGGGCCGCCGCCTGCGCGTCAGCCGCGCCGCGCGCCCGCGAGCGGGCCCGAGCCGAGCGCGGCCACCTCCTCGGCGAGGATCCGGTAGGAGGCCAGCCGGGTGTCGAAGTCCGGTGCCACCGTCATCGCCATGAACTCGTCCGCGCCGACCGCGATCAGGTCGGCCACCCGGCGACGGACCTCCGCGCGGCCCCCGATCACCTGCCGTCCGAGGAAGCCGTCGACGATCTGCCGGTCGTGCGCGCTGTACTCGTAGGCCTGCGCCTCGGCCAGCGTCGGGTAGGCGTTCTGCCGCCCGCCGGCCCGGACGGTACGGATCGCGGCCACCCGTATCGGGCCGGCCAGCAGGTCGGCCTCCTCGTCGGTCTCCGCCGCCAGCACGAACGCGGCCACCAGCGCGTACGGCCGCTCCAGCACCGCCGACGGGCGGAAGGCCTCCCGGTAGGCGCGCAGCGCGGGCACCGTGAGCTCCGCGTTGAACTGGTGCGCGTAGGCGAAGGGGAGGCCGAGCGAGCCGGCCAGTTCGGCGCTGCCCAGTCCGGAGCCCAGCACCCACACCTCGGGGCGGTTGCCCTCGGCGGGCACCGCCCGCACGCCGGCCGCGGCGTCGTCCTGCGGGCCGTCGAAGTAGCCCAGCAGCTCGACGGCCTGGCGGGGGAAGTCCCCGCCGGCGAGCGGGCCGGCCGCGCGGCGCAGCGCCTGGGCCGTCACCGGGTCGGTGCCGGGGGCGCGGCCGAGCCCGAGGTCGATCCGGCCCGGGTGGAAGGCGGACAGCGTGCCGAACTGTTCGGCGACGACCAGCGGGGCGTGGTTGGGCAGCATCACCCCGCCGGAGCCGACCCTCAACCGGCTGGTGGCAGCGGCGATCTGGCCGATCAGCACGGCCGGCGCACTGCTCGCCGCGCCCGGGGCGTTGTGGTGCTCGGCGACCCAGTAGCGGTGGTAGCCGAGCTCCTCGGCGGCCCGGGCGAGCGCGACGCTGTCGTGCAGCGCGTCGGCGGTGGTCCGGCCGTCGAGGACGGGCGCGAGGTCGAGTACGGAGAGCGGCACGGGGCCGGGCTGGGACATGCGGGTCCTCCGGAGTGGGCGCGGCCCCGGCGGGCGGGGCGGGGAAGGAAGGCGGGCGGCCGGTCGGGCCGGCGCCGGTGCCTCGGCGGGACGGCGCGCGGCCCGCGCGCGGCGCGGGCACGACCGGCGGGCGGCGGGCCGGCGGACGGCCGGCACCTCCGGCGGGCAGGCCGGGAAGGCGCGGCCAGGGCCGCTACAGGGGACGTCCCGGGCCGCGTCGAACACAATACGGAGGGGTCCTCCGAATAGCAAGGAGCCTTCGCCCACGGCCCGTTGGAGCCGTCGCCCCCGTCAGGCCGCCCGCCGGAACCTCCGCCCGCCGCCCGCCGGAACCGCCGCCCGCCGCAGCCACGCGGTGGCCCGGCCCGGGGGCTCGGCCGGGCCGCGCCCGACCGCACCGGGCCGCGCCGACCGCTCAGCCACCCACCCGGGCCCGACAGGCCGCAGGGGCCGGAGGGCCGGAGGGGCCGCAGGGGCCGGACGGGCGCTACCCCGCCAGGCCGCCGGCCCGCCCGGACTCGACCACCATCCGGGCCAGCGCGGCCCGCGAGCTGATGTTGAGCTTGCGGTAGATCCGCGTCAGGTGGACGTCCACGGTGCGCGGGCTCAGCCGCAGCTCGGCCGCGATCTGCCGGGTGCGCCGACCGGTTCCGGCCAGGTCGGCCACCTCCCGCTCGCGCTCGGTCAGCGCCGCGAACAGCTCGACGGCGGCGCCCGCCGGTTCCGCCGGCACTCCCGGAAGGGCCGGGGTCGGCAGCGGGACGCCACAGCCCATCAGCAGCTCCGGTGCCGGTCGGGCCGCCGACTTCACGCTCAGCGCGAACGCGCTCAACTCCATCGCCTCCCGCGCCTTCCCGCGGACCGCGAGCAGCCGCAGCGCCTCCGGCAGCAGGGTGGCCGCCGCGCGGGCGTCCCCGGTGAGCAGGGCCACCCGGGCGGCCGCCGCCAGCACCAGGTGGTCCCGCTCGCCGTCGCCGGGGCCGGACCGCTGGACGTGCTCGGCCAGTTCGGCGTCCGGCACGCCGCGTGCGGACAGGAAGTCCAGCGCCTTGCGGTGCGCCTCGATCCGCCAGCAGGCGTCCACCGCCGCGTACACCGCGCGGCGCACCAGCGGGTGCCGGTAGGCGAGCTGGTCGGTGCCCGGGACGGTCCGCAGCAGGTCCCGCCGGACCAGCCCGTCCAGCAGCCCGCAGGTCCGCTCCTTCGGCTGGTCGATCAGGGCGGCCACGCCGGCGGCGTCGAAACGCTCGCCCAGGACCGCACCGGCCGCGGCGACCTGCTGCAACTGCTCGTCCAGTGCGACGAACTCGGCGGAGATCCGGGCGCCGAACCGCACCGGCAGCGCCGGTTCGACCGGCTCCGGCGGGGCCGCCGCCCGAGCACCGTCCGCGGCCTCCGCACCGTCCGCGCTCTCCGCGCCGGGCGCCTCGGCCGCCTGGTCCAACAGCGTCAGCAGGTAGAGCGGATTGCCCGCGGACTCCCGGTGCAGTCGCCGCAGCGCCGGCGAGTCCACCGGCATCCCGGCCAGCTCCGCGCTGCGGCGCGGGTCCAGCGGCGCCAGCTCGACCCGCCCCGCGGTGCCGAGCTCGACGCCCTGGGCGAAGGTCCCGGCCAGCTCGGCGGGCGCCTGGCGGGGCCGGTAGGAGACGACCACCGCGACCGGGGCGGCGACCGGCCGCTGGCCGAGGTACTCCAGCAGTTCGAGCGTGCCCGGATCCAGCCAGTGGGCGTCGTCCAGCAGCAGCACCAGCCCCCGGCCGGCGCAGAGGCTCAGCCGCTGGACGAGGGTCGCGTAGTAGTGGCAGAGCCACCAGGCGGGCGGCAGGTCCGCCGGGATGGTCTGCGGGCCGGGGCCGAGGGCCAGCTGCGGGAGCAGCTCGCCGAGCGCGGCCAGCTGGGCCTCGTCCAGGCCGGCGCCGCCCCAGCGGCCCAGCACGTCGACGAGGACCTGGCAGCGCAGGGCCGAAGAGGCCTCGGTGGCGCGACCGCGCAGCACGACGGCGCCGCGCCGCTCCGCCTCCTCCGCCAGTCCGGTGAGCAGCCGGGTCTTGCCCGCGCCGGGCTCACCGACGAGTTCCACCAGCCGGCCCCGCCCGTCGGACAGCGCGTCCAGCACCGCGTGCAGTGCCGCCGCCTCCGCCGTGCGGACCTCCGGGTCCGAGCCGTTCGGTTGCCGATCCCCCGTGGACGCCATAGGTCGTGTTCCCTTCCAGCGCGCGGCACTCGTGGATCCCCCATCCGAGTGCGACTGCCCCGCCGCTCATCGATCAGGCGTGCGATGGGCCCACCGTAGCCAAACGCCCAGCGCCGGGCCTCGTCGGCAATGGAAAATTTACACGGCGAAATTCCGCGTCCACATCAATGTGCCATTCCTGACATGTATTTGACGAGCAGTCAGGTCTCAAGCGGAGCCGACGCCGTCCAGTTGCCGCCACAGCGCGCGCTCGGCGTCCGTGGGCGGGACGTGCCCGGCGGGCCGCTCGGGATGGGCCGGCGGCAGCACCGCCGGACCGGGCTCCGCCCACCCCCGCGCCTCCGGCACCGGCACGCACGGCCCCAGGCCCCAGCCGCACGCCAGCGCGCTCAGCCCGGGCGCCATCCGCTCCCACCACCCCGCCCAGTACCGTGCCATCAGCCGTCGCCTCTCCGTTCCGTCCGGGTGCGGGCCCGGCGCCCACCGGTCCGGCGGCCGAGTGTCCGGCCGCCGCCTCAAGCAGGCCTAAACCGGCCCTGAAGCGTTCCGGCCCGGCCGGGCCCCTCGTACCCGTACCGCCGGGACGGTACGTAATTCCGCTGATGTGCCGGGCCGCCACCGCGGTGCAGATTGGTGGCGAACCACGACGCCGACCTGGGGGTAGTCATGCGGTACGAAATTCTCGGCAGCCTGCGGATCCGGCCGGAGCCGCACGACCGGCCGTCCGCCATCAACGCGCGCAACATGCAGGTCGTCCTCGCCGCCCTGCTCGTCCGGGCCGACGAGGTGGTGTCGGTCCAACAGCTCAGCTACGAGATCTGGGGTGAACGCCCGCCCAGGCGCTACCTCGCGGCGATCCACGTCTACATCTCGCAGCTGCGCAAGTTCCTCGCCCGGGACGGCGTCCCCGGCACCCCGATCGTCACCCGCTCGCCCGGCTACTCGCTCCAGCTGGGCGAGGACCGGCTGGACGCCCGGGAGTTCCAGCGGCTCACCGGCGAGGGCCGGGCCGCCCTACGGCAGCACCGGCCCGAGCAGGCCGCCGCCGCCTTCGAGGACGCCCTCGGCCTCTGGCGCGGCCCCGCCCTCGGCGACCTGCGGGCCGGGCCGATCCTGGACGGCTTCGTGGCCTGGATCGAGCAGGCCCGCCTCGGCTGCGTCGACCAGCACGTGGAGGCCGGCCTCGCCCTCGGCCGGCACCAGGAACTCGTCGGCCGGCTCTACTCGCTGACCTCCGAACACCCGCTGCACGAGGGCTTCCGCCGGCAGCTGATGATCGCCCTCTACCGCTCCGAGCGCCAGGCCGACGCGCTGCACGTCTACGGCTCCACGCGGCACACGCTCAACAGCGAGCTGGGCATCGAACCCGGCCCCGCCCTGCAGAACGTGCACCGGGCGATCCTGCTCTCCGACCGCAGCCTGGACCTCTCCACCGCCGCCTGAACCGGGCCCGCCTCGACCCGGCCGCCGTCTCCCCGCCCGCGCCGCCTCCCCCCACGTCCACGGCACCACCCCACGCACCCACGCCAGCACCAGGGAGCCCGACCATGAGTCCGCACGCACCCGCCCAGACCTGGATCCGCCGCTACCAGGACCGCCCCGACGCCGCCGTCCGCCTCGTCTGCTTCCCGCACGCGGGCGGCTCCGCCGGCACCTACCGGCCCTGGGCCGAGGCCGTCGACCCCTCCGTGGAGATCCTCGCCGTGCAGTACCCGGGGCGGCAGGACCGCTACCGCGAGCCCGGCATCGACAACCTCAACGAGCTCGCCGACCTCGTCACCCCGGCGCTGCGCTCCGCCGTCGCCGGCGGCCGGTACGCCCTGTTCGGGCACAGCCTCGGCGCCGCGCTCGCCTTCGAGGTGGCCCGGCGCCTGGCCGGCGACGACGGCCCCGAACTCCTCGCCGTCTCCGGCCGCCGGGCGCCCTCCCAGGCCCGCCGGGAGGCGTACCACCGGCTCGACGACGCCGGGCTCGCCGCCCACCTGGAGGACCTCAGCGGCACCGACCGGCGCCTGCTCACCGACCCGGACGCGCTGCAGCTCATCCTGCCCGCGGTCCGCAGCGACCTGCGCGCCATCGAGACCTACCGGCCCGCCCCCGGCGCCACCGTCGACGTGCCCGTGCTCGCCCTCACCGGCGACCACGACCCGTGGACCACCCTGCTGGAAGCGGCCGCGTGGTCCGCCCACACCACCGCCGGGTTCGACCTGCGGGTCTTCCCCGGCGAGCACTTCTACCTCGTCGAACACCGGGCCGAGGTACTGGACCTGCTCGCCCGCCGGCTCAGCCCGGTCTCAGAGCTGCTTTAGCCCCGCCGGACAGACTGCCCGCACCGACGCGACCCGACCACCCCCAGGGACTGACACCACCATGGGAACCACCACCGACGGCCTGCGCACCCTGCACCGCGCCGGGCGGCTCGCCGCCGAGTACCCCGCCGTACCCCGGCTGCTGGACGGCGCCGGCGACGACGAACTCGCCCTCGCCGGCAACCTGCTGGCCAGGCTCGACCCCGACGAGGTGCTCCGGCTGCACCCCGGCACCACCGCCGTCACCATCGCGGTGACCGGCCACGGCACGCTCGCCTCGCTCCGGCCCGCGCTCACCGCCGAGCTCGCCCGGCACGGCCTGCTGCTGCGCCCGCACTTCACCGACTTCGACAGCTACGTCTTCGAACTCTCCGACCCCGGCTCCGGGCTCTACGCCGCCGCGCCCCAGCTGGTCCTCTGCGTGCTCGACCCGGCCGTCGTCCTGGACGAACTGCCCCTCCCCTGGGGGCCGGACGACGTCGAGGCGGTGCTCGCCGCCAAGACGGCGCTGCTCGGCCGGCTCGCCGCCCGGTTCGCCGCCACCGCACCCGGCGCCACGCTCGTCCTCAACACCCTCCCGCTGCTGCACCGGCACACCGCCCAGCTGGTCGACCTGCGCGCCCGGGCCCGGCTCGGCGCGATCTGGCGCGAGGCCAACGCGCGCCTGCTGCGGATCGGCGAGGAACACCCCGCCACCGTCGTCCTCGACCTGGAACCGCTCGCCAACGAGGGCGTCCCGGTCCAGGACCCCCGGCTGGACGCCTACGCCAAGGCCCACCTCTCCCCCGCCCTGCTCACCGCCTACGCCCGGCAAGCCGGGCACCTGGCCCGCGCCCTCACCGGGCGCACCCGCAAGGTGCTGGCCGTCGACCTGGACAACACCCTGTGGGGCGGGATCCTCGGCGACGACGGCCCCGAGGGCATCGAACTCGCCGGCACCCACACCGGCGAGGCGTTCCGCACCTTCCAGCGGGCGATCCGTCAGCTCACCTCCCAGGGCGTCCTGCTGGCCGCCGTCAGCAAGAACGACCCGGAGCCGGTGGCCCAGGTCCTCGCCGAGCACCCGGACAGCGTCCTGCGCACCGAGGACTTCGTCCGGGTCATCGCCAACTGGCGCCCCAAGGACGAGAACCTGACCTCGCTCGCCGACTCGCTCAACCTCGGCATCGACAGCGTGGTCTTCGCCGACGACAGCCCCTTCGAACGCGGCGCCGTCCGCGCCGCCCTGCCCGCCGTCGCCGTGGTCGACCTCGACGGCGAACCCGCCCTGCACCTGCCCCGGCTGCTGCGCGACGGCTGGTTCGACGTCCGCGAGGCCACCGCCGAGGACCGCGCCCGCCCGGCCCGGTACCGGGAGGAGCTCGCCCGCGGCGACTTCCTCCAGAGCTTCTCCTCCCTCGACGACTACCTGGCCGAACTCGACGTCCGGGTCAGCCTCACCCGGGCCCGCCCGCAGGACGTTCCACGGATCTCCCAACTCACCCTGCGCACCAACCAGTTCAACCTCACCACCGAACGGCTCCAGCCCGCCGAGGTGGCCGCCCGGGCCGAACACCCGGACCACCTGGTGCTGGCCGTCCGCTCCGCCGACCGCTTCGGGGAGAACGGCCTGGTCGGCGCCGTCCTCCTGCGCCGCGAGGAGGACGGCGCGCGACTGGACGTCGAGAACTTCCTGCTCAGCTGCCGGGTCTTCTCCCGCGGCGTCGAACACGCCGCCCTCGCCGAGATCCTCCGGCACGCCGCCGCCACCGGCGTCCGCGAGGTCCGCGGCCGCTACCGGCCCTCCGCGCGCAACGGCACCGTCCGCGACCTCTTCCCGCGCTACGGGTTCACCGCCGTGGCCGAGCAGGCGGACGGCGCCTCCGCCGAGTTCCGGCACGACCTCGCCGAACCGCTCGCCCCGCCCGCCTGGGTCACGCTCGACTCCGAACTCGCCGGTCCCGCACCGGAAACCGGCGCCGGAACCGGACCCGTCTCCGTAGCCGCACCCGGCTCCGGCTCCGGCACCGAACCCCGAGGAGACCGCGCATGAACAGCGTGGACGACCTGATCGCCCTCATCCAGGACGAACTCGGCCTGCCGATCGGCACCGAGGACGCCACCGCCTCCTTCGACGACGTGCCCGGCTGGGACTCCGTGCACCTGCTCTGGCTGCTCACCGCGCTGGAGCGGGAGACCGGCCGCAGCCTGCCGCTGGCCGCCCTGCTGGAGGCGCCCTCGCTCCAGGCGGTCTACGACCTCGCCAGCGCCCCCGTCTAGCGGCGCGCCTCCACCACCACGACGCCCGACCCGCACCACCGGTCGGGCGTCGCCGCATGCCCGAGCGCCGTGATCCGCGAGCCCATGGTCCGCGGGCCGGCCGGCTCGTGGTGGTGGCCGGTGGCCGGCTGGGTGAGTGGGGTGAGCCGGTGGATCGGCTGGTTCCGCCCCGCTTTAGAGGGCCGCAAGGCCTCCGTTAGGGACGCCCGTGACGGTGGGCTGACCTGGGTGTCCACTACGAGGGAGCACGGCACAGACCATGAGCAGCGACCACTCCGCCCCGATCGCCGTCATCGGACTCTCCTGCCGTCTGCCCGGCGCGCCGGACCCCTCCGCGTTCTGGGAGCTGCTCCGCCGGGGCGCCGACGCCGTGGGAGAACCGCCCGCCGGCCGCTGGTCCGCCGCCGCCCCGCAGCGCGGAGCCTTCCTCGACCGGGTCGACCACTTCGACGCCGGCTTCTTCGGCATCGCGCCCCGCGAGGCCGCCGCGATGGACCCGCAGCAGCGGCTGCTGCTCGAACTCGGCTGGGAGGCCCTGGAGGAGGCCGGCATCGTGCCCGGCTCGCTCGCCGGCAGCCGCACCGCCGTGTTCGCCGCCGCCATCTGGGACGACTACGCCGCCCTGCACCACCGGCGCGGCGAGGCCGCCGCCGACCGCCACTCCGTCACCGGCCTGCACCGCGGCATCCTGGCCAACCGGCTCTCCTACGTGCTCGGCCTCACCGGCCCCAGCCTCACCGTGGACGCCGCCCAGTCCTCCTCGCTGGTCGCCGTCCACCTCGCCTGCGAGAGCCTGCGCCGCGGCGAGTCGGACCTCGCCCTCGTCGGCGGCGTCAACCTGATCCTCTCGCCCACCTCCAGCGCCGACAGCGCCCGCTTCGGCGCGCTCTCGCCGGACGGCCGCTGCTACACCTTCGACGCCCGCGCCAACGGGTACGTGCGCGGCGAGGGCGGTGTGGCCGTCGTCCTCAAGCCGCTGGACCGGGCACTGGCCGACGGCGACCGCGTGCACAGCGTCATCCTCGGCAGCGCCGTCAACAACGACGGCGCCACCGACGGGCTGACCGTCCCGGCCCGGGAGGCCCAGCAGGCGGTGCTGCGCGAGGCCCACGCCCGGGCCGGAACGTCCCCGCGCGACGTCCAGTACGTCGAGCTGCACGGCACCGGCACCCCGGTCGGCGACCCGATCGAGGCGGCGGCGCTCGGCGCGGTCCTCGGCACGGGCGGCGGCCGGCGCGCCCGGTCCGCCCCGCTGCAGGTCGGGTCGGCGAAGACCAACGTCGGGCACCTGGAGGGCGCGGCCGGCCTGGTAGGCCTGCTGAAGACCACACTGGCCATCGCCCACCGCCGGCTGCCGGCCAGCCTCAACTTCCGGGAGCCCAACCCGGAGATCCCGCTCGCGGAACTCGGACTGCGGGTCCGCACCGAGACCGGGCCCTGGCCGCACGACGGCCGCCGGCTCGTCGCCGGTGTCAGCTCCTTCGGCATGGGCGGCACCAACTGCCACGTGGTGCTGGCCGATCCGGCACCCACCCGGCACACCGCGGACGGCGCCCCGGCCACTTCTGCCGGACCGCTGCCCTTCGTGCTCTCCGGCCGCGACCCGCAGGCGCTGCGCGCCCAGGCCGGCCGGCTGCGCGACCACCTGGCCACCACCCCCGACACCCGCCCGGCCGACACCGCGCACGCGCTCACCGCCACCAGGACGCTCTTCGCCGAGCGCGCCGTCCTCCTCGTCGCCAACCGCGCCGAACTCCTCGACGGCGTCGCCGCACTGGCCGCCGGTCAGGACCACCCGGCGGTGGTCCGCGGCCGGGCCGGCACCACCCCGGCCGCCACCGCCTACCTGTTCACCGGCCAGGGCAGCCAGCGCCCCGGGGCCGGGCGCGAACTGTACGCCGCCTACCCCGAGTTCGCCGAGGCCCTGGACGCCGCGCTGGCCGCGCTGGACCCGCACCTGGACCGGCCGCTGCGCGACCTCCTGTTCGCCGAACCCGGCACCCCCGATGCCGCCCTGCTCGACCAGACCCGCTACACCCAGCCCGCCCTCTTCGCCGTCGGCACCGCCCTCTACCGGCTGGTCCGCCGCTTCGCCCCGGCCCCCGGCCACCTGGCCGGGCACTCCGTCGGCGAGCTCACCGCCGCCCACGCCGCCGGGGTGCTCTCGCTGGACGACGCCGCCGCCCTGGTGGCCGCCCGCGGCCGGCTGATGCAGGAGCTGCCCGGAGGCGGGGCGATGGTCGCCGTCGCCGCGGCCGAGCACGAGGTGCTGCCGCTGCTCTCCGACCGGGTGTCGCTGGCCGCCGTGAACGGCCCGCAGGCCGTCGTGCTCTCCGGCGACGAGGAGGAGGTACTGCGGGTAGCAGGGGAACTCGCCGCGCAGGGCCGCCGCACCCGGCGGCTCGCCGTCAGCCACGCGTTCCACTCGCCGCACATGGACCCGATCCTCGCCGCGTTCGAACGCGTCGCCGCGGGGCTGGAGTTCCGCCCGCCCGCGATCCCGGTGGTCTCCAACGTCACCGGGGAACTCGCCACCGCCGAGGAGCTCACCTCCCCCGCGTACTGGGCCCGGCACATCCGTGCGGCCGTCCGCTTCCACGACGGGCTGCACACGCTGCGGCGCGCCGGCGCCCGGGTGTTCCTGGAACTCGGCCCGGACGCGCACCTGACCGGCCTCGGTCGCGACAGCCTGGCCGGCACCGGCGACGACCACCTCCTGCTCGCCGTGCTGCGCCGCGGCCGGCCCGAGGCGACCACCCTGCTCACCGCCCTGGCCGGCGCCCACGCGCACGGCGCGCCGGTGGAGTGGAGCGGCTCCCCGGCCCTGCCGGGCGGGCGGGCGGTGCCACTGCCGACCTACGCCTTCCAGCGTTCCCGGCACTGGCTGGACACCCCGCTCGCGCCGGACGGCCCGGACGGCCCGGACGGTACGGCTGACCCTGACGGCACGGAGGCTCGGGCCCCGGAGCACACCCGGTCCGCCCCCGGCGATGCACCCGCTCGCCGTCCGGCCACGGACTCCGATCTGCTGGACCTCGTCCGCACCCAGGCCGCCATCGTGCTCGGCCACGTCACCGGGGACGCCGTCGACCCGGCTCGCAGCTTCAAGGACCTGGGCTTCGACTCGCTCTCCGGCGTCGAACTGCGCGACCGGCTCCAGGCCGCCACCGGCCTCAGCCTGCCCTCCGCCCTCGTCTACAACCACCCGACGCCCGAGGCCGTCGTCCGCCTGCTGCACGAGCGCGCCGAGGGCCCCGACGCCGCCGCACCGGCCACCCGCACGTCCACGGCGGACGACGACCCGATCGCCGTGGTCGCGATGGCCTGCCGCTACCCGGGCGGGGTAGCCTCCCCCGAGGACCTGTGGCGGCTCGTCCTCGACGGCACCGACGCCATCGGCCCCTTCCCGACCGACCGCGGCTGGGACCTCGACGCCCTCTACGACCCCGACCCCGACCACCCCGGCACCTCCTACGTCCGCGAGGGCGGGTTCCTGCACGACGCCGCCGGGTTCGACGCCGGGCTGTTCGGCATCAGTCCGCGCGAGGCGCTCGCCATGGACCCGCAGCAGCGCCTGCTGCTGGAGACCGCATGGGAGGCCTTCGAGCGGGCCGGCCTCGCGCCCGACCGGCTCCGCGGCAGCGCGACCGGCGTCTTCGTCGGCGCGACCAACCTCGACTACGGGGCCCGGCTGCACGAGCCCGCCGAGGGACTGGACGGGTACCTGCTCACCGGCACCACGTCCAGCGTCGCCTCCGGCCGGATCGCCTACACCTTCGGTCTGGAGGGCCCGGCCGTCACCGTCGACACCGCCTGCTCCTCCTCGCTGGTCGCGCTGCACCTGGCCGCCCAGGCCCTGCGCCAGGGCGAGTGCGACCTCGCCCTGGCCGGCGGCGTCAGCGTGATGGCCACCCCGGGCATGTTCCTGGAGTTCAGCCGCCAGCGCGGTCTGGCCGGCGACGCCCGCTGCAAGGCCTTCGCCGCCTCCGCCGACGGCACCGCCTGGTCCGAGGGCGTCGGCCTGCTGCTGGTCGAGCGGCTCTCCGACGCCCGCCGCCACGGCCACCAGGTCCTGGCCGTCCTGCGGGGTTCGGCGATCAACCAGGACGGCGCCAGCAACGGCCTCACCGCCCCCAACGGGCCCGCGCAGGAGCGCGTCATCCGCCAGGCCCTCGCCTCCGCCGGCCTCACCCCCGACCAGGTCGACGCCATGGAGGCGCACGGCACCGGCACCAGGCTCGGCGACCCGATCGAGGCGGAGGCACTCCTGGCCACCTACGGTCAGGGCCGTGAAACCCCGCTCCTGCTCGGCTCGTTGAAGTCCAACATCGGGCACAGCCAGGCCGCCGCCGGCGTCGGCGGCGTCATCAAGATGATCGAGGCGATGCGGCACGGCGTGCTGCCCCGCACCCTCCACGTCGACGCTCCCTCACCGCACGTGGACTGGACGGCGGGCGCCGTCGAACTGCTCACCGAGCAGACCGCCTGGCCCGAGCACGGGCGGCCGCGCCGCGCCGCCGTCTCCTCCTTCGGGATCAGCGGCACCAACGCGCACGTCATCCTGGAACAGGCACCGCCCAGCCCGCCCGCGCGCACCGAACCCGTGCCGGCCCCGGCCGCCGGGCCCGCGTTCTGGCCGCTCTCCGCTCAGGACGCGCCCGCCCTGCGCGCCCAGGCCGAGCGGCTCCGGGACCACCTGCTCGCCCACCCGTCGATCGAACTCAACTCCGTGGCAGCCCAGTTGTCGAACGGACGAGCCGGACTCGAGCACCGTGCCGCGGTGCTGGCCACGGACCGCGAGACCGCCCTCGCCGCCCTGGACGCCCTCACCCACGACCACGACCACCCCGCCCTCCTGCGCGGCACCGCCACCACCCCCGCCCGCCTCGCCTTCGTCTTCACCGGACAAGGCAGCCAACACCCCGGCATGGGCCGCGAACTCTACGACACCCACCCCGCCTTCGCCCACGCCCTCGACGAAGCCCTCGACGCCCTCCAACCCCACCTCGACCTCGACCAACCCCTCCGCAACCTCATGTTCGCCCCACCCCACACCCCCGAAGCCGAACTCCTCAACCAAACCCGCTACACCCAACCCGCCCTCTTCGCCCTCGAAACCGCCCTCTTCCGACTCCTCCAACACCACGACATCCACCCCCACCACCTCGCCGGCCACTCCATCGGCGAACTCACCGCCGCCCACGCCGCCGGCATCCTCACCCTCCCCGACGCCGCCCACCTCGTCGCCACCCGCGCCACCCTCATGCACCAAGCCCCCACCGGCGGCGCCATGATCGCCATCCAAGCCACCGAACAAGAACTCCAACCCCACCTCACCGACACCGTCACCATCGCCGCCATCAACACCCCCACCGACCTCGTCATCGCCGGCGACCACCACACCGCCACCCACATCGCCCACCACTTCCACACCCAAGGCCGACGCACCAAACACCTCACCGTCAGCCACGCCTTCCACTCCCCCCACATGGACCCCATCCTCGACGCCTTCCACAACGTCGCCACCACCCTCACCTACCACCAACCCCACACCCCCATCGCCACCACCGGCGACCCCACCACCCCCACCCACTGGACCAACCACATCCGCCAACCCGTCCGCTACCACGACACCACCACCACCCTCACCAACGCCGGCATCACCCTCACCCTCGAACTCGGCCCCAACCCCGTCCTCACCCCCCTCACCCCCAACACCACCCCCCTCCTCCACCACCCCCACCCCGAAACCCACACCCTCCAAACCGCCCTCGCCACCACCCACACCCACGGCCACCACCCCACCAACCACACCCCCAACCCCCACCTCCCCCTCCCCACCTACCCCTTCACCCACCACCACTACTGGCT
>NZ_JBIALK010000054.1:0-18228 GCF_042873275.1 Kitasatospora sp. NPDC004745 | reverse complement strand
CCCACCACGCCCTCACCACCCACCACCCCCACAGCGCCCTGCGCGGAACCACCCGCCACACCCCCACCCTCACCCCCACCACCAACCCCACCCCCGACACCGGCGCCGTCAAGCTGGTGCTCGGCGAGTACGGCACCGCGGACGACCTGCGGGCCGAGCCGCTGGAGCGGCGGGCGCCCGGCGCGGGCGAGGTCGAGATCCGGGTGCGGGCGGCCGGCCTGAACTTCCGCGACGTGCTGATCATGCTGGGCATGATGCGGGAGCACTACGCGGACGCGTACGGCCTCGACCGGGCCGCGGACGTCCCGCTGGGCTTCGAGTGCGCGGGCGTCGTGGCCGCCGTGGGCGCCGGGGTGACCGGACTGGCCGTCGGCGATCCGGTGATCGCGATGGCCGAGGGCGGCTTCGCCGACTTCGTCACGGTCGGCGCCGGCCAGGTCGCGGCGCTGCCCGCCGGACTGACCATGGCCGAGGGCGCCACCGTCCCGCTGGCCTTCCTGACCGCCCACTACGCGCTCACCCGGCTGGCCGGGCTCCGGGCCGGCGAGCGGGTGCTGATCCACGCCGCCTCCGGCGGGGTCGGCGGCGCCGCCGTGCAGATCGCCCTGGCGCTCGGCGCGGAGGTGTTCGCCACCGCGAGCGCGTCCAAGCACGACGCGGTCCGGGCCCTCGGGGTCGCCCACGTCTTCGACTCGCGCAGCACCTCGTTCGCCGACGGGGTCGCGGCCGCCACCGGCGGGCAGGGCGTCGACGTCGTCCTCAACAGCCTGAACGGCGAGTTCATCCCGGCGGGCCTCTCCGTGCTCGCCAAGGACGGGCGCTTCGTCGAGATGGGCAAGCTGGGCATCTGGTCGCCGGAGCGGATGCGCCGGGAGCGCCCGGACGCCGGGTACTTCCCGTTCGACCTCGGGGACGACGCCGAACTCGACGCCACGCTGCTGCCCGGACTGTTCGAGGAGCTCGGGGCGATGTTCGCGGCCGGCCGGCTCCGGCCGCTGCCGGTGACGGTGTTCCCCCGGACCCGGGCGGCGCAGGCCTACACCCACATGCAGCACACCAGGCACACCGGCAAGGTCGTGCTGACCTTCGACCAGCGCGTCGAACTGTCGGGGGAGGGCGGCTACCTCATCACCGGCGGCCTCGGCGGCCTCGGCCTGCAGGTCGCCCGCCGCCTCGCCGAACAGGGCGCCGGACACCTCGTCCTCGCCGGCCGCACCCCGCGCGACACCGAGGACGTCCGCGCCGCCGTCCGCGCCATGGAGGACGCCGGAGCCCGCGTCCACCTCCTCACCGCCGACGTCTCCCGCCCCGCCGACGTCGAACGACTCGTCGACCGGGCCCACGCCCTCGCCCCACTGCGCGGCATCGTCCACGCCGCCGGCGTCCTCGACGACGGCGTCCTCGCCGGCCAGACCCCCGAACGCTTCCACCGCGTCCTCGCCCCCAAGGTCGACGGCGCCCACGCCCTCGACCGCATCACCCGCGAACGCGGCATCCACCTCGACTTCTTCACCGCCTTCTCCTCCGTCGCCGCCCTGCTGGAGGACGGCGGCCAGGGCAACTACGCGGCCGCCAACGCCTACCTGGACGGCCTGATGGCCCGCCGCCGCTCCCTCGGACTGCCCGGACTCGCCGTCAACTGGGGCCCCTGGGCCGAGGTCGGCATGGCCGCGGACCTGGCGGACCGGATGACCCGCAGCGGCGTGGCGATGATCCCGGTCGAGCAGGGCCTGGCGGCGCTCACCGCGCTGCTCGGGGCGCCGGTCGCCCAGATCGGCGTCATGCCCACGCTCCGCCCGGCCCGGCCGCGGGCCGACGCCGCGGCCCCGCCCGCCGCGGCCGAACCGTGGCGCACCCGGCTGGTGCAGGCCCCGGCCGCCGAACGCGACGGGCTGCTCCGCCAGTACCTGGAGCAGCAGCTCACCGCGCTGCTCGAACTGCCCTCCGGGTACCGGGTCGACGGGCACACCGCCTTCTCCGAACTGGGCATGGACTCGCTGATGGTGGTCGAGTTCAGCAACCGCCTGCAGCGCGACCTGGACGTGGTGCTCGGTTCCACCATCGCCTTCAACCACCCCACGGTCGAGCAGCTCCAGGCCCACCTGGTCCGGGAGCTCGGCCTGGAGACCGCCACCGGATCCGACCCCGAGTCCGACACCCCGGACGAGTTCGAGCTGGACGACCTGCGCGCCAGCGTCGACCGCGAGCTCGACCTCCTGCTGAACGACGACGAGGACACCACGCCGTGACCGACCGACATGACAGCCCCGACGCGCTCAGGCTGCGGAAGGCCCTCACCGCCATCCGGACCCTGAAGACCCGGGTCAAGGAGCTGGAGCGCGACCGGGCCCAGCCGATCGCCGTCATCGGCATGGGCTGCCGCCTGCCCTCCGCCCCCGACCCGGACGCCTACTGGGAGCTGCTGCGCTCCGGCGGCGAGGCGATCCGCGACATCCCCGCCGACCGCTGGGACGTGGACGCCCACTACGACCCCGACCCCGCGGCCGAGGACCGGATGTACTGCCGCCGGGGCGGCTTCCTCGACGACGTCGCCGGGTTCGACGCGACCTTCTTCGGGATCTCGCCGCGCGAGGCCAAGCGCCTCGACCCGCAGCAGCGGCTGCTGCTGGAGGTGGCCTGGGAGGCGCTGGAGGACTCCGGACGCGACCCGCGCTCGCTCACCGGCTCGCGCACCGGCGTGTTCGTCGGCATCTCGGAGGCCGAGTACCTGCAGCAGATGCAGGTCCGCGGCGCGGAGTCGGTGGAGATGCACGACGTCACCGGCACCGCGCTGAGCGTGGCCAGCGGCCGGCTCTCCTACCACCTGGGCCTGCGCGGCCCCAACCTGGCGCTGGACACCGCCTGTTCGTCGGCGCTGGTGGCCGTGCACCTGGCGGTGCAGAGCCTGCGCACCGGCGAGTCCGACCTGGCCCTGGCCGGCGGCGTCAGCCTGATGCTGTCCCCGGACGCCTTCATCGCCTTCTGCAAGGGCTCGGCCCTCGCCGCCGACGGCCGCTGCAAGACCTTCGACGCCCGCGCGGACGGCTACGCCCGCGGCGAGGGCGGCGGCGTGGTCGTCCTCAAGCGGCTCGACGACGCGCTCGCCGACGGGGACACCGTCCACGCGGTGATCCGGGGCACGGCCGTCAACCAGGACGGCCGCACCAACGGCCTGACCGCGCCCAGCGGGACGGCCCAGCAGGAGGTCATCCGGCAGGCGCTGGCGGACGCCGGGCTCGCGCCGCACGAGGTCGGCTACGTCGAGGCGCACG
This sequence comes from Kitasatospora sp. NPDC004745, assembly GCF_042873275.1. Lineage (NCBI taxonomy): Bacteria > Bacillati > Actinomycetota > Actinomycetes > Kitasatosporales > Streptomycetaceae > Kitasatospora > Kitasatospora sp. NPDC004745. The sequence continues at coordinate 14,956 of NZ_JBIALK010000054.1, read as the reverse complement.
GCACCGGCACCCAGCTCGGCGACCCGATCGAGGTGGACGCCCTCGGCACGGTCTTCCGGGACCGCGGCACGGCCGGTCCGCTGCTGATCGGCGCCGCCAAGACCAACATCGGGCACCTGGAGGCCGCCGCCGGCGTGGCCGGCCTGATCAAGGCCGTGCAGGTGCTGCGGCACGGCGAGGTCCCGCCGAACCTCAACTTCGACCGGCCCAGCCCGCACATCGCGTGGGACCGGCTGCCCGTCGAGGTGCCGACCGAGGTCCGGGCCTGGCCCGAGGGCACCCGGGCGGCCGGCGTCAGCTCCTTCGGCTTCAGCGGCACCAACGCCCACATCGTCCTGGAGGCCGCGCCGACCGGCTCGGACACCCCCGGAGCCACGGACAACCCGGACAACCCGGATAACCCGGAGACCACGGGCGCCCCGGACCGGCCGCACCACGTGCTGCCGCTGTCCGCCCGCAGCCCCGAGGCGCTGCGCGAGCTCGCCGGCCGCTACGCCGCGTCGCTGCGCGGCCGGTCCGCGGCGGAGCTCGCCGACACCGCGTTCACCGCGGGCACCGGGCGGACGGCCTTCGCCCACCGGCTCGCGCTGTCCGCCGCCGACGGCACCGCCGCCGCCGAGCTGCTGTCCGCGTTCGCCGAGGGCCGCCGCGCCAGGGTCTCGGTCGGGCACGCCACCGGCCGGCCCGCCGTCGCCTTCCTCTTCACCGGCCAGGGCTCCCAGTACCCCGGCATGGGCCGGAAGCTGTTCGAGACCCACCCCGGCTTCCGCCGGACCCTGGAGCGCTGCGACGCGATCCTGCGCGAGCAGGGCCTGCTGGACGCCCCGCTGCTCGACGTGCTGTACCCGGCCCCGGACGGCCCGGGCACGGGACTGCTCGACCGGACCTCGCACGCCCAGCCGGCCATCTTCGCGCTGGAGTACGCCCTGGCCGAGCTGTGGCGGTCCTGGGGCGTCGAGCCCCGGGTGGTCCTCGGGCACAGCACCGGCGAGTACGCGGCCGCCTGCGTCGCGGGCTTCTTCTCCCTGGAGGACGGCCTGCGGCTGGTCGCCGGCCGGGCCCGGCTGATCGAGGCCACCACCACCGGCGGGGCGACCGCCGCCGTCTTCGCTTCGCCCGAGGAGGTCGCGCCGGTCCTCGCGGGGCTCGCCGGCCGGGTGAGCACGGCGGGGATGAACGGCCCCCGCGAGACCCTGATCGCCGGGGTCGCCGACGACGTCTCCCGGGCGCTGGCCGAGCTCAAGGAGCGCGGCCTGGACGGGCGGCCGCTGCGGATCCCGCACGCCCCGCACTCGCCGATGATCGAGCCCGCGCTGGCCGAGTTCGAGGCGCTGGCCGCCACCGTCGCCTACACCGCCCCCCGGATCCGGATGATCTCCAACGTCACCGGGACGCCGATCGACGCGGTGGACGCCGCCTACTGGCGCCGCCACATGCGCGAGCCGGTCCGGTTCTCCGACGGCATGGCGGTGCTCGCCGGCGAGGAGTGCGGCGCGGTGCTGGAGATCGGCCCGCAGCCGGTGCTCCAACTGCTCGGCCGGCAGAGCTGGACCGGCCCCGCGGTGCGCTGGCTGTCCTCCCTGTGGGAGGGCCGCGACGACTGGAAGCAGCTGCTGCACAGCGTCGCCGAACTGCACACCGCCGGGGTGGACGTCGACTGGGCCGCCTTCGACGCGGAGTACGCCCGCAGGCGGGTCCCGGCCCCGACCTACCCCTTCCAGCGCAGCCCCCACTGGTTCACGCAGAGAGAAGAAACCACCGTGCCCCAGCACACCACCCCCCTGGCGCAGGTCCCCGCCCAGGCCGCCCCGGCCACCGCGGCCGCCGCGGCCGGGCGGCGGGAGCTGATCCTGGCCGACCTGCGGGAGCGGGTCGGCGCGGGCCTGGAGTTGGCCCTGCAGGACGTCGAGCCCGGGGCCAGCCTGGTCGACCTCGGCGCCGACTCGCTGCTGATGGTGCGGATCATCCAGGACGTCACCGACCTGTACGGCATCACGCTGACCGTCGGGCGGCTCTTCGACGACCTGGACACCCCGGAGGCCCTCGCCGCCCACCTGGACGCCGAGCTCCCGGCCGGGCACCCGGTGCCCGGCGACCGGCCGGCCCCGGCCGCCGTCGCCGTCCCGGCACCCGTGGAGGCCCAGGCCGCCCCGGTGACCCCTCCGGCCGCCCGGCCGCTCACCGTCCAGGGCTCCGTCGGCGACCAGGGCTCGATCGGCGCGCTGATGGCCGCCCAGCTGGAGGTGATGTCCCGGCAGCTGGAGGTCCTCGCCCAGCACGGCGCCGCCCCGGCCGCCGCGGCCGTCATCCCGGCCGCGCCGGTGCCCACCGCGCGTCCGGCCCTGCCCGCCGTGCGCCCCGCCGCGCCCGCCGCGAAGCGCCCGGCCTCCGCCGGCGCCCCGCCCCGCGAGCTGACCGCCCGCCAGCAGCAGCACCTCGACGACCTGCTGGAGACCTACAAGAAGCGCACGGCCGGCTCGCTGGCCCGGGCCGTCGACTACCGCGCGCTGCGCGCCGACACCCGGATGCGCTCGGTGCGCCCGGAGACCCGGTCGGTCTCCTACCCGGTCATCGGCGAGCGGGCCAGCGGCGCCCACTTCTGGGACGTCGACGGCAACGAGTACATCGACGTCGCCATGGGCGTAGGCGTCCTGCTCTGCGGGCACGACCCGGAGTTCGTCACCGGGGCGGTCGCCGCCCAGCTGGAGCTCGCCCTGCAGACCGGCCCCATCTCGGCGCTCTCCGACGAGGTCGCGCAGCTGATCTGCGAGATGACCGGCATGGAGCGGCTGTTCTTCGCGGTGACCGGCACCGACGCGGTGCGCGGCGCGCTGCGGATGGCGCAGGCCAAGACCGGCCGGTCCCGGTTCGTGATGTTCTCCGGCTCGTACCACGGTCAGGACGACCGGGTGCTCGCCCTGCCGGACGTGCTGAACGACCCCTCGCACTCGGTGCCGATGGCCCCCGGCATCTCCCCGCAGGCCGCCCAGGACCCGCTGATCCTCACCTACGGCGCCGCCTCCTCCCTCAAGGCCATCGAGGAGCACGCCGACGAGCTGGCCGGTGTGCTGGTGGAGCCGGTGCAGAGCCGCAACCCCACCCTGCAGCCGGCCGAGTTCCTCCGGGAGCTGCGCGCCCTGACCACCCGCCTCGGCGTTCCGCTGATCTTCGACGAGGTGATCACCGGCTTCCGGGTGCACCCCGGCGGCGCACAGGCCCACTTCGGTGTCCGGGCCGACCTCGCGGCCTACGGCAAGGTCGTCGGCGGCGGTCTCCCGGTCAGCGTGGTGGCGGGCCGGGCCGAGTTCCTGGACCAGGTCGACGGCGGCGTGTGGGCCGACGGCCCGGGCCCCGACCCGGACAGCGAGAAGACCTACATCGGCTCCACCTTCGAGATGCACCCGCTGGCCATGGCCAGCACCCGGGCGATCCTGCTGCACCTGCGCGAGCAGGGCCCGGCGCTGCAGGAGCGGCTGAGCGCCCGCACGACCTACCTGGCCGAAACCCTGAACGCCTTCTTCGAGGCCGGGGAGGTGCCCATCCGGGTGCTGCACTTCGCCTCGGTCTTCCGGTTCGCCTGGAAGGGAAACGCCAGCTACGCCTACCAGCCGCTGGACATCGAGGTCTTCCACTTCCACCTGCTGACCCGCGGCATCTACCTGTGGGAGGGCCGGACCTGCTTCCTGTCCACCGCGCACACGGACGAGGACATCGAGGGCATCATCACCGCGGTCAAGGAGTCGATCGCGGCCATGCGCGACGGCGAGTTCCTGCCGCCCGCCCCCGGCACCACGACCACCGCCGCACCGCTCGGCGAGGAGCAGCGCGAGCTGCTCGCCCTGGAGCGGGCCGGTGCCGCCGGCGCGCCGTCCTGGGCGGTCCCCGAGTCGATCCGGCTGCGCGGCCCCCTCGACGTCGACGCGCTGCGCCGCGCGGTGAGCACGCTGACGGCCCGCCACGAGGCGCTGCGCACCGTGTTCCCCGAGGGCGGGGCGGCCGAGGTCCGGCCGGGCACCGTGGTGCCGGTCGAGGTCGTCGACCTCACCGCGGCCGCCGCCGGCCGCACCGACGAGGCGGTCGCCGACTGGTGGCACGCCGCGATGGCCGTGCCCTTCGACCTCGCCGCGGGCCCGCTGGCGCGGATCGCCGTGCTCCGGCTCGCCGACGACCTGCACGAGCTGACGCTGCTCACCCACCACGTCGTCTCGGACGGCTGGTCGGTGTCGGTCCTGACCGAGGAGCTCGCGGCGCTGTACACCGCCGAGCGCCGGGGCACCCCGCACGGTCTGGCGCGCCCGTCCCAGCACCGCGACTTCACGGCCTGGCAGCAGCGCCGCCGCCCCGAGCTCGCCGAGCACCAGCAGTACTGGCTGGACCGGTTCGCGGACGGCCTCCCGGACACCGTGCTGCCCGCCGACCGCGAGCGCCCCGCGGTGCCCACCCACCAGGGCGCCCGGATCACCATGACCCTGGAGCCCGAGCTCTGCGAGGCGCTGAAGAAGGTCGGCCGGGCCCACAAGGCCAGCCTGTTCATGACCCTCCTCGCCGCGTACGCCCTGCTCACCCACCGCCTGACCGGCCAGGGCGACGTCGTGATCGGCACGCCGCAGGCCAACCGGGCCTTCAAGGGCAGCGAGTCGGTGGTCGGCTACTGCGCCCACTTCCTCCCGGTCCGCAGCACGCTGGCCCCCGGTGCGACGCTCGCCGACCACCTCCGCCGCACCCGGGAGGAGGTGCTGGCCTCCTTCGAGCACCAGGAGGTGCCGTTCGCCCGGCTGCGTGAGGCGCTGGGCGCGGCCCCGGACGCCTTCCCGCTGCCGCTGCGCACGGTCTTCAACATGGACCGCTCCGCCCCGTGCCCGGAGTTCGACGGGCTGACGGCCGAGTACCGCCCGGTGCCGACCCGGTTCGCCCTGGTCGACTTCCGGCTGGACGGGCTGGAGCACGAGGGCGGCGTGCGGCTCGACTTCGACTACCGCACGGACCTCTTCGACGAGGCCACCGTCCGCGGCCACGGCGACCACTTCGTCGCCCTGCTGCGGGCCCTGGTGGCCGACCCGGGGCAGCGGGTCGACGGGCTGCCGGAGCGCATGGACGTGACCGATCCCGGCCGGGACGCCGGGGACGCGCAGAACGAGAACGGAGCGGAGCGTTGAGCGAACAGAGCAGCGGAGCGGCCTTCAAGGAGGTCCCGGTCATCAGCATCGCCCCGCTGGTGACCCCCGACCCGGACCCGGCCGCGCTGCGGGAGACCGTGGAGCAGATCGGTGCGGCCTGCCTCGACGTCGGCTTCTTCTACGTCAGGGACCACGGGATCGCCGAGGCCGACAGCCGTGAACTGTTCGACGCCGCGCAGAAGTTCTTCGCCCTCCCGCTGGAGGAGAAGATGCGGATCCGGCTCGGCATCACCGAACAGTTCCGCGGCTACGTGCCGCTCGGCGGCGAGGTCACCGGCGGCAAGACGGACTGGCACGAGTGCCTGGACCTGCAGCCCCGCTCCGGCCGGAACGCCGACACCATCGCGAAGGCCGCGGCGGCCCGCAGCGCCGACGCCCACCCGCTCGACGACCCCGGCCAGTGGCCGCCGGCCCTGCCCGAGTTCCGCACCACCGTGATGCGCGCCTGGGACCAGCTGTACGGGCTGAGCGGGCGGATCGCGGCGGGCATGGCGCTCAGCCTCGGCCTGGACGAGCACCACTTCGCGCCGTACCACGGCGTGGAGTTGAGCGACCTGCGGATGGTCCACTACCCGCCGTACAACGAGACCGTCGGCCGGGCCGCCCCCGAGGCGCTCCCGATGGACGAGGTGGAGCACGGCTTCGGCGCCCACGTCGACTACGGGTTCCTGGCCGTCCTCCAGCAGGACGAGGTCGGCGGCCTGGAGGTGCGCAACCCGGAGGGCCAGTGGATCTCCGCACCGCACATCCCCGGCACCTTCCTGGTCAACATCGGCCAGATGATGCAGCGTTGGACCAACGACCGGTACCGCGCCACCTGGCACCGGGTGACGCTGCCGGGCACGGTGGACCGCTACTCGGTCCCCTTCTTCTTCGAACCGCGGTACGACGCCCTGATCGAGCCGCTCGCCGTCTGCTGCGACGCGGACAACCCGCCCCGCTACGAGGCCGTCGAGTTCGGCCCGTACGTGGTCGACCTCTTCTCCAAGGCGTACGACTGACCGACCGCGTAGAGCCCGCACACTCCGAGAGATAGGAAGCAGATCCGTGCAGACCTCAAGTGTTGTCAACTCCTGGAACGAGTGGGACCCGCTGCAGGAGATGGTCGTCGGCTCCGCCGACAACGCCAACTTCGAGCCCACCGAGCCCGGCAGCCGCCCCTCCGTCCGCAACGCCCCCGGCACCCCCTTCCCCACCGGCCCCAAGTCCAAGGAGGCCGTCGACCTGGCCAACGAGGAGCTGGCCGGGCTCGCCTCGCTGCTGGAGTCCCAGGGCGTCACGGTGCGCCGGCCCGAGCTGCACGACTTCTCGGCCCCGGTCCGCACCCCGGACTTCGAGGTGGAGAACCAGTACTGCGCCGTCTGCCCGCGCGACGTCATGATCACCATGGGCAACGAGATCATCGAGGCCACCATGTCGCGCCGGGCCCGGTACTTCGAGTACCAGCCCTACCGCAAGCTGGTCTACGAGTACTGGAACGCCGACCCCCGCGTCGAGTGGACGACGGCCCCCAAGCCGTCGATGGCCGACGGCATGTACCGCGAGGAGTTCTGGGACTGGCCGCTGGAGAAGCGGCACGAGGAGATGCACTCCTTCGAGTTCTGCATCAACCAGGACGAGGTCGTCTTCGACGCGGCCGACATGAGCCGCTTCGGCCGGGACATCCTGGTCCAGGAGTCGATGACCACCAACCGCGCGGGCATCCACTGGCTCAAGCGACATCTGGAGCCGCGCGGCTTCCGGGTGCACCCGGTGCACTTCCCGCTCGACTTCTTCCCCTCGCACATCGACTGCACCTTCGTGCCGGTGCGCCCGGGCCTGATCCTCACCAACCCGGAGCGGCCGCTGCGCGAGGGCGAGGAGAAGATGTTCCTGGACAACGACTGGGAGCTGGTCGACGTCCCGCAGCCGGTGCTCGGCAACGACGAGATGCCGCTGTACTGCCAGTCGTCCAAGTGGCTGTCGATGAACGTGCTGAGCATCTCGCCGACCAAGGTCATCTGCGAGGAGCAGGAGAAGCCGCTCCAGGACCTCCTCGACAAGCTCGGCTTCGAGGTCTTCCCCATCCCGTTCCGCAACGTTTTCGAGTACGGCGGCTCCCTGCACTGCGCCACCTGGGACGTCCGGCGCGAGGGCACCAGGGAGGACTACTTCCCCAACCTCGCCTACCAGCCGCTGATCTGACACCACACCAAGGGAGCCCCACATGTACATCCTCGGCATCAACTCGGTCTACCACGAGTCCTCGGCCTGTCTCCTCAAGGACGGCGCGGTCGTCGCCGCCGCGGAGGAGGAGCGCTTCAACCGCGTCAAGCACGGCAAGGAGGCCCGCGCCGACAACCCGGACGAGCTCCCGATGAACGCCATCGGCTTCTGCCTGGAGCGCGCCGGCATCACCATGGCGGACGTCGACCACGTGACCTGCGCGGCCGACCCCGACGAGATCCGGGCCGTCCTGGACGGCGGCCTGCCCTCGCCGTGGGACAGCGTCGAGAAGCAGTCGCTGTTCCTCGCCACGCTGCCCAACATCCCCAAGAAGTTCGCCGAGCTGGGCTTCGTCGGCGAGTTCCACTGGGTGGCCCACCACACCGCCCACGGCGCGTCCACCTACTTCGCGTCGGCGTTCCAGGACGCCGCGGTGCTGGTCGTCGACGCGCTCGGCGACGACGCCTACTCGACCCGGCTCTACCACGGCAAGGGCGCCAAGCTGGACTGCGTGCAGAGCGTCCGCTACCCGGCCTCCATCGGCTACCTGTGGGAGCTGGTCTCGGTCTTCCTCGGCTTCGGCGTCTACGACGCGGCCAAGGTGATGGGCCTCGCGGCCTACGGCGACCCGCAGCGCTTCGCCGCGGCCTTCGACCGGCTCGCCTGGACCACCGAGGACGGCGGCTTCGACATGCGCCAGGACCTGCTGAAGTTCAGCGACATCCTGTACTACCCGCCGTCGGCCGACACCTCGGGCCTGGAGTCCGTCCTCGGCGTCGCCCCGCGCGAGCGGGACGACGAGCTGCAGGACGTCCACCACGACATCGCGGCCGCGCTGCAGGAGAAGACCAACGAGCTGGTCCTGCACATGGCCCGCCACCTGCACGCGCTGACCGGGTCGAGCCGGCTCTGCCTGGCCGGCGGCGTCGCGCTGAACTGCGTCACCAACCAGGTCGCCTTCGAGCAGGGCCCGTTCGACGAGCTGTACGTGCAGCCCGCCGCGCACGACGGCGGCCTCTCGCTCGGCGCCGCCCTGCACGTGTGGAACGACGTGCTCGGCCAGGAGCGCGCCCCCGAGATGCGCCACGCCTACTGGGGGCCGTCCTACACCGACGCCGAGATCGAGGCCGAGCTCGCCTCCCGCGAGGGCCTGGAGGTCGTGCGCGCCGCGGACTTCGAGAAGGACGTCGCCAAGCTGCTCAGCGAGGGCAACGTCATCGGCCTGTTCCAGGGCTCGATGGAGCTCGGCCCCCGCGCCCTGGGCAACCGCAGCATCATCGGCGACCCGCGCCGCCGCGAGATGCGCGACGACCTCAACCACAAGGTCAAGCACCGCGAGTACTTCCGTCCGCTGGCGCCCAGCGTGCTCAGCGAGGAGGTGCCGGAGTGGTTCGAGATCGCCAAGGAGACCACCGCCGCCGACTACATGCTGATGGCGTACCCGGCGAAGGCCGACAAGCACGACCGGATGGGCGCGGTGCTGCACGTCGACAACACCTGCCGCATCCAGGCCGTCCGGGCCGACGTGAACCCGCGCTTCCACGGCATCATCAGCGAGTTCCGGGCCCTGACCGGGGTCCCGATGGTCCTCAACACCTCGTTCAACGACCAGGAGCCGATCATCTGCTCCCCGGCCGACGCGGTGAACACCTTCCTGGGGACCGAGATCGACTACCTGGCCATCGGCCCGTTCCTGGTCCGCAAGGCCCCGGTCGACGGCACGGTCTGACCGGCTGCGACGCACCACCGCACGGCACAGCACAGCAAGGGGGAACCAGAAGTGAAGCTGCACGTGACCCGGCTCCAGGACGCGGTGCACCGCCTGGTCGAGGAGAGGGGCCACTACTGGGCCCCCCTCCCGACCGACGCGCACCTGGCCGCCGAGGTCGACGCGCTCGGGCGGCTCGCCGCCGGGGGCGCCGACCCGGCCGCGGCCAAGGGGCCCCTGGTCGAGATCGTGGTGGCCGCGCTCGCGCTCGCCAACGCCTACGGCGTCTCCATGCAGCAGGCCTGCAACGACGCCGCGATGCCGGCCGACCTGACCGACGCGTCCCTGTGGCGCGCCGGTCGGCAGGAGCCGGAGCAGGTCGCGGCCCTGGTGGCCGCGGCGGTCGAGCCGGTGCACTACACGATGGCGTTCTACCGCTCCGAGGCCCGGCAGGGCAGCGACCCCCGGGTCGTCGCCCTGCACGGCCTGATCCCGGGGGTGCTGCGGGCGGCGTTCGCCGGCTTCGACTCGCACGACGACCTGGGGGCCCACCTGAACGGGCACCTGGAGCACACCCGCACCCTGGACGGCCGGTCCCGGGAGACGGAGTTCGACCCGTCGCGCGCGGTGACGACGGAACTCATCCGTCCCATCCAGATGCAGACCTTCTGCCCCTTCGCCCAGAAGTCGGTCCTCTGGGGGCCGCCGTCCTACGACGAGGCCCTCTCGTTCGAGGACAACATGAAGGCGTCGCTGCCGACCCTGCGCCAGTTCATCCGGGTGCAGGACCACGACGTCATCGACGGGTACGTGTACGCGTTCCCCACCCGGGTTTTCGGTGAATCCTTCGAGGACCTCCAGCAGGTCTTCCGGAACTTCGTCGAATTCCTGCACAGGAATCTCACGGACGCCGCCCCGGCCGGACTGGACCCGGAAACCGCCACCGACCCGAAGTGGTTCCTCGTCCTCGAGGGCGAGGAATGCTTCATCAGCGTCTTCGCGCCGATCTACCCGCACGACCACTCGCGGTACATGAACGGGGTCGAGGGTCAATTCGTGTTCATGCTCCAGCCGGAGGCGGCCGTTCTCCGTCTACTGACCAAGAACGACTACAAGCAGCGCTCCGAGGCGATCCGGCACCGTTTCCGGGACGGCTTCCAGCGTTACGTCCTGGCCGACATAGAACTCCACCGGTTCCTGCTCCCGGTGCAGGCCGACCAGCCGCCGGTCAAGTGGTACGAATTGGCCCCCACCATTTAGCCGACCCGGTCAGCCGGCCCGTTCAGCGGGCCGGTTCGGCCGGCCCGCTCGACGGGCCCGCTTCCGCGGGAAACGCGGGGCGGGCGGCCGGGACTCCTCGTCCCGACCGCCCGCCCCGTCGCCGTACGCCCTCCGGTCAGCTCAGCAGCAGCTTGCCGATCCGGCGCGAGGCGCCGTACAGGCCCACCGCGGCGAGCGCCGCGAGGTAGCAGGCGTGCCCGATCATCGAGGGGTCGAGCGCGCCGACCGAGAACCCGCGGGCCAGCTCGATGCCGTGGTACAGCGGCGAGAGCTCCACCAGGAACCGCAGCACCGGCGGGTACACCGACATCGGGTAGAAGGTCGTGGAGAACAGGAACATCGGCATCACCACGACGTGGATGTAGTCGAACTGCGAGGACGACCTCAGCAGCGTCGCGCACACCATGCCCAGGGCCGCGAACGCCGTCGCGATCAGCAGCGCGGTGGGGATCAGCATCAGCGCCCAGGGCGAGGTCGCCAGGCCCATCGCCGCCATCACGCCGAGGAACGCCGTGGCGTACAGGCCGCTGCGCAGCACCGCCCAGGAGATCTCGCCGATGGCGACGTCCAGCGCCCCCATCGGGGTGGCCAGCATCATGTCGTAGAGCCGGTCGAAGCGCAGCTTGTAGAAGATGCTGAGCGTCTCGTAGACCGCACCGTTCATCGCGGAGGACACCAGCAGCGCCGGCGCGACGAAGGCCACGTAGGTCATCGGGCGGCCGTCCGGCCCGGTCACGCCGTCGATCAGCGAGCTGAAGCCGACCTGGAAGGCCAGCAGGTAGAACAGCGGCTCGAAGACGCCGGAGACCAGGACCAGCCAGGCCCGGGAGTAGACCAGCGCGGTGCGCTCCACCAGGCGGTGCGCGAGCCCGGAGTAGCTGCCGGCCGGCAGGATCCGCAGCAGCGGGCCGCCGCCGTGCCGGGCCTGCGCGGCGATGCGGCCGGCGGTGGGCCCCGACGGGGCCGGTGCCGCCGGCGCCGCGGGCGCGTCGGGAGTCATCTGCTTCTCCACGTCAGATCACCAGCCTGCGGCGGAAGCGCCGGCGGCCGACGTACACGCCGGCGACCAGCATGGCGAGCAGGAACAGCGCGTGCCCCAGTGCGGGCAGCGGCGCGAGGCCGTCCAGCGTGACGCCCCGGACCAGCTCGTTGCCGTGCCAGACGGGGGAGAGCCAGACCAGCGGCTGCACCACGGCGGGCAGCCGGTCGACCGGGAAGAACGTGCCGGCGAACAGCGTCATCGGCAGCACCACGAAGCGGTTCAGCGCGACGAAGGCGTGCCCCTCGCCCCGGGTGGTGGCGGCGAACGCCATGACCGGTGCCGCGCAGGCCGCCCCGATGAGCACCGCGAGCGGCAGCGCGAGCAGGACGCCGGGCCCGGTCCACGCCCCGAAGAACAGCGCGGCGACCCCGTAGATCCCCGCCGAGACCGCCAGCCTGATGACGATCCAGAGGAGCTGTCCGCCGAAGAGCTGCTCCGGCGTGATCGGGGTCGCGCTGATCGCCACGTAGTCCCGCTTCCACTTGAAGCCGGACAGGACGGGGTGCCCCGACTCGTTCACCGCCGTCGCGATGACGCCGCTGACCAGCAGCGCGGGGGCGATGTACTGCAGGTAGGTGATGCCGTCCGGGATCGAGCCGGCCTTGACCTGGGAGCCGAAGCCGAGGCCCATCGCCCCGAGGAAGAGCACCGGCTGGAGCCCGGAGGAGTAGAGGTTGGCCCGCCAGTAGCGCCGGTACCAGGCCCACTGGCCCTCGATGCGCAGGCCCATCGCCCGCCAGGGCCCGACCACCGCGCCGGTGGCACGGGCCTCCTGCCGCGTGTGCGTGTCGAGGGCCATGTCAGTCCACCAGCATTCGGCCGGTCAGGCGCAGGAAGACGTCCTCCAGGGTGGAGCGCCGCACCAGGGTGGAGAGCGGGTCGACGCCGCGTTCGGCCACCCGGGCCGCGGTGTCCTCGGCGTTCTTCGTGTACAGCAGCAGCCGGTCGGGGAGCACCTCGACCCGCTCCACCAGGCTGTCGACCTGGCCCACGTACTGGCCGGGGGTGCCGGGCCGGAACCGCAGTTCCAGGACCTCGCGGGTGGAGTACTGCTCGATCAGTGCGGCCGGCGAGCCCTCGGCGACGATCCGGCCCGCGTCCATCACCACCAGGCGGTCGCAGAGCTGCTCGGCCTCGTCCATGTAGTGCGTGGTGAGGATCAGCGTGACGCCGCTCTGCTTGAGCCGGAAGAGCCGGTCCCAGAGCAGGTGCCGGGCCTGCGGGTCGAGTCCGGTGGTCGGCTCGTCGAGCAGGACCACCTCGGGGTCGTTGACCAGGCCCCGGGCGATGGTGAGCCGGCGCTTCATGCCCCCGGAGAGCGGCTCCACCGCGTCGTCGGCCCGGTCGGAGAGCTGGGCGAACTCCATCAGCTCGACGGCCTTGCGCCGCACGTGCGCCCGGGACAGCCCGAAGTACCGGCCGTACGTCTGCAGGTTCTGCCGGACGGTCAGCTCGCTGTCGAGGTTGTCGGCCTGCGGCACGATCCCGATGCGGGAGCGGATCGCCGGGCCGTGCGTGTCGGGGTCCATGCCGAGCACCCTCAGGTCGCCCCCGGTCCGCGGGGACATGCAGGAGATCATCCGCATGGTCGAGGACTTCCCGGCGCCGTTGGGGCCGAGGAACCCGAAGGCCTCGCCCCTCGGCACGGTGAAATCGACGCCCCGGACCGCCTCGAAGTCCCCGAACCTCTTTTTCAAGCCCCTGGCCGAAATGGCCGCGGTGCTGTCGGCGCCCGCAGCTTTTGACTCGGTCACAACCCACCACCCATCATTTTTATATGACCTGAATCGTTATCCTATGAGGGCAGGTAAGGACCCGCAAGCAACCTCCGACCGTACCGCAGGTCCCTCCGGATTTCGTCGAACCCCCGCCGGGAAATCGAAATCCGCGTCCGGACCGGCCGGCGGGCGCCGGGGGCAACTCGCGGGAAATAATCCGTGATCGCCACAAGGGTCACGATTGTCCAGTTTGTCATGTTCCCAAAGAAACAGTTCAGGCCCAATAGTATGCGGACAACTTGGGCTCCGGCAGAGCCTTGTCGCACCTGCTGCCCGGTGTTAGCCTGACTCGCGTGAATGCATCGGATGAACTCAACTCCCCGTCCCTTACCGGGTATTTCGTCGAGGTGTCCATTCCGGGAATGGAACTCTGGCCGGAGTTGCGTAATCGGGCGCGAAGTCTGCGCGAGCACGGCGTCCCCGTCCTGTTCCTCGCCACCGAGGAGTTCGCCTCCGTCTACGAGGAGTGCGCCGACGAGGTGGTCATCTGCCCCGACGTCTTCTCCGAGGACGCGGTCGTGGAGGCCCTCACCCCCTTCCAGGGCAGGCTCGACCGGTTCTCGATCATCAACGACAAGATCTGGCCGGTGCAGCTGGGCGCCGCGCGCCGCCTCGGCATGGACTTCCCCGGCTTCCAGGGGCAGCTCAACTGCCGCATCAAGCCCCGGCTGCGCGAGGTGCTCGCCGAGCAGCTCCCGCTGCACACCGAGGTGTTCGCCGCCGCGGACCTCACGCCCGAGAACGTCGCCGCCGCGGTCGAGCGCCTCGGCACGCCGTTCGTCATCAAGCCGATCTGGGGCACCGCGAGCGCCTTCGTGGACATCGTGAAGGACCCGGCGCGCGCCTACGACGAGCTGGCCGAGACCTTCGAGAGCCTGCGCGCCGACCACCCGCACGGTCCGTTCGACGACGGCACCCGGGTCTGGGACCCGCGCAACGAGGTCCTCCTGGAGTCCTTCATCGGCGCCGGCCGGGAGCTGTCCTTCGAGGCCTTCGTCCAGAACGGCGACCTCGTCCCGCTGCTGATCCAGGAGAAGCTGCTCTGGGCCGAGCAGGACGGCTTCCGCCTGGAGACCGCCAACGTCTGCCCCACCCCCTTCGTCTCCGCCGAGGAGGAGGCGCGCATCCGCGACATCCTCGAGGAGGCGCTGCGCGAGCTCGGGGTCGACGACACCTTCGTCCACATCGAGCTCAAGTGGGACGGCGAGAACGTCTCCATCATCGAGATCAACCCGCGGATCGGCGGCGGCAGCGTCGCCAAGACCCTGATCGCCTGGCTCGACGCCGACGTCCGGGAGATGGGCCGCAAGCTGCAGATGGGCGAGCCGCTGCCGCGCAAGTACGCGCGGGTCAAGGAGGGCTTCCTCCTCGGCGTCTTCGTCAACGCGGTCGAGTCGGGCATCTTCAAGGAATTCACCGGTCTCGACTGGGTGCACGCGCAGCCCGAATTCGATTTCGAGCAGAGTTATCTGCAGGCGGGCCAGCGGGTGCCGGGCCGGGGCGAGTCGAAGGCCACCCGCGAGGGCTGGATGTACACCTACGACGCCTTTTTCCACGTCACCGACGAGGCGCGGATCGACGAGCTGCACGACGAGACCCGCAAGCGCGTCCTGCTGACGTTCGAAACGCCCTGAGGCATTCGCCGGCGCACCGCGCGGCGGCACGGCCGGCGGGGGGGGGGGGGGGGGGCCCCCCCCCCCCCCCCCCCCCCCCCCCCCCCCCCGGGGGCCCCCCCGCCCCCCCCCCCGCGGGGGGGCCGGCGCCC
>NZ_JBIALK010000053.1:0-21072 GCF_042873275.1 Kitasatospora sp. NPDC004745 | reverse complement strand
GGGCCGGGGGGTTCTATTGGCGCCGGTCCGGGGCCCACCCCCCCCCCGGGCCCGCGGGGGCCACCGGTACCCCCCGGCCTTTTTGCCCCCGGGGGGGCCCCCCCCCCGGGGGGGGGGGCCACACCGCCGGCACGTCCGGAGCGCCCGGGCGCCTTCACACCGGCCCCCGTCACCCCCGGCCCGGGGCGGCGCAGGCCAGCGCGGCGCGCAGCTCGGCGGCCGGATCCCCCTCGTGGTACGGGCGTTCGCTCGCCTCGATGTGGTCCAGGAACTCCTGGTACCGCACCGCGTAGGACAGGTGGTAGAGCGGCTCGACCAGCTCCAGCGCCCGCTCCGGCCGCACCCCCGGGACGTGCTCCCGCCAGGCCCGCCCCCACACCCCGGCGAACTGCTCCCAGCGCTCCGGCACCAGGTAGGCGCGCGGGCGCAGGCCGTCCAGGGCGGGGTGGCCGAGGCAGGAGTCGGCGAAGTCGACCACGACCGCGTGCTCGCCGTCCGAGCGCCAGTTGCCGGGGTGGAAGTCCCCGTGCACCAAGGTCTCGGGGAATCCGCAGTGCGCCAACTCGTCCAGCCGTCCGGGCAGTTCCTCGACGAGCCGGCGCACGGCGGCCAGCTCCCCGGGCGTCAGGTCGGTGACGCCGGGGAGGCGTTCCAGCAGCGCCCCGGCCTGGTCGAGGAGGGTGTGCGGGGTGCGGTCGCGCAGCCCGGCCGAGGCGGCCCGGCCGTCGGCGGCCAGCGCCGCCTGGGCGGCGACCAGCCGGGGCACCACGTCGGCGACGGTGTCGGCGGACGGGCCCCAGCAGTCCTCGCCCGGCACGTGGTCCAGCAGCAGCCGGCCCGCCGCGTCGGCGGCCAGCACCGGCGGGACGAGCGACGGGTCGACGCCGCCGAGCAGCGCGATCACCTCGCCCTCGTGGGCGTTGAAGGCGGGCGTCGTGGTCTTCAGCCAGGCGTCGCCGCGGGTGGTCGGGATCCGGAACAGGGCCGACAGGTTCCAGGTGCGGATCTGCCGGGCGGGCCCGGTCACCGGACGCCCCGCCAGGGCGAGCCGGTCCCGCGCCCAGTCCAGGGCGTCCCGCAGCCCGGCCGGGGTCGCCCAGGCCGCCCGCCGCTCGGCGGGGCCCAGCAGGGCCGCGGTGCGCTCCTCCGGGGGCCGGGCGGCGAGCCCGGCCGGCCGTGCCAGCGCCTCGGCGTGGTAGTCCACCCGGCCGCCGTGCCCGCCGTTCGCGCTTCGCCCCTCGACCAGCCGGGTCACCAGCACCGGCACCCCCGCCAGTTCCGACGCCCGCTCCACCACCGGGGCCACGGACGACCACCACCCGCCCTCGGCCTCGAACGGGCCGAGCGGCCCGAAGTACTCGCCCTCGTGGGTGAGGTGGACGGTGACGGTGCGTTCGGCGGCTCGCTGCATCCGGGCAGCCTCGCCCACCCGACGTGCCCTTCGCGAGCGAATTTCCCGCCGGAGCGTCAGAGCCCGCCGGGTACGGAGCAGCGCAGCCGGGCCGCGTCCCCGTCGATGAGCAGGCAGGTGCCGCCGCGCCACACCGCCAGGTCCGGTTCGTCGAAGCCGACGGCGACCAGTCGCAGCTCCTCGGCCTGGACTGCGACGGCGGCGCGCAGCTTCGGCTCCGGGTCCGGCCCGGAGGGAGTCGTCTCCAGCCGTTCGAACAGCTCCCGGACGCGCTCCCAGCCGGGGCCCGCGGCGAAGCGGTAGCGGAACCACGGCATGTCGCAGCCCTCCGCGTGCAGCTCGCCCACCAGGGTGTCCCCCTGCATCAGCCGCCACCCGCTCATCGCTCCCCCGTCCGTTCGGCTCCGCCGGATCCTCCCACGCCGGCGGCCGGGGCCCGCCGCCGCGCCCCCGTCCCGGGCCCTACGGGATGGGCACCGCCGCGCCGGACACCCGGATCCGCCGGTCCTCCGCCCGCAGTTCGACCCGCAGCACGCCCGGGCGGCCCAGGTCCTCGCCCTGGTGGAGGGTGAGCACCGCCGGGGCCGTCACCGCACCCTGCTCGCGCAGGTAGGCGCCGAAGGCGGCCGCGGCGGCGCCGGTCGCCGGGTCCTCGACGACACCGCCGATCGGGAAGGGGTCGCGGACGTGGAAGACCTCGGCGGCCTCCCGCCAGACGAGCTGGAGGGTGGTCAGGTCGCGGGCGCGCATGTGGTCGGCGAGCCCGTCGAAGTCGTAGTCGAGGCGGGCCAGCCGGTCCCGGGTGGCCGCGGCCAGGACGAGGTGGCGGGCGCCGGCGTAGGCGACGCGGGGCGGCAGCTGCGGGTCGAGGTCGGTACCGGCCCAGCCGAGCAGCGCGAGCGCCTCGTCGACGTCGGCCTCGGACACCTCCTCCACCCGGGGCTCGACGCTGGTCAGGGTGGCGCGCAGCACGCCGTCCGCGCCCCGGTCGACCTCGACGGGCACCTCGCCCGCCGCCGTGCCGAACACGAACCGCCCGGGGCCGGTGCGCTCGGCGAGGGCGACGGCCGCGGCGACCGTGGCGTGGCCGCAGAACGGCACCTCGGCGAGCGGGCTGAAGTACCGGACGCCGTAGGCGCCCCCGGCCGCGCCGGCGGTCAGGAAGGCCGTCTCGGAGTAGCCGAGCCCGGCGGCGACGGCGAGCATCCGGTGGTCGGTCAGCCCCTCGGCGTCGAGGACCACCCCCGCCGGGTTGCCGCCCTCGGGGCGGGTGGTGAAGGCGGCGTAGCGCAGGATGGCGGGCGTGGCGTCGTCGGTCATGCCCGGACGAACGTGTTGCGCCCCGCCGCTGTTCCCGCCGCCCCCACGGCGGCCCACCCCCGGCGGGCCCGGTGCCACCGACCGCACCGCCCGCCCCCGGCGGGCCCGGTGCCACCGACCGCACCGCTCGCCGCCGCGGGCCCGGTCACCGCAGCACCGCCTCCAGGAAGTCGGAGCCGAGCCGGGCGCTGCCGGAGAGGTCGAGCTGGTAGAGCATGTACCGCCCGCGCCGCTGGGTGGTGAGCAGGCCGGCCTTGCGCAGCACGGCCAGGTGGCGGGAGACCTCGGGGGCGCTGAGCTGCCAGGCCGCGGCGAGTTCGCCGGTGGTGTGCGGGCCGCGGGCCATGGTGCGGGCGAGGCGCAGCCGGACGGGGTGGGCGAGGGCCTCCAGCCGCTGCTGGACGAGGGCGAGCGAGACGGGCTCGGGGACGCCGGCCTCGGCGACGGGGTACTGCAGGACGGGCCGCCAGCCGGGGGCGTGCACGACGAGCAGGTGGGGGCGCCCGAAGGCGGTGGGGATGAAGGTGACCCCGCTGCTGTCGGTGCCGCTGGTGGCGTTGTCCTGGAGCTTGTCGATGACGATCCGCCGCCGCCCGTCCCCGCCCTGTTCGAGGGTGACGGAGGGTGAGACGTCGGCCAGGGCCTCGGCGGCGCCGCGGCGGGCGAGCAGGTCGATCTTGCGGCGGGCGTCTGCGGCGAGGTCGGGCAGGACGCGCCGCCAGGCGTCGGCGAAGAAGGCGGCCTCGCAGTCCTCCAGCATCCGCCGGACGAGCGCCCGCACGGCGGGCGGGTCGGCGAGCAGCCGGTCGGCGAAGGCGGCCTGCCGGGGGCCGCGGGCGAGGGCGAGCTCGCGGGCGCGCTCGTTGGCGGCCGGGTCGGTGAGCGGGGAGGCCATCCGGTGGGTGAGCCGGGAGGAGCCGCAGGTGGTGATCAGCGCCGCGGCGACGTACTGCTCGTCCTCGATCCGGTCGACGGCGTCGAGTTCGGCGGCGAGGGTGGCGCCGGGCAGGCCGGGGACGAGGAAGTCGGCGCGGGAGGAGCGCCAGAGGAAGTCGGCCTCCAGCAGCCGTTCGGACAGCTCGGGCGGGACGGTCGCGGCGGTGGAGGCGGCCCAGCCGTGCAGCTCGGGGTGGTGCGCGGGCTCGGCGAGGACGTGCAGCATGGCGTTCAGCTCGCCCAGCGGCGACGGGGTGAAGAGCAGCCGCTCCTCGGGCAGGCCGGTGATGTCGATGGTCACGCTCATGCGCCGGCCCCGCCCCGCCCGACCCGGCCACCGACCCTGGCATCGACCCGGCCACCGGCCCGCGCCGGCCCTCCGCCGTTCCGTCCGGTGCGGTCGGCCTCCGGTGTGCGCGTTCCGCCGGTCCGTTCGCTTCGCTCTGTCACGGTCGAGATCCTGCCACCCGCCGGGACCGGCCTCCGCGTCGATTGACGGGAACCGTCAATCCGCGTGCCCGCACGGCCCGGCGGGGCGGACGGTACCGGTCATGAGCCTGATCCAGGAGAAGTCCGTCCATGACCACGCCGCCGTCCGCAGCGCCGAGCCGCCCGCCCCGCCGGTGGGTGCCGGCCGCCGGGGCCCGTCCGCGCTGCTGGGCCTGCTGACCGCCGCGGGCGGCCCCCGGTACGCGGCCGCCCTGCTGGTGGACGCGGTGGGCACCGGCCTGCTGCGCCCGTTCCTGCTGCTGTACGGGATCGGGGTGCTGCGGCTGGGCGCGGGCGCGGCGGGGCTGGCGATGTCGGCCGGGATGGTCGCGGGCCTGCTGGTGGTGCCGCTGACCGGCCGGTGGATCGACCGCGGCGCCCGCACCCTGCCGGCCGCGGCGACGCTCGCGGTGCGGGCGGTCGGTGCGCTGACCCTGCTGGTCGCGGACGGCCTGCCGGGGTTCACGGCGGCGGCGGTGCTGATCGGGGTGGGCAGCCAGTCCTGGCCGACCACGCACGCGGCGGTGGTGAGCACGCTGACCGCGGGGCGGCTGCGGGACGCCGCGCTGGCCGCGGGGCGGTCGCTGCGCAACGCGGGCCTGGGCACGGGGGCGCTGCTGGCCACGCTGGTGGTGACGGGCGGGGCCGGGGCGATCCGGGCGCTGGCCGGGGTGACGGGCGCGGCCTGCCTGGGTGCGGCCGTCCTGGTGCTGTCGCTGCGGGTGCGGGCGCCGCAGGCGGTGGCGGCCGGTGCGGCGGAGCCGCGGGCGGACGCCGGGTCGCTGCGGCGGATCACCGTGCTGAGCGTGGCCAACCTGCCGTTCGCGTTCTGCTTCGACGTGCTGGAGGTGGCGCTGCCGGCGCTGCTGGTGCTGCACCTGCAGGCCTCGCCGGCCTGGTCCTCGGGGGTGTTCGTGGGCAACACGGTGCTGGTGATCACGCTGCAGCTGGCGCTGGTCCTGCGGCTGGCGGACCGCTCGCGCAGGGCCGTGCTGGCCGCCTCGGGGGTGGCGCTGGCGCTGTCCTACCTGGGTTACTGGGCGGTCGGCTCGCTGGGCGGCACGGCGGGGGCGGCGGGCATCGCGGCGGTCTCGGTGCTGTTCACGCTCGGCGAGATCCTCTACACCGGCTCGGGCACCGCGCTGGTGACGGCGGCGGCCCCGCCGCACCTGCTGGGGCGGGCGCTGGCGCGCTGGGAGCTGTCCACGGGGGTGGGCCGGGCGGCGGCGCCGGCGGTGCTGACGGCGCTGCTGGCGGCCGGTCCGGGGGTGCTGTGGCCGGTGCTGGCGGTGGCCACCCTGCTGGGGGTGGTGGGGGTGCTGCGGCTCGCCCCCGCGGAGTGAGCGGGCCGGCCGCCGCCACTCCCGCCCGGCCGGCCGGGGGCGTGCACGGCGAGCAGGTGGGGGCGTCCGACTCCGGATGCGGACGGCGCGCCCAGCACCGATGCTGGCCGCGAGGCGTGCCCGGCCCGAGGAAGGATGCCCCCCGCATGAGCGCACTCGACTTCGAGATCATCGACAGCCCCGACAGCTCGCTCAACAAGACCTCCGTGCTGGTCACCGGGCCGCGGGACGCCCTGCTGGTGGACGCCGGGTTCACGCGCTCCGACGGCCGGCGCCTGGTCGAGCGGATCCGCACCACCGGCAGGCGGCTGACCACCGTCTTCGTCAGCCACGGCGACCCGGACTTCTACTTCGGCGCCCAGGAGGTCCAGGACGCCTTCCCGCAGGCCGCCTTCCTCGCCACCGCCACGACCGTCGAGCACATCCAGGAGACCTACGAGGACAAGCTGCGGGCCTGGGCCCACCTCGGCCCCGAGCTGCCGACCCGGCTGGTCCGGCCCGAGGTGCTGCACGGGGACGAACTCGTCTTCGAGGGGCACCGGTTCGAGCTGCGCGGCGCCGACTTCCACCTGCCCGACCGGCACTACCTCTGGCAGCACCACCACCAGGCGGTGCTCGGCGGCGTGCTGCTCTTCGAGGGCCTGCACGTGTGGACCGCCGACACCCCGACGTCCTCCCAACGGGCCGCCTGGATCGACCTGTTGGACGGCATGGAGGCGCTGCAGCCGCAGTTCGTGGCGGCCGGCCACCGGACCGCGGGCGCGCCCGCCGACCAGAGCGCGATCCGGCACACCCGGGACTACCTGCGGGCCTTCGAGACCGAGATCGGCCGCTCCCCCGACGCGGCCGCCGCGCGGAGCGCGCTGGAGGGCCGCTTCCCCGGGCTGGGGCTGCGGATCGCGGTCGACCTCGGGACGAAGGTCGCCAAGGGCGAGCTGGCCTGGGGCTGATCGACGATGATCGAGATCCCGCGGGACACCGCCTCCTTCGCCGAGTCCGGCGCCCCGGCCGACGTGGTCCGCCGGCAGTACCTGGCCTCGGCCCGCGGCGACCTGGCCGCGCTGCGCGCCACCCTCGCCGACGACGTGGAGTGGACCGAGATGGCCGGCTTCCCGCTGGCCGGCACCTACCGGACGCCGAAGGGCGTCACCGCCAACGTCATGGAGCGTCTGGCCGCCGAGTGGGAGAACTGGACGGCGCACGACGACGCCTACGTGGTCGACGGCGAGGACGTGGTGGTGCTGGGCCGCTACACGGCCGTGCACAGGGCCACCGGAAGGCCGCTCGCGGTGCGGACCGCCCACCGCTTCACCGTCCGCGGCGGCCGGATCGTCCGCTTCGAGCAGTTCACCGACACCGCGCTGGTCAGGGACGCCATGACGCCGTGACCGGGCGCTTCCGCGGCCCGTCCCCCCGCCCGGCCCCGTTCACCCGAACGGGGGAGCACGGCGCGGCGCGCCCGCCGCGCCCTCGACAGGCCACCCGGACGGCGGCAGGCTGGCGGCTGATTTCCGGCGGAGAGCGAGGAGTTCAGCATGGGCACGGGAACCGCGGGGACGGCCGGGGGCGGCGGGCGCGAGCTGCCGATCGTGATCGTCGGGGCGTCCCTCGGCGGCGCGAAGGCCGCCGAGGCGCTGCGCGAGGCCGGCTACGACGGCGGCATCGTCCTGATCGGCGAGGAGCACGAGCGCCCGTACGAGCGGCCGCCGCTGTCGAAGGGCTACCTGCTCGGCAAGACGCCCCGGGAGAAGATCCACGTCCACCCGCCGCAGTGGTACGCCGAGCACGACGTCACGCTGCGGCTGGGCACGGCCGTCGCGGCGATCGACCCGGCCGCGCACACCGTGACGCTCGCCGACGACGGCCGGATCGGCTACCACAAGCTGCTGCTCACCACCGGCTCGGTGCCGCGCCGGCTGCCGGTCCCGGGCGCGGACCAGGACGGCGTGCTCTACCTGCGCCGGGTCGAGGACAGCGACCGGATCAGGGCGGCGCTGCGGCCGGGCGCCCGGCTGGTGGTGATCGGCGCGGGCTGGATCGGTCTGGAGGTGGCGGCCGCGGGCCGGGCGGCGGGCGCCGAGGTGACGGTGCTGGAGGCGGCCGAACTGCCGCTGCTGCGGGTGCTCGGCCGGGAGGTCGCCCAGGTCTTCGCCGACCTGCACCGCGACCACGGCGTGGACCTGCGCTTCGGCGCGCAGGTCACCGAACTGACCGGCAGCGGTGGCACGGTGGACGGCGTCCGGCTCGGCGACGGCAGTACGGTGGCGGCCGACGCGGTGGTCGTCGGCATCGGCATCAGCCCGGCGACCGGCCTGGCCGAGGCGGCCGGCCTGGAGGTCGACAACGGCGTCAAGACCGACCAGCACCTGCGCACCTCGGCTCCGGACGTCCACGCGGCCGGCGACGTCGCCAACGCCTTCCACCCCCTGTTCAACCGGCACATCCGCGTCGAGCACTGGGCGAACGCCGTCAACCAGCCGCAGACCGCCGCCCGCGCGATGCTCGGGCAGCCGGACGCGGTGTACGACCGGGTGCCGTACTTCTTCACCGACCAGTACGACCTGGGCATGGAGTACGTCGGCTACGTCGAGCCCGGCGGCTACGACCGGGTGGTCTTCCGCGGCGACCCGGCCACCCGGGAGTTCCTCGCCTTCTGGCTCAAGGACGGCCGCGTCCTCGCCGGCATGAACATGAACATCTGGGACGTCACCGACCCGATCCGGGAACTGATCGTCTCCAAGCGCGTGGTGAACGCCGACCGCCTGGCGAACCCGAACATCCCCCTCGGCGAGGCCTGACTGGGCGTTTTCCTGACTTCTGGGGTCACGTTCACCGTGGGTCTCTGCGGTGGCGGTTTGGGTCAGCAACTGCCTGCTGGCAGCGTAGTCCTGGACGCTTGCGGCGGTGATCAGCACCCGGAGCGGCGAGCCCGGAACGCCGGTCAGAGACGCCCGAGCCTCGCGTTGTCAGCAGGGGTCTCGTTGTGATCAAGGTCCGCGCGGAGGTTGTCGAGGAGGTCGTGAGCTGCCCAGTCCGGGAGGGTTGTGGCCGGTGGGACCGGCAGTCCGGCTTGGCGCCGGAGGGATCCCTCCTTGAAGACGGCTTCGGTGATCCAGGCGAAGGTGTCGTCGTCGAGGAGGTCGGGGTGGCCGGCCGCCGTGTCGGCCAGGTGCTCGGTGTCGGGGAAGGCGGCGGTCACCGCGGCGGGCAGGCTGCCGCTGCTCGCCGCGCGGGCGATCGCGCGGCGGGTGGCGGTCTCGTACCAGCCGGATCCCCACCATTCGCCGATGGATTCGGTGCGAGAGCCGTGCAGGGTGAGCATGCGCAGGACGGCTTCAGGGCCAAGCGTCTCGTCGGCTCGCTGCCAGAGGTCGATCTGGCGGTGGATGGAGGCGAGGATGAGTGTCCAGCCCTCTTCGAAGATGTCGGCGAGGGCCTGGCCCTCGGCAAGTCGGCGGGCGGGTGCGGTGAGGGCGAGTCGTACGGCCGGCCAGTCGACGCCGTCGGTGTGGACGTGGGGCATGACGGCGCGGGTCGCGGCGATGTTGGCGCGGGCCATGGTGATGTCGCCGATCTTGAAGTGCCACTCCTCGACATCGCTCTCGCGACGCCAGCACCACTCGGCGATGCCGCGGGCCGCCGACGACGGAACCGGGTCCGGGACGATCAGCGGGTGGGTGCGCAGCCCGGCGCCCATCCGCCAGGAGAACTCCTCGCCCAGCGCTGCGATGGCCTCACTCCCGTCACCGTCGCGCCGGTGCCGGTCGATCGCATCGTGGATGGTGTCCGCCCACAACAGCAGAACCAGGTCGTGGCGCAACGGTCGGGCTTGTTCGGGGACGTGGATGCGGGTGGCGTCGAGGAGTCCGGCTTCGGCGAAGGCTCGGCGCGTGGCCTCGGCCTTGGCGGCTTGGGTGGGGTGTGAGCTCAGGTCGACGGTGAGGGGTTGGTCGAGTGGGCACAGCGGGGGCAGGCTGTCGTACCAGTCCCAGTGCTCGGTCGGATCGTCGACAGTGAGCTGGGCGTGGGCGGGGTCCCAGCTGACGCTGAGGTGGAAGTTCGAGCGTGAGTACTCCCGGTACAGCGGACCGGTGCCGGGCTCGTCGTCCTCGTCGTTCTCGTCCCAGGGTTCGTTCTCGGTCCAGCCGGCGTGGCGGAGCGGCGCGGCGAGTCGGGCGAGCAGCCGGGGGCCGGTGGCGTGCGGTGACAGGTTGTCGGGCGGTGCGCTGTTCATGGGTGGCCTTCAGTACGGTCGCGTGCGGGCGCGTGAGTGGTGGCTGTCACGGGGTGTCGCGTCCGGCTGCTTCGGCCTTCGCATGCAACTCGTGGACGATGCGCCGCCAGCGCCGCGCTCCGCTCGTGTACCAGTGGTCTTCACCGATCGGTCGCCAGTCAGCGAGTTCGCGGAGCTGTCGGGTGATCGTTTCGGTGTCGAGGCGGTCGTGGCCGCCTCGCCCGGGGTCGAGTTCCTGCGCGATGTCGTGGAGCCGGTGGGCGGCGCGGTAGTAGGACAGCTGGGTGTCTGTGAGGCGGCGGATGGCGTAGCCCTGGCACTTGCTGCACCAGTCGTAGCTGTCGTCGTCGAGCAGGTCGGCGACCGTCAGCAGGTCGTCGGCGGCGACGACGCCGCGTTCCCTGGAGTGCGGGCAGAACGGCGAGTGGCCCTTGCCCTGGATCCGGGGGTTGGCGTTGGTCGTGTAGACCTGTACGTCGGCGAGGACGCCGAGCGGGATGCCGCTGCCGCCGCTGCGCCATCGGTCGGCGTCCGGGGCCTCGAACGGCTCCAGGTCGAGGTCCTCGGCATGGGCCAGCAGCCCCAGCCACACCGGGCGAGGAAGGCTGCGGGAGCGGCCGTGGTCGTCGTACCCGCCGTCCAGTGTCCGCAGGTCCTCCACGCCGCGGGCCATGGCGAGCAGACGCAGGCTGCGTTCCGCGTTCTCGTGCTCGTACCCGAGCCAGGCCGCCCGTGTGGCGCCCTGCGCCAGGCCGAGGTCCTCACCGAAGAGCGGGTCGTGCGCATTGCGCGGGTACTGCGGCCAGAGGCTTTCCCGGCCTTCAGGCCTGGGACCGACTTCCCGGACCCATGGTTCGATCACGTCGGCGGGAAGGTCCGAGGCGCCGGCGAGGAGGAAGCACTGCCATCCGCGGGCCAGGCGCTTCTCGATCACTGGCAGTGGCAGGACCTCGGCTCCGCCGTCCGTTGAAAAGACGATGTACAGCTCATCCGCAGCTGCAGGCCGCATCGAGCGCAGCAGGCGCAGATGCTGCGCGGTGAGCGGCTGGCGCCCGTGGACCGGGGTGTCGTCGAAGATCCCGGGCCGGATCGGGCCGGCCGAGGCTACGGGCGTGGTGGGGGCTGGCCTGTCCTGGTGGGCTTCGCAGTCGAGGTAGTGGGAGCGGGACAGGAGGCGATCGGCGATGAGCCGGGGCACGTGGAGGATGAGGGTGCGGCCCGCCCAGTCGGCGTCGGCGAGGTGGGCGATCAGGACGCCGGTCGTCCAGGTGTCCAGGTCGCTGAGGAAGCCGTGCTCGCGCCAGGGCGGCGTGGTGTCCTTCTTGACTATGGGAAGGCTCGCGGTCACCCACTGCAGAGCCTGGCACTCCGCGGACGCGGCTTCCTCCCGGGCCTGGTTCTCCCAGGAGGAGACGAGTTCGTCGATCGCGACGCGCGCCGTGACGTAGCCCTTTCGGTTGGGGCGGATGCCGTGGGTTGGGCCGTAGGCGAGGTAGGTGCGCGCGTTGGGCCCCTCCCAGCCGCGTCCGGCTTTGTCCTGCCACGCGTGCCAGAGCGCCTTCAGCCGCGTGCCGGCTTCCTTGCTGGTCCCGATCACGCTGAACGCCGCATCATTGCTGGGCAGTTCGGGCTCGTCCATGGCCGCTGCGGCAGCGGCCGCCATGAGCCCCTCGAGGTCGACGAACAGCGCCGCTTGGGTTCGCAGGGCCTCCAGGTACTGCTGCTTCGAGGCGAGCTTCGGATCCGCCCATCGCGCCAGCCAGGGAAACATGGCGATAGCGGTCTGGGCCAGGTGGAGGCTGGTGGCCGCTTCCCGCCAGGTCGACAACACGCGCTCCTGCAAACGCTTCGCGTCGTCGTGTGCCTCCCAGTCCTCACCGTCCGGCTCCTCGGCTTCCTCGTCCTCGTCGGGGGCTGCGGCCGGCTCGACGGGACCGGTGCGCAGCAGGGCGGCGGCGGACTGGACCTCGTCCTGCTCCCAGCAGTCATCGGGATCCGGTGCCGTGTACTGCTGCAGCTGGTACAGCAGCCCCAGGCCGCCAAGTGCCCGGAGGAAGATGCCCAGGCCGCTGTCCGGCGGTACCCACTGTCCGAACTCCGCGCAGCGAGAGCACATCCGGCCGATCGTCTCGGCGTTCAGCGGCGCCTGGGTCGTCGTGATGTCGCGACTGCGCAACTGGGTACAAGTCGTACCGGCGTGGAGCTTGGCACTCTTGCTCCTGGCCGAGTGGACGGTGATGGGCGCGTCCTGGAACGGGCCAAGCGGCACATCGGGGGTGAGTGGGCTTTCGAGCACGTAACTCCCCTATCGGTCTCGGCTTTGGAGCCTAGCCGGGGGTACTGACAGCCGACCCGGAAACCGTCGCAGTGAGGCGCCGCGGTTGACATTTGCACGGTGCTCAGGCCCTCGGCGGGCTTTCGGTGACGGCGGTCCGGTGCCATCGGCCGTGGTGGTACTGGCGCGGGGGTCTGGTCCGTCTCCGGGAGCTCCGGCCAGTGGCACCGTCTCGGTAAGTAGACTGGAGATCCGGGGAATTGCAGTGGAGGAGCTACCGGCGGGGCGCCGTCTTGGGCAAGGACGCCGCAACGGTCAGCCGGTCACCATCGGCCGCGGCGCTTGTGTCCGGACCGGTGCGACCAAGGCTACCGCCGCTTCTTGGCGCTGGCGGGATCGAGCGAATCCGCGGGGGCGTCTCCTCGGCTGGCACTCGTCTGCGAGGCCGCCGATCCGGTAAGCCTCAGCTGGCCGACATCGTCTCCGATACGGTCAACCCCATGACACAGACCTTCGCCTCACCCGCCGATGCCGCTGAGGCCACCATCAGGGACGTCCTGCAGATCCGGGAAGAAGCGCACCGCAAGGCTCATGATGCGAGCCAGTTCGGCGGTGGAGTCAACTTCCAGGACGTGGAGCACACGCTCAGTGCGATGCGCGAGGATGCGATCATGCGGTGCCTGGGCCATCTTCTGGGCGTCACTGACGACGCCTCGGTCGACAACTACGTCTTGAACTGGGCCGCAGAGCGTGGGATGGATCTGGATGAGAGGTCGGTGCGCGTTCGGGAGTCACCGAATGCCAGCGAACTCTACAAGCGGCGCGCACAGGCACAACTGCTCGACGTGCTGCGCGAGACGGGAGAGGCCGGCATGCTCAAGACCAAACTTCTTCCACTGATCGAAAAGGCGGACAAGAGCGCGTGGCGCGGAAGCAGCCGGTGGCTCGAGGAGTGGCTCGGCGACGGCACCGTGATCGCTCGACAGCACGGTCGCAGCACCACCTACGTACACCGTGACTTCGCCGCTCCCGACGTCGCTGGAGGACTTCACCCGATCGGGGATGCGGCGACGGGCCTGAGCTGACTTCTCGTTAGGATCTCTGGCATGTCTGGTCGCTCCTCCGCCGATAGCTCCGAGCGTGCTCGCGCCCACCGCCTGGGTCGCCAGCTGCGAGCACTGCGAGAGGATCACGGCTTGACCCGAACCGAGTTGGCCTCCGCAGCCGGCGTACCCCTGCGCACACTGTCCCGTCTAGAGACCGAGTGCGTCGCGCAGCCCGGACTGTTCACCATCGCGGCGCTGGCGCGAGCCCTGGAGGTGACGGTGAACGACTTGGTGGCGGCCGCGGTTTCGGCGCCAGGCCTGTGGTCCACGGGTTACGAGGGCCGCACGATCGACTCGTTCGTGGCGGCGCTGGTCGACGCGGGCGTGGACGCGGTGGCGGATGTCCGGCTGACGCCGATCAGCCGCAAACCTGGGTTCAGCAAGTCGCGGCTGAGCGCAGCCCTGGCCGAGGCGGACATCTGCTACGAGCACCTGCGCTCGCTGGGCAACCCGAAGGACAATCGGGCGCCGTTCTGGGACGGTCGCGTCGGCGAAGGCCTGGCGGCGTTCGCCGACGTCCTGGCGACGGAACCGGCCCGCCGGGAGCTGGAGGAACTGGCCGGGTTGGCCGTCGAGCGTTCGGTGGCAGTGCTGTGCTTCGAGCAGGACGAGCGCCGCTGCCACCGCCAGGCCGTCCTGGCTGAACTGCACCGGCGAACCGCGCTGCCCGTAGCAGCCCTGGCCTGATCCGCAGCAACTCCACGCCGGACACGCGCCCTTGCGCATTCGGCACCGTGCCCGCCCAATGGTGACAGGAGTCGGACCAGGGGGCTGGCATGCTGGCATCGGGCTGGGAACGAGCGCGCATCCTGATCACGGTCAAGACGTATCCCGACGTTTCGCACAAGTACCTGGAAACCTGCTGCGTCGCCGGTATCCGCCTGGACACCGACCCGGTGGGGCATGTGCGGCTCTTCCCAGTCCCGCACCGGTTGCTCGACGAGGAGAAGCAGTTCGGGAAGTACTCCGTCGTCGAGGTCGACGTCCGGCGCCACCACGCCGACCGGAGACCCGAGAGCCTGCGACCCAACCTGGACACCCTCCGGGTCGTCCACACGGTCAGCAGCCGGAACGGCTGGGCCGAGCGCCTCGAAATCGCCAGACCGCTGATCCAGCCGTCCCTGTGCGCGATCAAACGCCTCCAGGCTGCCGACGGAACCTCCCTCGGACTCTTCCGCCCCGCCCGCATCGACTCCTTCCGACTCGCCGACGCCAACCCGTGGACCGCGGAGCAGCGCGGCATCGTCAACCAGACCGACGTGCTGCATCCCGACCACCGACCCCTCGAATGGGTTCCCTACGAATTCCGCTACCGCTTCCACTGCGAGGACGGCACCTGCCGGGGCCACGACATGGGCCTCCAAGACTGGGAGGCCGGCCAGTCGTGGCGCAAGTTCCGCCGTACCTACCCGGCCCACCGGCTCACCGATGTCCTGCGCGAGCGCTGGTGGACCAGGATGGTCACGCCCGATCGGGCCACGCACTTCTTCGTCGGTAACATCGCGGCCCGCCCGAGGACGTTCATGCTCCTTGGCGTGTTCAACCCCACGATTGCCGCTCTCACCACCCCACGCCAGGACGCGCTCTTCTGAGCGCGCGCTCGGAGCCTCTACCGGCATCAGACCGCAGGCGTGTGAGGCCCCTCATGGGAGCAACCCCCCATGCCGAAGCCCCACGGAGGCGGTGGACTCTTGCTTAGAGGTCGTTTTCGTCCGATGTTTCATCCCGGAATCAGCCGTTTGGTCTGTGGTGTCGGGTCACGCCAGGAGATGGTGTTCTCGCTGGTGAGGCGGCGGGCCATGAGGTCGGTCATGGCAAGGTGAATCATGGCTTCGGAGCGGGTAGGGAGGGCTTCGTAGTCGCGGGCGAGGCGGCGATGGAGCATGAGCCAGCCATAGGTCCGCTCGACCGTCCACCGCTTCGGAATCGGGGTGAATCCCCTGGTGCCGGGCTTGCGGGCGGTGATCTCCATGTCGATGCCCAGGGTGGCGGCGTGCTCGACGAGGTGCGGGCGGTAGCCGCCGTCGACCCAGGCCTTGCGGATGCCGGGGTGTTCGACGGCGACCTTGTCGAGGAGTCGCGCGCCGGCGACGGAGTCCTGCACGCTCGCTGCCGTGACCAGCACCGCGAGCAGGAGACCGAGTGTGTCGGTGACGATGCTCCGTTTCCGGCCGTTATCTTGAGCCATCGCGATGAGGACAGGGCTGACCATGGACAATGCGATGTGGACGGTGTCCTCGACGCGGAGGGTTGGCGACCTTTCCGGCTGCGGAGACTGTGTCGCCCGGCGTGTCGCTCGCTCCGGACGGTCAGCCGGACGATGTCTCGACTGTCACCCCGACGGAATGGTGTCGGAGCCGGGAGGCCACGAGTTCCATCTCGACGTACGTGCCCACGAGGCCGGTCGTCTTCAACTCGCCCGCCAGGGCCCGTGCTTGTGTCAGTGATAGGCCGTGCACCTCTCGAAGAGCGCGAAGGACGGGCACTGCACTCGCCTCGGGCTCTTTCAGCCGGAGCCGGGCGGGTCCGTGTTCCGCCAAGAGAGCCTGGCGGATCCCCTCCGGAGTCGCGTCGCCGAAGTCCTGCTCGCACCAGGCGACGGGGCAGGACTTGCAGGCCCCCTCGGTTCCCCACCACAGACGTCCGCTTTCGATGGACTGGCCGGTGTCGAGTATCAGCACACCGCCGCAGGCCTCGCACCGTGTCGTGATCTTCACGCCCTGGCTTATCACCGTGCTCCTCATCATCGGACCTTGCCCCGGATAGTGCCGTAACAGCGTCCCTCCGTCGACCGCATATCCTCGCCGACCTCCCGGTTGGCAGCTGCGGTCGCGACGCCGGCGCATCAGCTCCTCAGCACGGGCCGCTCGCCCTTGCAGCTGGTGACGTCGCAGCTCGGATGCCGCAGACGTCGGCCATGCGGCGTTCACCCAGCGCCAGGGCCAGGGCCTGCCTGAGCTCGCGATTCTCCGCCTCCAGCTGCCGGTTGCGCTCGGTGGCGGCCTCCAGACGCCGCAGCAGGGATGCTTCGGAGGCGCGCTGCCGATCGGGAACCGGGCGGGCAGCGGGGACGGGGCGATGCCGCGCTCGCAGACGTTCGATCTCGGCTCGCAGGTCTGGCTGGTTGTAGAGCCAGGACCGGGAGACGCCCGCTTCGCGGGCGACAGCCTCGAAAGTGATCAGCGAGCCGGTGGCGTCCATCCGTCGCAGGGCCGAGGTCGCGCGGCGGCGGGTCGCCGCGGCCCGTCGGCGGGCTGCGGCGACGATCAGATGGGAGTTGTCAGCCGGCATCGGCGGTCTCCTCGTGTTCGTTCTGGCCGTCTTCCAGCTCGCTGATCATGCGGTCGAGGTTGTCGGTGACCTGCTGGTTCATCTCGGCGACGCGGGTGTGGCCGCAGCTCTTCGCGTTGTCGATCAGCGTCAAGGTGCGGGTGCGCTGTTCGCGGAGCTCGGGCAGGAACTCGGGTCCGGTGAGGAAGACCGGGCAGGTCAGGCAGGCGTTGGCGTGCGGGCAGGTCTTCTGGACGGGCAGCCCGCAGTAGCCGTTGGGCAGGGTCTGGGTGGCGATGCCGTAGCGGGTCTTGGCCCATTGGGCCTGGCCGAGCGGCCCGTCGGGATCGAGGGCCACGCGTTCGCCTTTGATGTTGACCCGGGTTGCCTGCTCCCAGTGTCGCCGCACGGTCTGGTCGGTGATCTTGGCGTAGTGCGAGGTCATCCTGTGCGAGTCGTGGTCCAGAAGGACCCGGACGACCTCTTGCGGGACGTCCCGGTTGATGAGTCGGCAGGCGAACGTGTGGCGCCACTGGTGGGGCGTCAGATGAACTGGCCGGCCGTGTTCGTCGCGGACCTCGCAGGTCGCCAGCCAGCGGCCGAGCATCCGCCGGTAAGTGCCGTCCGCGAGCGGGAGGTTGCCCGAGACGTTGGCGCGTTGGCGTGGGAACAGGCAGGGCGTCCCGTCCGGCCAGCGGTCCAGCACCCGGCGTTGCTGGTCCCGGACGGCTGCTTCGAGTTCCTCATCGATGGGCACGGCGGCCTCGCGCCTCATCTTGGTGTTGAAGTAGCGCAGGTAGGGGGCGCCCTGGCCGTCATAAAGGAGGCAGTCGAAGTCGAGGGCCAGAGCGCTGGAGATCCGTAGTCCGCACCGGGTGAGGATGAGCGTGACCAACCGACCGGCCGCGTCGGGCCAACGGTCCAGGTTGCCGGGCGATTCGACCTGGGTCATGACGTACTCGGCGAGGCGGCGGTCGACCTGCTCGGGGACCGGCGGGACGTCGCCGACGTAGAAGGCCGCGGTGCCGGGCAGCGTGTGCTCCCAGCCGTACTGCCGGATGTTCTGGAAGAACAGGTTGAGCGAGCCGATCCGCGTCTTCTTCATGCCGTGCCCGCCGGGCTGTGACATCACGTGCGCGAGGTAGCGCTCCAGCAGCGGCCGGTCGACGTGCGCGAGCGCGTCGATGCCGACGAATGTGAGGAAGCCGCCGAAGCAGATGAGAGCGTCGACCCCGGCCCGGGCGGCGCCGATGCTCAGCCCGGACGTCAGCCGCAGCCTCGTCCACCGTTTGGCCAGCTCACGCAGCCAGGGCTGGGTGATGCGGTCGAATCGCAGCCGGGCGCGCGGGCAGGGGCGTCCGGCCGGAGTGGTGATGCCGGGCAGCTTGTCCAGCCGCCACACATCCCTGGGATACTCGATCTCCCAGCCGATCCCGTCCCGCAGGGCCTCCAGCGCATCACGGGCATCGAGCAGGAACAGGAGCGACTCGTCGGCCTGGGCCCCGACTTGTCGGCGCCACTGCTGTTCCGACAGGTCCAGCAGCGACGTGATCCCGAGTGCCGTGACGCGCCGGACGGCCGGCATGACCAGGCGAGGGGCGGCGGTCCGGGAGCGGGCGTCGTGTCGGCACTGCAATGCGTACTGGATCTCCAGTCTCAGCTGTGGGGCCAGGTCTCGCAGGTCGATGATGGCGGTTCCGACCAGCTCGCAGTCGGCGATGAAGCGGTCGGGGTCGGGCCGGCCGTGACGGTGCCACCGGTCGTCGTGGCCCGCGCAGAAGAGCTTCGTGGGATTGGCGACCCAGAGATCGCAGAATGGCAGACGGCACTCGCAGGTCGCGCTGTCGCCCGGAGCCAGGTCAGGGGCCTCCCAGCTGGCCTGGTCGGGCTGGCCGGCCCGACTCCACCGGTCGCGGTGCTTGGCGCACAGGCCATTCTTGGCACCGCGTCCGTAGCGGCAGCCGGAGACGACGCAGGCGACCAGGGATCTGCGGCCCCTCACCGGCAGGCCGGGATCGGCCAGGAAGTCCGCCATCGGCGGGCAGCCCTGCTTGCGGAACCGGATGGCATGGGCGTTGCATAGTCCGCGGCGCTTCGACGCCGCTGTCCGGTCGCAGTTCGCGACCGCGCACTCGTCGGCGGCGAACACGGGGTCGTCCGGGGCGGGGATGTAGATCTCGGTGCGGAACTCGGGCCGGACGACGGCCATCAGCCGCTCTAGCAACCTCGTTCGTCCCGGCGCCTTCTCGGCGGGGAAGGTCACAGCCGGACCTCCCGGCCGGTGAACCAGCCCGCGGCCTCCAGCGTCCGGCGGGCGTCCTCGACGGTGAGGTGACCGTACGTGTCGATCGTTGTGGTGATCGATGCGTGCCCGAGGCACTCCTTCACCGTCTCCATCCCGGCGCCCCGACGAAGGAGCCAGGTGGCGTAGGTGTGGCGGTATTGGTGGGGTTCGAAGGCGATCCCCGTGGTCTTCCGGAGCCGTTGGACCAGGTCATAGACGGCCGGGTAGCCCCAGGGACGGCCGTGCGGCTCGGCGAAGAGGTTCACGAAGACGTAGTCGGAGTCCAGGGCGCCGTACTCGCGATGCAGGTAGTCCGAGTACAAGCGCATCAGCTCCGCGCTCGCCGGGATGGTGCGGGAGCGGCCGGCTTTCGCCCGGGCCCGGTTGTCGTTCTGCCGCGGCACCACGCTCACCTGCCGTTCGGCGATGGCGATGTCGTCGTGCCGCAGGCCGAGGGCCTCCCCGATGCGGACCCCGGTGTCGAGCAGGAGGGCGAACAGCAGCCGGTCCCTCAGGTGTTCGCAGGCGTCCAGGATCTTCTGGACCTGGGCGGCGGTCAGGACGCGCGGGTGCGTCCGGCCGGTCTTGAGCTTGATGGTCCGGGTCCGCTCGGGCTTCCCGGAGGCGATGTGCTGCAGGAACGGCTTGTAGGACGTGGCCGCGGACCGGTGCCGCCCGGCCGGGCGCATCGTCACCAGCAGCCCGGCGACCTCAACGCCGCCTCGGGCGTGGAACTCGTAGAACGTGCTGACCGCGGCTAGCTTGCGGTTCACGCTGGACGCCGTGCAGTGGTGCTCGACCGTCGGCAGCACCGCCACTGCCCCGTTGCGGACCGGTGGCGGCAGCCGCAGCCAGGCGACGAACCCGGCCAATGCCTCCAGATCCACCGATTTCCAGTCCAGGCCACGGCCGTCGAGATAGCACCACCAGTCCTTCAGGTCGTGGGCGTACGCCTTGACGGTGTTCGGCGACCGCTCGATCGCCGTCAGGTATGCGAGGAACGACTCCACCGGACCGACCGGCCGCAGATCCTCCCCCAGCAGCGTCCACGACTCCGTCGTGGACGCTGGCATCAGCACCCTGTGTACGCGCATCGCGCCTCCAGCTCCTCCGTGATGGACAGCGGCAGATAACCGCATCCACCAAGCAAGTTGGGGGACGTCCAGCGCGCTTCACCTTCATGAAGGACACCTCAGTACCGGCTGAAGATAACTGCCCACGATCTTCTTTCCGGCGTCGATGCCCTGGCCGGCGGCGGGGACGCTGGTGGAGGTCTTCACGCTCTGGGCGTCGATCACGCAGGCCGAGGGTTCGCCGTCCCGCCCTTCCTTCTGTCGAAGCAGTTGTCTGAATAGGCCGTTGAGCTGGGTGAACACGCCGTCCTGCTGCCACTTGGCGAAGTAGCCGTAGACCGTGTTCCAGTTCGGGAAGTCGTGCGGGAGGTAGCGCCACTGGACTCCGGTGCGGTCCACGTACAAGATCGCGTCCATGATGTCGCGCAGGTCGTGCTCGGGCGGCCGGCCGAAGTCCAGGGCCCTGCCGCGGCGCTCGAAGCGCCAGGCCGACAGAACCGGCTCGATCAACTCCCAGCGGGCATCGGACAGATCACTCGGATAAGGACGTCGCGTCGCATACTTCCGAAGTACCGCAGCAGACCGAGTGCGCCCAGGCGCACGACACCGGCGCCGGGAAGCAGACAGCCGCGAAGACCGGACATCCTGGGATGAGACAGGTACAAACCGCACCCCGCCCCACCTGCACCCCCGTCCGACCCGCAGACCTCAGCCGCATCTACAGTCGCTTCCGCACCATGCCCGCGCACTTCGAGAATCGCCCTGTATCCGGGCCAAAAAGATGAAAACGACCTCTTAGTGATCGTTTCAGAATGATCTTTGGAGTCGGCGGAGGCAGATGATGCTGGCTGCGAGTTCGAGGAGTCCTTGGTGGAGGTCGGCTCGGCGCTCGTAGCGGGTGCGGAGTCGCTTGAACTGGTGGAGCCATGCGAAGGTCCGCTCGACGACCCAGCGCGTGCGGCCGAGTCCGGATCCGTGTGCGACGCCGCGCCGCGCGATCAGGGGCTTGATGCCGCGCTTCCGCAGGAGGCGGCGGTAGTTGTCGTAGTCGTAACCGCGGTCGGCGAATAGTCGTCGGGGCCTGTTGCGGGGGGCGTCCGTGCAGGCCCCAGATGCGGGGTATCGCGTCCAGGAGCGGGATCAACTGCGTGACGTCGTGCCGGTTTCCGCCGGTCACGGACACGGCCAGCGGCGTCCCGTGGCGGTCCACGATCACATGGTGCTGGACCCCGGCCGGGTCGTGTCCCTTGGTGTGGTGTAGCGGATCAGTCAGGGGTTGCGTTCGTGGTGTCGGGTAGTGCAGGGGCTCGTTTGGGGAGCTCGGCGGGGTA
>NZ_JBIALK010000052.1:0-25790 GCF_042873275.1 Kitasatospora sp. NPDC004745 | reverse complement strand
CGCCGGCCGTAGGTGTCGCTCAGCGGCCCGGCGATCAGCTGCCCGATGGCCAGCCCGGCCAGACAGGCGGTGATGGTGAGCTGGGTGGCCGCGGCGCCGGCGCGCAGGTCGTCGGCGAGTTCCGGCAGTCCGGGCAGGTAGCCGTCGATGGACAGTGGTCCCAGGGCCGCGAGCGCTGCGAGCAGGACGATGGATCGGGTGTGCCGGCCGGCGGCGTCGTTGCTCATGGCTCAGTACGCCACGGTGATGCGGCGGCGGATCGCGGTGCCGTTCTCGATCGTGTCGGCCAAGGCGATCGCGTAGTCGGCGTACGAGATGCGGCTGTTGCCGTCGGCGTCGGTGAGCAGAGTGTCCCCGGCGCTGCGGTAGGCCCCGGTCCGCTCGCCCGCTGCGATGACCGCGGCGGGCGACACGTACGTCCAGTCGAGGTCGTGCACGCCGCGGTAGAGGTCGAGCGCTTCGGACTGGGCCTCGGCGTTGGCCTTCCACAGCGCGGGGAAGTCCGGGTCGTCCATGACCCGGGCGCCGGTCGGCGTGCGCAGGCTACCGGCGCCGCCGATGGTGACCAGGCGGGTGACGCCGGCTCGGCGGAGTCCGTCGATCAGCGCACGGGCGGCTCCGACGATCGTGGCGCGGTCGTTCTCCTGGCCGATCCGGGGGCCGACGGCCGACAGTACGGCGTCGTGGGAGGCGGCGAGGCCGGCGACCGCGGCGGCGTCCGTGACGTCACCGGTGGTCACGGTGAGGGCCTCGTGCTCGAGTCCGTCGACGTGGCCGGCTCGGGTGACCGCGGTGACGGTGTGGCCGCGACGCAGGAGTTCCTCGGTGGTGGGCCGGCCGATGTTGCCGCTGGCACCGAACAGGACGATCTTCATGTGTGGCTCCTTGTTTCCGATGGTCACAGGACGGGCCGGCCGTCGGCGATGACGGCCGCGGTGATGCCGCGCTCGGCGGCGGCGTGCCGGAAGCGCTGCTCGATGTCGGGTTGTTCGGTGTAGAACGGCGGGTTGTGGAACAGGCCGTAGTGCATGGCGCAGACGGTGGCGGCGCCGAGTGCGACGGCGGCCTCGACGCCCTGCTCGGGGGTCATGGTCGCCGGGACGTTGGCCGCGTAGCCCTCGAAGTGGGCGATGACGCCGTTGACCGGGACGAACGCGACGTCGAACGGGCCGTGGTCGCGGGCGATCTGCCACCAGCTGCCGTGCCACTGGGTGTCGCCGCAGTGGATGATCCGCCGGCCGGCGCCTTCGACGACCCAGGCGACCTGGTCGCAGTCGTTGCCGCGCCAGTCCAGCGAGGTCACCGGGGTGACGGTCAGCGCTCCGATGCGGCGTGGCTGGCCCAGGTCCTGGGCAACGGGGGTGATGCCCGCCTCGTGCAGCGCCGCCGCGCTCGGGGTGTGGCAGCCGATCGTGCCGGTGGCCGCGATCCGGGCGATCAGGTCGTGGTCGTAGTGGTCGGGGTGCAGGTGGGTGATGAGGGCGTGGGTGCCGGGCGGGGTGTCGACCGGGTCGACCGGCCGGTGCGGCGGTCCCATCACCGGCGCCAACGGAGCGACGTTCTCGAGCGGGTCGATCAGCAGGCGGGTGTCGCCGAGACGGATCTCGACGCCGGCCCAGGCCAGCCGACGCACGGAAAGGGTGGTGGTCATGGGCAGCGACGCTAGACCGCCGTTGTTGAGAAAGTCAACAAGAGAGTTTTGAATCTCAACGCCGCAAGGTAGGGTGGTGGCATGCGCACCTACGGGCAGTACTGCGGCATCGCGAAAGCACTGGACACCATCGGCGACCGGTGGACCCTGCTGATCGTCCGTGAACTGCTCGCCCTGGGTCCGTGCCGGCACACCGACCTGCGCAACGGGCTGCCCGGGATCGCCAGCAACCTGCTGGTCGACCGGCTCCGCGAACTGGAGGAAGCCGGCCTGATCCACCGCAAGGCCGCCCCGCCGCCGGTGGCCACCACCCTGTTCTCCCTCACCGAGCGTGGCCGCGCGCTGGAACCGGTGCTGCAGGAGCTGAGCCGGTGGGGCGTGCCGCTGCTGCGTGAGCCGGGCGGCAGCGACACCTTCCGCACCCACTGGCTGGACATGCCCGCCCGGGCACTGACCGACCACCGCCCCGACCAGCCGGCAATCGCCCTGCAGCTGCACGCCGACGGCAACGAAGACCTGGTCATCGAAGTCAAGGACGGCTCGGTGCACACCCACGCCGGCCGCGTCGACCACCCCACCGCGTCCCTGACCGGACCGCCGCACCTGCTGGCCGCGACCCTGCTCGGCGACCTCGACCTGAGCACCGCACTACAGCAAGGCCTGCGGCTCAGCGGCGAACGCGAGGCAGTACTGCGCATCCTGCCCCGCTGATCGACCGGGTGCTCGCGGACCTGCGACCTCAAGCTCTACCGAGTCCGCGCCGGTCTCAAAACGGTCCTTTGCCCGAGCAAGATCAAACAGCGGGAGCAACCCGGAACCGGCCAGCGGGCACCGACCAAGACCGGGCGGGCAGGCAGGCGGCCGGGAAGCCTGGCACGAACCCTGCCCGGCCCTCCCCGCCCGACAGCGACACCACGACACGGTCCGTGGACCACGCCGCGGCAGTCGAGCCCCCGCCGGGCCCGACAGGCGGAACTGCGCCCTGCAGTACTGGCCCGACGGCGGGCCGGCAGGACAGCCGGCAGACCGCACAGCCCGGGCGGGGCCGGGCCGGCGGCCTGACACCTCACCACCCAGGGGGCGGCAGTGGCGGCGAGCGGAGCAGCCCGGGCGCCGGGGCGCAGCGCGGCGCTGGAGCCGGACGGCACCCGACCACGACACCCCGGGGCCGAGAACACACGGAGCCGGAACGGACGGCGAGGCGACCCTACCGGGCCGCGCTGTCAGCGCCGTCGGGAAGTTCGGGCAGGGGCCAGGCCGGATCCGGCGACCAGGTGGGCCACGGCTCGGCGAACGGGCCGGCCCGGTCCTGGAGGAGGCCGAGGGCGCGCTCACGGGCCCGCTCGACCGCTCGGTGATCCCGGTCGGTGATGAAGCCGAGGCGGCGGCCGTGCGCGTACTCGTCCTCGTCCTTCCACGTCGCCGCGGACAGGTCGGGTTCGACCACCAGGTCGACGAGCAGGTCCAGGGTGTCGATCCCGATCCGGGTCCGGACCGCCGGGCGCTCGAAGTTCACGTACAGGCGCAGCGGCTCGCCCGCCGGGGTCTGGAAGTGGTGCAGGGAGAACCACTGCCCCGTGGTGTCGAAGCGGGAACGCAGGACGGTGTGCCGCCAGGCCCACGGCTCCAGTTCCCAGGTGCCGGCCGCGAGGTTGGCCAGGCCGTCCTTGCGGGTGGTGTCGTCGCCGGTGCGCAGCGCCTGCGTCCAGGTGGTCGGGGCGAGGGCACTGATCCCGGGCCAGTAGCCGATCTCGAGCAGGGTGCCGGTGTCGGAGATCGCCCGGTGGGGCTGGGCCGACCAGACTTTGCCGAGGTGGATGTCGCGGCGCACCACCGTGGCACCGGACTCGAAGCGGGCGCCCGGGCCGGCCGGGGTGGTCACGGCCGGGCCCAGGCCGGGCAGGCGGGCTCGTGCCAGGTGGTCCTCACGGCCATCCCACCCGGGGTCAGGTGCTCGCTGGACCAGGTCCGGCAGCACCTGCCGCGGCCCGACCGGTCCGGGGCCAGCGGCCATCCGGCGCGGACCGGTGAGGAGGACGCGGACGCGGCCGGACGGCGGCGACGGCGGCGCCTGGTCATGGGTGTCGTCATGTCGCAGGCTCTGCCCACCCCACCATCCCGCCGAACCCCGCCGCCACCCGAACGGCATACCCCAGCCCCGCTCTAACCAGCCGCTGACCTGCGACATCACCCCAAACCCAGCGGGTCCGACGCGAAACTCACCAGCGACCCGGGGCGAAACTCACCACCGCAAGTCAGCGGCCTACACCGGGGAGGGGGCCGGGTCAGGACCGGCGCCACCAGGAACCGGTGCGCTTCACCTCGGCCGCCGCGGCTTCGGCAGCGACCCGCAGACGTCACCGAGCAGGCCTACCCCTGGTCGTTGGGATCCTCCTCCTGGCCGCGGCCGGTGCACTCTGCGCAGCGAGGCGGCGTCCGGCGCAGGGAGGGGGCGTGGTCCGGCTTCGGCACGAGGGCGGTGACGGGGAGCCTGACGGCAGGGACGGCCCAGAGCGCCCCGGCGCAGGCCGGGGCGCTCTGGGCGGGTTCGCTCAGGTGGTACGGCGCGAGGCGCGGCGGCGTGCCCGTGCCCTCCGGGCCGTTGCCACGGTGCAGCCGACGATGCAGGCGCTCAGGAGTCCGAACAGGGCGCCGCCCAGGACGTTCCCGTCGGGGAGCGACACGGCGACGGAGAAGACCCACCAGGCTGATCCCACGGCCTGGGCGGCCCGGTCGCTCTTCAGCAACAGCAGGAAAGACCGGTCGGGGTGCCTGCACATGGCCACGGCCTCCGAGAAGCACAGGGCCGAGACGGCGACGATCACCAGGAACACGGGCACCGGCGGACCCTCTCCACTGCTTGGGACTTAGGCTTTCGAAACTCGGATGCGCGATCGCGGAATCGGGGCGACGTCATGCCCTGGGTCACTGGCAGTAGCCACCCGCGTAGTGGTCCGGATACACGTGTGGGAGCTTGATCTTCAGGCACCTGCCCCGATCGTAGGCCGCGGCGGCGCGCGCGGTTATCGCCGCCATCGTGACTCCGACCACGGTGGTGATGCCGCCGGGGATCGCGGCGACGGCCGTCGCGCCCAGGCCGCCGCCGAGGGCGATGCTGCGGGTCTCCCCGCGGTTGAAGTAGATCGTGCCGGTCACGATGCCCCAGGTGACCTTGGGGTCGGCGACCACGGGGAAGGCGGTGCCCTCGGTCGTGTCCACCCTCTGGACGAGGGTGTTGCCCTCGAGCCGGTATCCGGTGGCGACGGGGCTTCCCTGCGCGTCCTTGGCCCAGGGGGCGTCGATGCGGCCGACGGCCACGGCCGCTCCGCCCTCAACGGGGCGGATGAGGTCGTAGCCGCCGCTCCCATCGGCGACGGCCTCGGTTCCTTCCGGAAGGCTGAGCTCGTAGCGCTGCTCGGCGGGAGCGTTGCTGTCCTTCAGGGTGGCGATGGCGCGCGCGCCGCCGTCGCTGGTGAGCTGCACGGCCACGTCGGTGGATTCGGAGGCGTCGCGGTAGACGACAGTCCCCGCCCCGGCCCGGGCACCCTCAACGGCGCGGCGCCCCGGGGCCTGGGGCAGGCCGAGGCCGGCTCTGGTGCCGTCCGGGGCGGTGAGCCGGATCGTGCCCGCGGAGTCCGTCGGTGCCTGTGCGGT
This sequence comes from Kitasatospora sp. NPDC004745, assembly GCF_042873275.1. NCBI lineage: Bacteria > Bacillati > Actinomycetota > Actinomycetes > Kitasatosporales > Streptomycetaceae > Kitasatospora > Kitasatospora sp. NPDC004745. The sequence continues at coordinate 20,485 of NZ_JBIALK010000052.1, read as the reverse complement.
CACCGTTGCATCGCCCTGCTGTGTCCGGGCGGCTGCCGCTGCACCGGGGGCGTCGGTGGCCCGGGCGAGGTCACTGGTGCCGGTAGCGGCTTCGACCGTTCGGGCGGCTCGCTCGTTCCGCGTCGGGTTGTCGGCGGCCTGTGCGCCGGGCGCGATCGAGAGCAGCAGCGCGCCTGCGGTTGCTGCGGCGACGGCCGCGCTGGTCACGCGTGCGGTCCGTGTCATTTGGTCGAATCCTTGGGTGAGGTGGGCGCTTGGCCCTCGTGTGAGTGGGTGGCGGCTGGCGCACGCGCGTGCCGGGCCCGTCAGCTGGCCGCTCTCCCCTCGTGACCGATTCGCGGCGCGCGGACGGTGCCGCTCGGGCGGCGGGGCAGAGGTGCTACGGCGGACGAAGGCCTCGGACCCGTGTGTTTGTCCGCCGCCTGCCAAGAAAGACAGTATTCGCCGATATGCCATCAGATTGGTTTCGTCTGACCGCAGTTGCTGCAGTACCGGTTGCAGAAACCTGCAAGCGTCCGAGTCCGGCGCGATGGCGGGCCACGCCGTCGGTGTCAGTGTGACTGCTCGACGGCCAGGGCCACGAGAAGGCCTGAGCAGGAGGCCAGCAGCGCGGGACAGTACCACTTCGGGTAGGCGCCGGTTTGCTTCTTCGTGTCGGATGCTGCGACCGCGATGACGACCTGCGCGACTGAAAGCAGGAGCATGACGAACCGCACGCGCATTCCTCCGTGACATGTGTGCCAGCGATGTGTGGTGGCCACCGGGGGGACCGCCTACCGCTATTGCGGCCCGCACGGCGGCGGGAGACCCGGGCCGCCCACGTGTGACGAGCGGGTGCCGGACGAACCGTGACCTGGGCGGCTGGAACACTGCCTGCCCAGCGCAACCGTTCGCACCGGCGCAGCTGTCGGAACAGGGCGCGCGCTCCGTCCGGGAGCTGCCGGGGAGGATCACCAGCCGGTTCGACCAGCTGGGGGGAGCGGTCCTCGGCTCAGATGACCGGCAGCCGGGTCAGCAGTGACGGGGCGGTGAGGACGAGCAGGAGGGCGAGAGCGGTGAACGGAGCGGTGAGTGCTGCGGCCAGCAGCCGCTGGCGCCGCGGCGCCCGTGCCTGGAGCAGGATTGCGGCGCAGCAGGCCATAGTCAGGGCAAGGGGGAAGGGGTACTGGTTCCACCACAGGGCGGGTGTGGCCAGGAAGGCCGCGCTCGCTGCGGCGCGGGCAGCCGCGGTACGGACGGGGGTGGTGGCGAGAGAGCCGGCGGTTGCGGTCAGGGCGCCGCCGGCGCCGGCCAGGGCGGTCAGCCAGGCCTGGGCCGTGAAGCTCTGGATGATCTGGCCGGTCAGGGTTCCCGGGAGAAGGAAGCCGGCCGCGGCGCTCGCCAGGCACGCCGCGCCGCGGCCGGCTGCGGCGGCGGTGGCGCGGCCTCGCCCGGCGTGCGCGGCGAGCAGTGCCCACAGCGGGTAGCAGGGCGCGAGGGGGCGTGTGAGGGGCCCCAGGTACGCGATGGCGAGGGAGCAGGCGCCGAGCAGGGCGAAGTGCCACAGTTTCAGGTCCGCCGTGCAGCGCATGGCGCGGGGAGCCGCGGCGGCAGCGTGGGCCATGGTCAGATCATCCGGAAGAAGTCTGCGCGGTCGTTGGCGTGGTCGCCGACGTATCCCATGGCTTGGCGGGGCTTCTCGGTCCACAGTCGGTAGTACTGGGGGGCGACGGTGTAGTCGCCGACCTCGATCGTGTAGGTCGAGTTGTTGACCCAGGAGGAGATCTTGTCGCGGAAGTTCCAGTTGCCGAGCTCGGTGACTCCGTGCCAGTTGCTCCACTTGAGCATCCGGCCGTTGCCCGGGCCGGACTGGCCGTGCTCCTGGACGCCGTTGAAGTTGCCGTTCTCGTAGAAGCAGTACCAGTCGCTGCCTGGTGTCCAGCCGCGCGGGCAGCCGAACCAGTAGTCCACGCCCCGGGGCTGCTTGCCGGACGCGCGAGCCCGGAGCGAGGCGGGCAGGGGGAACGTTTCGACCGCTGTCCCGCCCTGGCCGTCCTGCCACTCGATCTCGTTCAGGTCGGTTCGCCTCCCTCCGGGCGCGGCGGCCAGGGCCTGGGCTATGTCCGCGTCCAGTCGGGCCTTCGCCTGGATTCGGGTCATGCCCGCGTACACACCGCCGTCGTCGGCGGGCGCCGCCCCTGCCGACGCCGGGGCCATGACCGTTGCCGCCATCCCTGCCACCACAGCCGCTCGTGTCCATGCCTTCATGACAACACCTCACCCATAACTCGTTACATGCGCTCTAACTCGGCTCGCCGCGTCGCCCAACGGTTGGCGGAACCGGTCCACGGCATCCCTGGGGTCGATCGCTCGGTAGACGTCCCGCGATCAGCCGGCGCCCCCGGAACAAGGAGGCGGAACCCGCCCGGAGGTAGACCGGGCAGGCCCGCCGTTCTGGGCCTGCCCGACCGAGGGCCACGAGAGGAACCTATCCGCCGTTCGGGCTGCTGAGGCTCGTCTGCCGGCGGTACTTCCTGCACGACGTGCCCGGCCCTGCGCAGGTTCCTGCAGGCCCGTGCGACGAAGCTGTCGCCGGACGGGGTGAGGCGGCCCGCCCATCGGCCGATCGGCGCGTGTGCCGGCGGCACGTGAGGCGAATTGCGTCTCGTCACGTCGAAGCCAGTCGGTGGGACGGCCGGTGACTGGTCGTCTTCTTCGGACCATCTCGGTGCGGCGCCGCCGGAGCCCGGCGTCGCCGCGCGGGGTGGGCGGGCTGGCTTCCGGTGACGGTGTGGGCGTCCCGGCCGCAGCCGCGAAGGAGCCGCGCTGACGGGGCCGGCTGCGGTTTCGCTCTCATCTGCGCTGAGGCCCGGGCCGAGTCATCGACCGGTCGGGGCGGGAGATGCGGCCCTGGCGTGGCGGTCGTGCCCGGTCTGGCGGGGCTTGTGATCAGTCTATGGGCTCATAGAGCTGGTCTATGGGTAGGCGAACGGCCGCAGTGGCGCCGGCGATGCGCGAGCGTGCAGTGAAGTGGCGGAAGGCTTTGCCGATTTGGCGGCGGGTCGACGGCCGCGACGGGTGCCGCGCCCGCCTGCTGCTCCCCGGAATCCGAGCGGCCGGGCCGGGGCGTTAGTCCTTTGGATCATGGACGAAGGCCCCTGGGGGGCGGTCCCGGTCCGTTGGAGGATCCTCGTCCGGCAGGTGTCCCGGCCGTCAGCGCCAGGACACCTGCCCTACATCGGATGGTTTTCAAGAGATCTGGACGGGCACGGTGGACGACAACACACTCGCGGTCCTCGGCGTGAGCGCGGCGGAGGAGTCGGTGTACCGGGCGACCCTGAGGGCACCGGGACTGGGGCCCGCCGGGCTCGCGCTCAGCTGCGGAATCGACCGGCACAACGCCGAGGCGCTGCTCGCCAGGCTCCAGGACCTCGGCCTGGTGACCGCAACTGACCAGCAGACGTTCAGCGCCGCCGACCCGGCCACCGCCGTCGAACGGCTCGCACGGATGCGGATCAGCGGCCTCCAGAGCGAGATCCGCCACATCGCCTCGTCACGCCACCTGACGGAAAGCCTGCTGCAGGACCAGCAGAAGGGACAGCCTGAACCCGTCACCCAGCTCCAGTACCTCACCGGCCTCTCCCAGATCGTCGCCTGCGTCGACGAACTCTCCTTCTTCGCCAGACAGGAGCGGCTGACCACGTATCCGGGCCCGATCCTCACCGCTGTCCTCGATGTCGTCAGGCGCCGCGACCTGACGTACGTACACCGGCTGCGGATGCGGACCATCGTGCACACCAGCGCCCTCGGGAACCCGGACGTCGGCAGCTTCGCCGCAGAACTGTCGGAGCGCGGAGCCCAGGTACGCGGCAGCACTGAGCCCCTCGACCGGATGGTGATCTTCGACCGGCGAACCGCCCTCGTGGCCATGGACCCGCACGACATCACCCAGGGCGCACTGCTCGTGCGCGCACCAGGCCTCGTGGCGAGCCTGCTGACACTCTTCGAATGCCACTGGTCACGCTCTCACCGCCTCTCGGACGATCCGCCGACCGCGGCTGAGCGCCGCGTGCTCGAGGCGATGGCGCGGGTCGACAAGGACACCACGGGGGCCCGGGAACTCGGCATGTCGGTACGAACCTACCGGGGCCACGTCGCCGCACTCATGAAGCGACTGGAAGCACCGAACCGCTTCCGGGCCGCGTTGGCGGCCCGGGAACGACACTGGATCTGACCCGCCATACGCCTCGTGGCACCGCCTCGCGTCTCGTCACGCCGAACGGCTCTGCCCCGATCGTGGAAGGCATCCCGGCCGCGCCGGCAGTGCCCGGCGGATACGGCACTGCCACGGCCGTCGCCCGCACACCGAGGGCACCGAGGGCGGCACTCGCGGGCGGGTCCGCCACCGAGTGAAGCAACCGCCTCGCCGGCCACCTCACCTACCAACCAGGAACGGATTCCCATGACACCCGCGACAACGACCGGTACCGGTACTTCACGAAGGCGCCCGATACCCCGAGCCGTCCTGCTGCTCGCAGCTCTCACGCCGCTCCTGTCATGGCCGTGCGCCGCGGCGGCGGACAACGCGTCCGGCCTCCTGACGAACGGGAGCTTCGAGAACCGCGCGTGACCTCGGACAAGCGCTGGCAGTACTTCCCGACAGACGCGGTACCGGGCTGGCACACCTCCGCCCGGGACGGCTTCATCGAGATCCAAAACGGCCGCTACTACGACGAGACCGTGCCCCCGGACACCGGCACGCAGTTCGCCGAACTCAACGCCACCGGCCCCTCCAGCCTGTACCAGGACGTGCGCACAGTCCCTGGCTCGGTCATGCACTGGAAGATCGCGCACCGCGGACGGCGGGGCGTGGACGTGATGCAGGTGCGCATCGGGAAGCCGGACGGCGAGCTGGCGGCCCAGACCCCGCTGGACGCGAACGGCCCGGACATCGCCGACGGAAAGAACGGGTGGGGACACTACGAAGGGTTCTACACGGTCCCCGAAGGACAGACCGTGACGCGCTTGGCCGCCGCTGCGCTCTCCACGTCCGACGGCGACCCGACCCGGGGCAACCTCGTGGACTCCGTGTCGTTCGCCGCCGGCCCATGGTGAGCGTCACCAAGTCCGTGGCGGGCCGCCAGCAGGACGGCGGGGCAGCGGTCGGCGACGAACTCACCTACACGGTGAAGGCGGCCAACACCGCCGGCGGGACCTCACGGCGAGTGACCCTGACCGACGCGATCCCCGACGGCACGCAAGACGTGCCGGGCTCGCTCACGGTCGACGGCAAGGCCGTCACGGACACGGCGGGCGACGACACCGCAGAGGTCAGCGACGGCCGAGTGACCGCACGACTGGCCGAAGGCGACTTCTCGGCTGGTTGCAGCCGGGCCGGATCCCACGGCGCAGCTGGCGGCCTGTGCCGGCCCGGGGTGGGACGACGGGGCGCGTCAGCCGGTGACGGTCTCGGTGTGCCGGGTGAGTGCGTCCAGGAGCGCGGTCTGGTGGTCGGTCAGCTTGCCGTCGGTGCGGGCGCCCGCCTGCTTGGGCGGCTTGCGGGCGGCTCGGCGCCGGGGAGGTCGTGGTCTCACCTCAGGAAGGAGGGCAGGTCGGCGGGCGCAGGATCGCCGATGTAGCCGATGAACGCGTTGAACGCCAGGTACCCGAGGGCGAGGAGGTTGCCGTAGCCGATGCCGGCGAGCAGCCGGGTCCAGTTCGCCCTGTGCGTGACCGATTGCTCGAGCCCCCGGAAGATGTGAGGGGTGACGTCGTGGACGTGCTGTCGGTGGAGCATCATCGCCGGCAGGCTGAGGAACAGGGAGAAGGACACGAGCTCCGTGATCGGCAGCTGGTACCAGTGCCCGCCGAAGATCGACAGCGAGTGGACGGCTCCGGTCCAGGAGTAGAGGCCGCCCACGAAGATCATTCCTTCTTCGCTGGTGAATGCCATGGCGAGCCCTGAGATGAGACATGCGGCGAACAGGCGCCCCGTGCCCCAGGCCGGCCATCGCCGGTTGATCCGGGTGACGACGGAGGCGAGGGGCCATACCAAGGCCATGAGGACGAACCAGGCCAGTCCGCTCGAGCCGAGTACCGTCATGATCAGTCGGTCGGGGGCGGGGCCGTGCCAGCCCGGCAGGTAGGGGCCCAGGCCTGGGGCGTGGACGGCGTAGTGGCTGTATCTCGCCGTGGTCGCGGCGTAGTTCAGGATCTGGTCCTGCCAGAACGACAGGGCGAAGCCGGCCGCGAGGGCGGTGTCGAGGGTGACGCCGCCGGCGCGACGGCATCCGCGTACCGCGATGACGGCCACGCCCACGGCTCCCAGGGCGAGGACGGCCTGCAGGGCCCAGGTCATGGCCTTGCGGGCCGGCGTCATGGCCGCGTCCCGGTCGAACTCCACGTGAAGGTTGCCGGCTGCGGCCCAGCGGCCCAGCACCCATGCCAGGGAGACGAGGGCGACCACGCCGAGGACGGCCCAGAGCACTCCCGCGCCGTGCCCGGTGAGTGGGTGGCCCCGTGGTGTCGGAGGCGCGTGCCCGGCGTTTCGCAGGCGTGCCGGTACCCGGTGTGCCGTGCGGGCCGACTCCTTCGACCGGTCGTCGGGGTGGGCGGTCATGGCGAGAGGTCCTCGTCCTCGGAGGGCACCGGACCGAGGTGGTCGAGGGTCCAGCCGGTCGGGTAGCTGCGCGGGTTCGGCCGGTAGGGGCGGTGGTCGGGGCGTGGAGGGGTTCTGCGGACGAGGGCGCCCCTCAGGGCCAGCGCGGTGCGGACGCTGTGGGTGAGGGCTGGGGAGACCTCGTCGAGGCCGAGCAGTGGCCGGACTTCCGGGGCGATGAGGGCGGTGGTTACCGCGGGGGCGTGGCGGCGCAGGAGCGGGGGCCACCAGCTCTCGACCACGCGGATGATCTGGTGGGCGACCTCCCGGTTCGCGGGATGGTAGCGGGCGCGTTCGCGAAGGGCCGCGGCGAAGAGCTCGGCGTGCCCGTTCAGGTCGTCGGGGATGTCCTTGATGCCCATCAGACGGCCCATCCGGTTGTTGACGGCGACGAGGGCGCGGGATTCGTGGTCGCTGAGGGGGCGCCAGCCGTAGGCGTCGATCCACTGGATCGGGGTGAGGACGTGGGAGGCGAGGGTGGCCAGGTAGTCGTCGTTGGAGATGTCGTAGTGGCTGTGGATGCGGTTGAGCTTGCGGACGGTCGCCCGGCCGTGGAGGGAGTCCAGGCCCAGGCGCTTCATCTCGTACTCGAAGAGCATCCCGTCGTCGTAGCGCTTCTGTCCGTGGTGGCGGATCTGCCCGGTGGCGGCGAACACCTGGCTGACGCTGGGGAAGGCGCAGTCGTTCATGATGCCGAAGGCGAAGCCGAAGCGGTACTCGAAGGGGAACTCGTAGCGGGTGACGAGAGTGGCGATCTCCTCGCAGTCGCGCTCGGGGTGGAGGGTCCGGATGTGGCGCAGGCGGTCGTAGCGTCCTCTCACCGGACGTCCTCCCGGTCGGTGCCCGCGTGGCCCAGGTGTTCCAGGAGCCAGTCGGCGAGGGCGGCGGGGCTGGGTTTGACCCAGATGACGCCGGGCTTGATCGTGACGTCCAGGGCGCGTTGGAGGTACTGCTGGAGCTGCACGGCGCCGAGGGAGTCCATGCCCAGCAGGATCATGTTGGTGTGGGCGCCGATGTGGCGGGTGGTGCCGCCGAGCAGCTCGCGGATGCCGTCGATGACGAGGCCCTCGAGGATCCGGCGGCGCTCGCCCGGGTGCCCGGCAGCGGAGATCGCCTGACGGACGGGAGCGGCGCCGTCGTCGGTGGCGGCGGTGTCGAGGATCGCGGCCATCAGTGGGGAGTGCCGCACGTGCGGGTAGCGGGCGGTCCAGCGGTGCGCGTCCAGGGGGGAGTAGGCGGTGGTGGTGTGGCCGGCGGCGAGGATGCGTTCGAGAGCGTCCATGCCGTCGGCGGGACTGATGGTCAGGAAGCCCCGGTCGGCCAGGTGCTGCCCGCGGCCCACCTCCCGCCACGCCCCCCATTGGACGGCCGTGGCCGGCAGCGCGTGTGACCGGCGCCAGACAGCCAGGGCATCGAGGAAGGCGTTGGCGGCGGCGTAGGCGCCCTGGCCGGGTGAGCCGAGGAGGGACGCCGCGGAGGAGTAGAGGACGAAGTGGTCGAGGTCGTGGCCGGCGGTGGCTTCGTGGAGCGCCCAGGCCCCGGCCGCCTTGCCCTGCCAGACGCGCTCCAGGAGCGCGCCGTCGAGGGAGGCGAGGGTGGCGTCCTCGACCACGCCGGCGCAGTGGAGCACGCCCTTGAGGAGCCTGCCTCGTGCGGTGGCCGCCTGCACGCAACGTGCGGCGACGGCGGGGTGGGCGATGTCGCCGAGGACCACCTCCACCTCGGTGCCCGCCCGGCGCAGTGCGGCCAGGCGGGCGGCCGTGCGCGCGGTGGGGGCGGAGCGTGCGCAGGCTATGACGCGCCCGGCGCCGTGCCCGGCCAGCCACTCGGCGGTGACGAGACCGAGGCCCCCCATGGCTCCGGTGACGAGGTACGCCGCTTGCGGGCGCACCAGGACGGTGCCGGCGCCGGGTGTCGGCGGGTCGCCTCCGGGGCGGATGCGGGCGACGTGTCGGCCGTCGGACCGCAGCCAGGTCTGGACGAAGGGCGGGCCGGGGTTCAGCAGTTCGTCGGCGACGGTGTCGAGGTGCGTGTGCGGGCCGAATGCGAGCGAGCGCGGTGCGAGTTCGGGGTGCTCGTAGGCGGCGGTGCGCAGCAGTCCGCCGAGTCCTGCGGCGGCCAGGTGCGCCGCCGGGTCGGCGTCGGCCGGGGTGCGGGTGAGCACCAGGAGGCGCGGTGGGTGCCGTAGGGCGGCGAGCCGTCGCACCACATCGACGAGCGCGGCCGTCTCCTCGAGGGCGGTGTGTGCCGGGTCGTGCCCGGGATCGGGCCGGGCGGTGGTGAACACGACGGCCTCGTAGGCCTCCTGGTCGGGCAGGGTCGTGGAGGCGTCGTGGCGGGGCAGTCGGCGGGTGTCGGTGCCACGCCGGCGCAGGATCTCGGCCAGTTCCCGGGACCACGGTTGGTTCGGGTCGGACAGGAGCAGCCAGGGGGCCGCGGTCTCGGCACTGTCCTCGGGTCGGGCGGGTTCGGGTACCCAGGCCAGGTGGGACAGGCGGGAGGCGAACCTCTGGGCGGGCGGGGTGATGTTGGCCAGGCGCAGGCCGCGGATCTCGGCCAGCGGGGTGCCCTCGGCGGTGAGCAGGCGGCCCGTGGCGGAGCAGGTGAGTTCGTCGGCCTCGTCCAGTTGCACGTGTGCGGTGCGGGCGTGGGCGGTGGGGCCGTGGACGAGCAGGTCGTCGAATCCGGCGACGACGACGGGGCCGGGTTCGGTGACGTGGTGGTCCAGCCACACGGAGGCGACGACCTGGACGAGTTGGTCGGCCAGGGCCGGGTGCAGGAGCATCGTGTGGGAGGAGACGCGTGCGGTGGGGTCCAGGCGGAGCCGGGCGACGGCCTCGTCCCGCTCGGGGTTGGTGCGGATGTGGTCGATGGCGGTGAACGCGGGGCCGTGGAGGACGTCGCGGGCTTGGCGCAGGTGACGGTGGAGGTTCTCCGGCGGGCTGTCGTGCCACCCGGCCGTGTCGGGGACGCACGCCGTGTCGTACCCGGTGTCGCCGTCGGCCGGGGCGTACCGGGCGACGGTGCCGCGGGCGTGCGTCACCGTCCCCTGCTCGGTGTGGGTGAGGATCTCCACGCGAGCGGTGTCGCCGTCCTCGAGTAGCGTGGTGGTGACCAGGGGTTCGGGATCCAGGACCAGGGGGTGGGACACCTCCACACGGGTGGCGCGGACGGAGGTGGTGCCGAAGGCGCGGGATCCGGCGGCCAGGATCATCTCGGCGAAGGCGGTGCCGGGCAGGACCGGCGTGCCGGCCACCTGGTGGTCGGCCAGCCAGGGCAGGCGGGCAGGGCTGATCGGGGTCTGCCACAGCCAGCGGCCGGTCCGTTCCGGGTCGTGGACCTGGCCGCCGAGCAGCGGGTGCTCGGTGGCGCCGACCAGCTGAGGGGCGATCAGGCGGTAGGGGGTGCGGTCGCCGCCGTAGCGCTCCCGGTTCCAGGCGGTGGTGGGGACGTCGGCCAGTTCGCCCGGCGAGTGGCGGGGCCAGTCGATGCCGCGGTACCCGGCGCAGTGGAGGGTTGCGAGGTGGGTGAGGAAGGCGCTCCGGTCGTCGGTCCCCTCGCGCAGGGTCCCGACCGCGACGGCGTCGTGGATGCCGAGTCGGAGAGCGGAGTCCTGGATGGGCCGGACGGCCAGGGGGTGGGCGGTGCATTCGACGAACACCCGGTGTCCGTGCCCGAGCGCGGATTCGACGGCGGGGTGGAAGCGGACCGTGTCGCGCTGGTTGCGGACCCAGTAGGCGGCATCGAGCGGTCCGGGGGCGAGGGGGTCGTCGGTGACGGTCGAGTACAGCGGGATGGTCGTGGTGGTGGGGCGGATGTCGGACAGGGCGCGGCCCAGGTCGGCGAGGACGGGGTCGACCTGGGCGCAGTGGGAGGCGACGTCGACGTCGATCAGGCGGGCGGGCACCCCTGCCGCCTCCCACCGGGCCGTCAGGGTGGCGACCTGGCGGGCGTCTCCGGAAATCACGGTGGCGCCGGGTCCGGTCAGCACGGCGAGGCTGACCCGGTCGGCCTTCGCCTCGCGGACCGCGCCGCGCACGGAGTCGGCGTCCAGCAGGACGGAGGCCATCGCGCCTCCGGTGATGGTGGCCAGCAGAGCGGAGCGGCGGCAGATCACCTCCACCCCGTTTTCCAGGGTGAGCGCCCCGGCGACGACGGCGGCGGCCACCTCTCCCAGCGACTGCCCGATCACGGCGGAGGGTTCGACGCCCCAGGACCGCCACAGCGCGGTGAGCGCGATCTGGACGGCGAACAGGGCGGGCTGGATCCGGGCCACCCCGGTCAGCTGCCCGGGGTGGGCGAGTACCCGCCGCAGCGAGAAGTGCGCCTGCGCGGCGATCAGCGGCTCGAGGCGGCTTATCGCGTCCTGGAACACGGGCTCCTCGCGAAGCAGGTCCTGGCACATGCCGGCCCGCTGGGACCCCTGGCCCGTGTAGACGAACACCGGTCCGGGGTGTGCGGGCGGCAGGACCGTGCCGCCCTCGACCACACCTGGGACGTCCGTTCCCGCGGCGAACGCTGCTGCCCTGTCGGCGAGTTGGCGCCGGTCGCGGGCGACGATGCACAGTCGCTGCTCGGCGTGCGCGCGCCGTACGGCCAGGGTGTGGACGACGTCGTCCAGAGGTGTGTCGGATCCTTCCCCCCGCAGCCAGTCCGCCAGGTTCCCGGCGGCCTGGCTCAGTGAGGCGGACGACGTCGCGGAGAGCGGCAGGAGCCGGGGCCGTCCGTCGGACCGGGCACGACCGGCGGCGCGCGTGTGCTGGGGCGGTGCCTCCAGCACCAGGTGGGCGTTGGTGCCGCTGACACCGTAGGAGCACACCGCGGCCAGCCTGGTAGCGCCGGGCACCGGCCAGTTGGCCAGGCGGGTGGGCACGAACAGCCGGGAGGTTCCGTCGCGGGGGATCGACGGATTCCACTGTCCGAAGCCGGCGTTGGGCGCGACCAGGCCGCGGCGCAGGCACTCCACCGCCTTGATGGCTCCGGCGATACCCGAGACCGGCTCGCAGTGGCCGATGTTCGTCTTGACGGACCCCAGCGCGCACAGCCCGCGGCCCCTGCCGTACACGGCGTCGATCGAGGCGTACTCGACCGGGTCGCCCACGGCGGTGCCCGGCCCGTGGGCCTCGACCAGGCCCACATCGCCCGCATCGATCCCGGCACGCTCCACGGCGGCCCGGAAGACCTGCTGCTGCATCTCGGTGGAGGGCGCGGTGAGACGGCTGGACTGCCCATCGTTGTTCACCGCGCTTCCCCGGATGACCGCCAGCACCCGGTCGCCGTCCCGCCTTGCGTCCGTGAGGCGCTTGAGGACGAGCACCCCGGCACCCTCGCCGCGCACGTAGCCGTCCGCCCGCGCATCGAAGGCGTGGCACGCGCCGCTTCCGGAAAGCAGCAACGGCGCCTCCAGCACGTGCGTCTGCGGCGACAGCATCAGCAGGACCGCACCGGCCAGGGCGGTGTCGCACTCCCCCAGCGTCAGTGCCGCGCACGCGCTGTCCACCGCGACGAGCCCCGACGAGCAGTGCGTGCTGACCACCATGACCGGGCCTCGCAGGTCCATCGCGAAGGCGATGCGCCCCGCCGCCCCGGCCGTGAAGTTCCCGAACAGATAAGGGCTGTCGGGAGCCTCTTCGGGCGGGCGCGCCTCCCGGAACAGGTTGTCGGGCGCATAGGTGCCCATGTAGACGCCGGTGCGGGAGCCGCGGATGCGGTCCGTCGGGAGGCCGGCTTGCTCCACGGCCTCCCACGCCACCTCGGCGAGGAGCCTGAACTGCGGGTCGACCGAATCGCGCTCGCTCGGTGCGACGGACAGCGCGTGCGGGTCCCACGCCCACGGATCCCCGTCGATGAAGCACCCCCACCCCGCAGCGCGGGCCTCGTCCGGATCGTGTACGGCGGCCAGCCCGGAGGCGTCCCACCTCTGCGGCGGCACGGGCCCCGCGGTCCGGTACCCGCCGGCCGTGAGGGCCCACAGTCCGGACGCGGAGCGCACCGACCCGGGGAACCGGCAGCCGATCCCGATGATCGCGATGGGCACGGCATGAGATGCAGACATCATCCGCCTCCGGCCTACTCGGCGATCGCCGTGCTGTAGGTCCACCGCAGGACCGGGACCTCACGGCCGTCGACGGCCGTGCTCTCCCCCGCCGACTCGAAGTGGTGGTGGCGCCCGCCGAACGGCACCGACACCTTCTCCGGAGCCTCGTAGCTCTCCACCTGTCTCACCCGCGGGCCCAGGCCTTCCGGTCCGCCCTCGAGGAATACGGTCGCCATCGGGTTGCTCCTTCTTCGCTGCACGTCGTTCTCGCCGACCGACGCCCTGCCGGGGCAGACCACGGCCTCGCCCGGGGGGAGTTGTGAACGTGGGGCCGTCGCCGACTCGGGCACTTTGACGCCACGGAGGGCCTACGGGGTGGCTGCGCCTCCCGGACAGGGAGTGTGTCCGGGGGCGGGAGCTCTCAGAGAGCGGGACGTCGCTGCAGTCACCGCGTGGGACTCATTCATGCAGCGGACCCGGGGGCTGTCAACCCTCCGGGGCGAGCGACCCGGCGCGCCGGAGGTCCTCGCGCGCCCCCGGAACTGAATCCGGAGACCGGCTCCAACCTGGCGGATTTGGGCCGGATGCAGTGCACGACCGTTTGGCGCAGAGAGCAAGGTGGCTGCCTCCACCGCGGGCACACCGGTCGAGTACTCGATGCAGTCCCTTTCCTCCGCGACTGAGCGAACGGCTCGTCCGAGCTCCACCGCTACCTCGTCGGCTGGCAACGTGCGCAGGCCACTGGAAGCAACCCGCACATAAAGGCTCTAATGCCCGTGAAAGGTGGCAGAGTGGGCTACAACTGGGACGTCGATGCGGCTGTAGAGGAGACCCGGTCGACGCCAACCGGTCACTGCAGTGCCCGGTCGCTCCCGGGCGGCCGAGCATCGGAAAGGAGTCACCTCATGGCCGACGTCAACGTCGCGCTGCACGTACAGGTCAAGGCCCTGCCCGGCAAGGAGGAAGAGGTCGCCGCCTTTCTCCGCGAGGGCCTTGCCATCGTGCAGGAGGAGCCCAACACCGTGGCCTGGTTCGCCGTACGCCTGAGCCCGTCCACCTTCGCCATCTTCGACGCCTTCCCCGACGACGACGCACGCCAGGCCCACCTCGCCGGCCGCCTGGGCAGCGCCCTGACGGAGCGAGCCGGAGAACTGTTCGCCCAGCCCCCTTCCGTCGAGCGACTCGACGTCCTCGCCCACAAACTCCCCTGAAGAACAGGCGGCACCCCTGACCCGCCGGCACGGCCCGCACACTCCGCAAGCGGGCGGCCCCGGCCGACAACCTGCGAGGCGCTCGTTGAACCCCCCAGCTCGCCTGAGCGACGGAGCAAGTGGGGCGACGAGCGGCCCGGCCGATCTCGGAGATCCCGTCAGGGCGCCGGATCCCGGGGCCGGAACAGCCGCGCCGGCCGCCCACGCGCGCGACCGACCCGAGCAAGGCCGAGGCGCTGGAGCGGGTGGAGGAGGCCTCCGCTCACCCACGCATTCGCCCAGACATGCCGGGTGCCGTTCCCATCACCGTCACGGGGATACGAACGGCATCTGGCTGAGCCCTCGGCTGCACCCGTCCTGACCAGCGCCGGAAGTTCAGACACAGCCACTTGGCCGAGGCTGACGCGTACGACCGAAACTCGTCGGCTTCCCCTGTGCGGCGGGGTTCGTGGGCAGGAGTCGGGCGAGCCAGTCGGTGCGGGTTCGGCGGGCTGTGGCCGAGATGGGTGCCTGCGGGTACAGGGCGTCGAATCCGTGGAAGCCGCCTGCCCAGACGTGGAGTTCGGCCTGGCCGCCGGCCGCCCAGATGCGGGTGGCGTAGTCGGTGTCCTCGTCGCGGAAGACTTCGGCGGAGCCGGTGTCGATGTAGGTGGTCGGCAGGCCCGCGAGGTCGTCGGCCAGGGCGGGTGAGACGTATGCGGGTACCTCGTCGTCGGTGAGGTCGCCGAGGAGGCAGCGCCATCCGAATCCGTTCATCTCGCGGGTCCAGACGCCGGGCCCGTTCGAGTACTGGAGGCTGGAGGCGGTGGTGTTGCGGTGGTCGAGCATGGGGCCGATCAGGACTTGGGCGGCGATCGGCGGGGTGCCGAGGTCGCGGGCCAGCAGGGTGACGCCGGCGGCGAGGCCGCCGCCCGCGCTGACGCCTGCGACGATGATCCGGGCGGGGTCGATGCCCAGTTCTTCGGAGTGTTCGGCGATCCAGAGCAGTCCCTGGTAGCAGTCGTCGACCGGGACGGTACCGGTGGACTCGGGCGCGAGCCTGTAGTCGACGGAGACCACGACGGCGCCGAACTCCTCGAGCCACTCCAGCGGGATGTCGATCTGTGAGAAGCGGTCTCCCATGACCATCCCGCCGCCGTGCATCCAGTAGACGCAGGGTGCGGCGGTGGCGCGATCGGCGTTCGCGGGGCTGAAGACGGACAAGGGGATCGGGGTGCCGTCCGGACTCGCGGCGGTGACCTCGCGCCGGTCGACAGCGCGACCTTCCAGGAGGGGTTCGACGGGCATCGAGGAGAAGGGGCGTACCTGCGCCAGCACTTCCGGGCTGAGCTGGGACATCAGCGGCATGTCGGCCATGAGTTCATGCAGTTCGGGGTCGAGGGAGGGGCGTGCCGTGGTCATGGTCGTTGCCTTTCATGGGTGGTGGCGGACGGTCGGGCGAGGACGGGGTCGCCTCGGAGGGCACTGCGGCGGCAGGGGCTGGGGTGTGGAGTGTTCGACGGGTCAGAAGGCGGCCTTGCCGCGGACCGGCACGTAGTCGGTGTACTCGGACTCCTTGGCCAGCAGTCCGCCGATCCGCGCCACGATGGCCTGGGCGGCCTCGCCGGCGAAGATCCGGTGGTGGTCCTCCTCGCTGGTCCAGCCCTCGGTGACGTGGACGACGTCGGGGGCGGACGCGGAACGGGAGACGAGGTAGACCACGCAGTACTCGCTCGCGCCGGGGCTGCCCTCGTGCAGGCCGGTCAGCAGCAGGTCGACGAGCCGGTCGCCCATTCCGGGCCTGGCGGTCAGCGTGGCGTTGAAGCCGTACGTGGCAATCATGGAGGCCTTCTTCTGCGTTGATGGAGTGCGGTGATTCCATTCAACCGCCGTGACCTGCGCAAACGTTAGAACGATGCTCGCTGGCACTTGCACGATCCTCGCGAGCACGGGAATTGCAGCCCAGAACAGTGCTGCAATGGACGCATGCACCTCGAAGAGCTCCGCACCCTGCTGGCCCGGCATGCCCGGCCCGACTGGACCACCGCCATCGACGGCGTCCTCATCTCCAAGGTCGACCGGCCGGATCCGCCGACGCCCTCGATGTCCGGCACGGTGCTCGCAGTCATCGCCCAGGGCGCCAAACGCCTCGCGCTGGGCGACCGGGTCTACGCGTACGGCGCCGGGCAGTACCTAGTCGCATCCGTCGACCTGCCCGTCACCGGACAGTTCACCCAGGCCGCCCCCGAGCAGCCGGCCCTCGGCTTCGGCCTCACGCTGGAACCGTCCGCCGTCGCCGAACTGCTACTGCAGGCCGGTCCCGGCGACATCCCCCGCCCCGCCGGAGGCACTCCGTCAGGGATCGCCGTCAGCGACGCCCCGCCCGCATTGCTCGACGCGGTGGTCCGGCTGCTGCGCCTGCTCGACGAGCCCGGCGACCGCGCCGTACTGGCCCCGCTGGTCAAACGCGAGATCCTGTGGCGCCTGATCACCGGCGAGCAGGGCGCGACGGTGCGCCAGCTCGGCCTCGCCGACAGCGGCCTCAGCCATGTCGCCCGGGCCGTGCGCTGGATCCGCGAGCACTACGCCGAGCCCTTCCGGGTCGAGGACGTGGCACGGCTGTCCGGGATGAGCGTCTCCGCGTTCTACCGCAACTTCCAGGCGGTGACGGCGATGAGCCCCATCCAGTTCCAGAAACAGATCCGTCTCCAGGAGGCCCGGCTGCTGCTCGCCACCCACCCGGGCGACGTCACCGGAGTCGGCCACCGCGTCGGCTACGACAACCCGTCGCAGTTCAGCCGCGAGTACCGCCGCCAGTTCGGCGCACCCCCGAGCCGGGACGCGGCCCGCCTGCGAAGCACTGCAGGCGCCCTTCCCCGAGCGGCCGGACCATGAGAGAGGATCGTGCAAGACGAAGCGACGATAGTTCTACTATTCCAGCAGGTCAGAGCGATTCAATGGGATCACCTGTTCTTCGGCTGGGCAGGAAAATGCCTGTCCATCCGCGGATCCCACTCCATCGCAAGGATCACCCCATGAAGACAGTGCTGATCACCGGCACCTCATCCGGATACGGACGGGAGACCGCCCTGTACTTCCACTCGCAGGGGTGGAACGTCATCGCCACCATGCGGACGCCGCGTGCGGGCGTCCTGCCCGAGTCGGACCGGCTCCGCGTCGTCGAGCTCGACGTGACCAAGCCCCGGAGCATCACCGCCGCGTTCGAGGCGGCCGGGCCCATCGACGTCCTGGTCAACAACGCGGGCATCCCGTCGATCAGCGTGTTCGAGGGCACCCCCATGGCCCGAGTGCGGGAAGTCTTCGAAACCAACACGTTCGGCGTGATGGCGACGACGCAGGCGGTGCTGCCCCAGTTCCGCGAGCGCGGCTCCGGCGTGGTGGTCAACGTGACCTCCAGCGTGGTGCTGGGCCACACGCCGCTCACGGCCGTCTACAAGGCAAGCAAGATGGCCATCGAGGGGTTCACCGCATCCCTCGCGCTCGAGCTCGCGCCCTTCGGTGTGCAGGCCAAGACGGTCCAGCCGGGCGCCTGCCTGACGACGAACTTCGCGGCCAACGCGACGAAGGGCGCCCTGCAGGAAGAGCTGGCCCCGACGCCCTACGCACCATGGGCGAAGAAGGCCATGGCCGACTTCACGGGCCAGGACCTGTTCACCAAGGAGAGCGACGTCGCCGAGACAGTGTGGCGAGCCGTGCACGACACGACCGGCCAGCTGCGATTCCCCGCCGGCCCCGACGCGGTCTCGCTCTCCCAGGCGAAGTGATCAGCCGGCAGACAGGGTCACGCCGCACTGCCACCGCGACCGGCAACAACCAGGTCTGGCACTTCCGGCCCGCCGGCTACCAGGGCTGACCGGGCAGGCCGAGGCAGCCGCCACCACGGCAGCACCGGACCGGCATTCGGAGCGCCGCCCCTGCGGGCCGGATCCGGTCCATTGAGGAAGACCGTCAGCGAGCAGTTGGAGGTCCTGGAGGTCGAGGTGATCGGCAGCGCCAGGCTCTTCGAGGACCTGGGAGCCGACAGTCCGGTGCCGTGCGGGCCTGTTCGAGTTGCTCGCCTTGATTCCTCAGGTGGGCACGTGCTGACCTGCGGGTGGATGCCGAACTCGACGGCTGGTTCTTGATCGGGTGGCTGAGTGGGCACGTGGGAGCAGTCTCAGGGTTCGATGGAGAGGTGTTCGATGAGGTCGTCGCGCAGCGTGAACCGATAGCGGAGATCGATCGTGCCGCCGGGGAAGTCGCCTTCGAGGTGGTGTGTGGCGATGTAGTGGGCCGCGTCGATCTCCTGAGCGTCCGTCAGTTCGATGCTGTAGGTGAATTCGTTGGCGGATTGGTCCAGCCACCGCTCAATCGCGAGGCTGCCCTGGTACGTGTGGCCGTCGTCGATCACTGTGGCATCGCCGGTGAACGTCGTGACTGCGGTGCCGGCGTCGTGGGCGCGGTGTGCCGTGAGGTAGCGGGTGATCACCTCGGGCAGGCCGTCCGGGGTGATGGTCCGGGGCTGGTTGTCGTGCATGACGCTCCTGGTGGTGGCGGGTTCAGACGGTGGGGGTAGTGCCGCCGTCGATGACGTGTTCGGCGCCGACGATGGCCGAGGCGCGGTCGGAAACGAGGAAGGCGACGAGCTCGGCGACCTCCTCGGGCCGGTTGGGACGGCCGAGCGGGATGCCGCCCAGGGAGTCCATCAGCCGGCCCAGCGCCGCTTCCTGGCTGATGCCGGCGTCGTGGGCGATACGGGCGACGAGGTTGTCGGCGGCCGAGGTCTGCACGAAGCCGGGCGAGACGGTGTTGACGCGGACGCCGTGCGGGGCGACCTCGCTGGCCAGGCCCTTGCTGTACGTGGTCAGGGCGGCCTTGGCGGCGGCGTAGGCCAGGGTGGCGTTCCACAGCGGCATGCGGCGCTGGATCGAGGTGACGTGCACGACCGTGCCCTTGCCCGCGGCGATCATGTGCGGCAGGAGTGCCCGGTCCAGACGGACGGCGGCCAGCAGGTTCGTGTTCAGCTCCCTTGCCCAGTCGTCCTCGCCGAGCGCGGCGAATCCTCCTGCCGGGGCCTCGGACCCACCGAGGGTGTTGACCAGGATGTCGACGCCTCCCACCCGGGCGTCGACTTCCGAGGCGACCTGGGCGGCCCCCCGGGCGGTGGACAGGTCGGCGGCGATGAACGTCTTCTCCTCGACGCCGTCGGGGCGGCTGCGGGCGGTGACCAGCACGGTCGCACCGGCCTCGGCGAGCCGTCGGGCGATCGCGGCTCCGGTGCCCTTGGTGCCGCCGGTGACCAGAGCGCGTCGGCCTTCGAGGGATTCGCTGGTGGATGTGGTCACGTTGTGCCCCGTTCCCGGGCGCGGGTACACGAGGCGCCGCTCCCGTCTCTACTGCTAAAATAGAAGCTAATAACTTCGACTTTAGCAGTAACCGAGGGGATGGTCGCCTTGGCAAGCCGGATCAGGCTGGAGGACCGGGAGTGCCCGCTGTCCACGACGGTGGAACACGTCGGCGAGTGGTGGACACTGCTGATCCTCCACGACGCCTTCGACGGCTACACCCGCTTCGACCAGTTCCAGGAGAGCCTGGGCATCTCCTCCAGCATGCTCACCACCCGGCTGAAGACCCTGGTCGCGGACGGTCTGCTGGAGCGCCGGCCGTACCAGACCAGCCCCGTCCGGCACGAGTACGTACTCACCGAACTCGGGCGATCGCTGCGCCCGGTGATCGTCGCCCTGGCCGCGTGGGGCAACTCCCGCCTCACGCCGACGGAGCGCAGCATGATCCTCGTCGACGCGCACAGCGGCGAGGAGGTCGAGCCCGTCGTCGTCGACGCCAAAACCGGCCGCCGACTCGACGACAGCACCACCTACGTCTTCACCGCGGGCCCCGCAGCCAGCGACGCGATGCGCACCCGCTACGCGGCACGGCCGGCCATTTCCGCGGAAGAGGCGTAAGCCCGCCCGGAAGAACCTCGTACAGCCTTGAGCAGGGCCGCGAGCGCGGGCTGCACCTGACCGCCTCGCGGCACCGGTTTGTCGCTGGCGTGATACCGGCCCGCCAGTACCTCGGTACCGATGAGGCGCCCTTGCCCGTCGAAGTCAAGGTTGATCATGCCGTCGACCCCCACGGGATCACAGGGACACATGCGCGGGGACTTCGCGCCTACCTGCGGATCCGTGAGACACACGTACGCTGCGTTCGCGGTCTCGTCATAGGTGACCCGGACCCGTCTGCCATGGCTGGGCATGCCCCCTGGTGTAGTTGGCGGCGGCAAAAGACGATCTTCGGCTGCGAGAATCCTGCCAGCGCCAGTCACGGGTGTTCGCCGAGACAGAGGACATTGACTTCCCAACCCCATCGGATGTCCGATCCGTATCGGCCCGGTCCTGATGCCCGGGGCAGCGCGAGGGAGCCTGCGGAATCTGTCCATAGGCTCCGCCCGCGGCTGTAGGCGAGGTTGCCGGTCCGGTCAGGTGTCCGCGGTGGGCTCCTGATCCCGCTGGGAACGGCGGAGCTCTTCGTTGATGCGCAGGGCTTCTTCGAGTTGGTCTTCGAGGATGACGATGCGGCAGGCGGCCTCGATCGGGGTGCCCTGGTCGACGAGGTCGCGGG
>NZ_JBIALK010000051.1:0-25805 GCF_042873275.1 Kitasatospora sp. NPDC004745 | reverse complement strand
GCCGACACCCGCTCACCACGCGGCCCCGACGCAGACCCACCCAAACCATCCCCACGACCCGAGAACGGCACCACCGGCGGCACCTCACCACCGCCGCCACCGTCACCACGCGGGCTCTCCGACGGCGAATCCGCCGTCGGCCTCCCATCCCCCCTCAACTCCCCCTGACGATCCAGGAACGCCGACACCCGCTCACCACGCGGC
The DNA here is from genome assembly GCF_042873275.1 of Kitasatospora sp. NPDC004745. Classification (NCBI taxonomy): domain Bacteria; kingdom Bacillati; phylum Actinomycetota; class Actinomycetes; order Kitasatosporales; family Streptomycetaceae; genus Kitasatospora; species Kitasatospora sp. NPDC004745. The sequence goes on along the minus strand of NZ_JBIALK010000051.1, from coordinate 25,601 downwards.
CCGTGCGACGCCCCGTCCAACCTGTGCCCCCCACCCGAGGACGGCACCACCGGATCGGCCTCGTCGGAGGCCTTGTCCGCCGTCGGGCGCCGCAAGTCCCGGAGTTCCGCCTGACGGTCGAGGAACGCCCGCCGCAGCTGCTCCTGCAGCGATTCGGCTTTCTTGGGCTGGTCGTTCTGCGGGCCGGGGCCTTCCGGTTCGGGGCCCCTTCCGCCGTCGGGGTCGGGGTGGGTCCCGGGCGGCGGGCCGTCACCGTCACCTTCCCCGGACGGGTGCGGCGGCTTCCGCTCGGGCCTCGGGTCAGCCTTCGGGTCCGGCTTCGGGTCAGCCTTCGGGTCCGGCTTCGGGTCAGCCTTCGGATCCGCCTTCGGTCCGTCGCCCGTCGTGGCCGTGTTCCCGGACTCCGTGGCGCGGCGGGTCGGCGGCTCCGGGACGTTCCGGTTGCCGCCGGCGCCGCCGCTTCCGCTGCCGCTCCCGTCGCCGGGCGCGTTCCCCCTGGGGTTCCCGTTCCCGCCACCGCCGCCCTCCGCGGTCGCGCGAGCGCCCTGCGAGGTCGACCCCGCGTTACCGTCCGCACCGCCGCGGGAGGAGGACTCCGTCGAGACGGACGGCTTCCCGCCCGTCTCCTTCGCGCTCTCGGGGCCGCTCTTCGCCGATCCGCCGCCCTCGGTGCGGGGCGGGGTGAGCGAGGTGGTGCTGCCGCCCTCGAGGCCGGTCCGGTGCGCGCCGCCGCCCTCGGTGGGGCCGGGGACGTGCTCACCGAGCCTGGGCACCGGGAACGGCACGGCGTGGCCCGACAGGTTGGTGGCCAGCGAGAGCAGGGTCAGGGGGTGCAGCGGGCCGAAGTACTTGCTGGCGCCCGGGGGGATGTCGGCGTGCTGGAGGCTGTCGACGAACCTGACGTACTTGGTCATCAGGGGCGAGGCCGCCGCGTGCAGCAGATGGCGTGCGCCGCCCATCAGGAAGCCGGCGAGGAAGCTCGCACCGCTGGCGGTGAACTGGTGCTCCGGCTCGAAGATCAGGTTGTAGAAGCCCTCGCTGAGGTACTGGTTGGCGCCCATCTTGACCTGCTCGCCCAGCGCGTGGCCGAGCACGAACATCGTGTTCAGCTTGTCGACGCGCCCGGCGAGTTCGGGCAGTTTCTCGGCGAGCAGGCGCAGTTCGCCGTTGGCCACCCTGGAGTTCTCGGCGATCTCGCGCAGGGCGGTGGCGAGGGCCGCGCGGCTCTCCGGCGACTTGGCCCACTTCTCGACGAAGGCCTCGCCGAACCTGGTGCCGAGCTGCCGGGCGAGGTCCTTGCCGATGCCGTCGCCGAGGTGCTTCTCGAAGGAGGTGGCCAGGCTCTCGGTGAACCGGGCGCCGGCGTTGGCGCCGCTCTTGCCGCCGGCGGTGAAGCCCCTGCCGAGGAAGGAGGAGTTCTCCCGGAGGATCTTGTCGATGCTGGCGGCGAACCGGTTGGCGGCCTCGTCGCCGAGGGCGTGTCCGGCGCCCGCCCCGGCCTCCTTGCCGCCGACGCTGCCGAGTTCCTTGCCGCCGACGTTGCCCAGCTCCTTGCCCCCGAGGTTGCCGAGCTCCTTGCCGCCGATCTTCCCGAGGTCTCCGGCGCCGGCCTTGGCGAGGCCGCCGGCGAGGCCCTTCAGCGAGTTGCCCAGCTCCTTCTGGACGAACAGCTTGCCGATCCCCATCCCGAAGAGCTTCCCCAGGCCCATGCCGAGCAGGTGGAGCGGTCCGGCGATCACGCCGCTGATCGCGCCGAAGATCGCGGCCTGCTTGGTGAGGTCCTTGTCCCACTCGTGCCGGTTGCCCTGGGCGAACTGGATGCCCTGGATGATGCCGTCGAGCACCAGCGCGCCGAGGACACCGAAGAAGGTGTGGGTGAGGATCACCTGGAGGAGCTTCTTCAGCAGGGCGATGATGATCGCCTTCGCCGCCTGTTTGGCGCCCTCGACGGCGAGCAGCGAGGCGCCGCCGGTGAACGGGGCCCAGAAGATGGCCAGGGCGATCTCGATGACCAGTTGGACGATCTGACCGATGATCATCCACTTCGTGTACTCGACGGTGTTCGCGACCTTCCCCGCGAACTCGCCCAGCTCGTGGCAGAGCCTGCCGGCCGTGGTCAGGTAGTCGTCCTCACCCGAGCTGCCGATGAACCGGCCCATCTCGCGGGTGAAGGCGTCCGCCGCCTCACCCTCGAACTGCTGCTGGCACACCGCCACCAGCTCGGCGATGTACTCCCTGAGCTTGGGCAGGTCCTCGGACAGCGCCTGGTAGTCGTCGCGGACGTCCCGCAGCTCCCCCTCCTTGGACTCCGGCCACGGCATCCCGGTGAGGATGTGGAAGAACGACGCGACACCGGGCGAGACCTGGAGCGTGGAGTGGGCCATGGCGGGGGGAGCCTCCGGGCGTGGAGCTGCTGGTGCGGGGTGGGGAGGGCGCCTGCCGGACACGCCTCAGTGGCGCCGGGGGAGGCTCACTTCACGAGGTCGGTGGCGTGCTGGTCGGTCGCGTCGAACAGGTCGGCGGTGTCCTGGCCGTGCCGGGAGATGCTCAGCAGCTTGTTACGGATGCCGTCGACCAGGTTGGTCAGGTTCTCCGTCGGCTCGTCGACCTTCTCGTGGTACTGCTTGCCGATCTGGTCGGATCCGGCGGCCGTGCGGTTCTTCGCTCCGACCTCGACGATCTCGACCTTGACCTTCTCGACCAGCTCCGACATCTCGTCGAACTTGCCGAACGCGGACTTGAGGTCCTCGAGCTTCATCAGCCGCTTAGCCATTGAACTCCTCCTGCCGGTGGGAGGGCCGGGCCGCGTCGGCGCCCGGCCGCATGGCGGTGAGCGGCGCCAGCAGTGCGTCCAGGTCGAGGCCACTCACCACCGAGAGGAGTTCGTCCTCCCCCTCGCCGGCGACGGCCAGCCGCAGCGATTCACCGACCCCGTCGAAGGCCCGCATGGACCGGGTGATCTGTTCGCCCATCCGCGCCTTGGCCTCGTTCAGCACGTCCTTGAGGACGGCGGCGAGCTGGGCGGGGGCCATCTCCTGGTACGCGGTGGTGTGGAAGGTGAGCGCGAGCACCTCGCCCTGCGAGCCGACCTGCGCGGTGACCATCCGGTCCTTGGACGTCGCCGAGGCGGTCGCGGCCTGCAGCTCGCGCGCCGTCTCGGCCATCCTGGCCTGCTGTTCCTCCAGGGCAGCCATCGCCTGCGCGAGGTGCTGCTCGATCGAGAACGTCATCTCCGTGTCTCCCTCTCCACTCTCGAATCGCCGGCCGGGTCTCAGCGGCCGATCACGCCGCTGACCGCACCGGTGTCGGTGCCCCAGACCTCTTCGTCCTCGGCCAGCCAGGTGGTCCGCTGGCGGCCCTTCTCGCCCTGGCCCGTCCCGCCCATGCCGCCGGCCATCGGCGGGACCATGGGCATCCCGCCGGCGCCGCTGGTGTTCACCGTGCGGCCCCGCAGCGCGGCGGCCTCCTCCGCGGCGAGCTCGGCGGCGGCCTTCTGACTCGCCGCGGCCTTCTCCGCCGCGGCCGCGGAACCGGTCATGGCGCCCTTGCCGACGGTGGGCACCGGGCCGCCGTTCTCCAGCGCCCGGGGGCCGAGCCCGCTGGCGGTGCCGACGATCCGGGAGCCGTTCGCGCCGGCTCCGCCGATGCCCTCCTGGGTGCCGCCGGAGCCGAACAGCCCGGGGTAGAGGCCGAGCGAGCCGGTGCCTGAGGTGCCGTCGACGGTGCCCGGGTCGAGGGTCCAGGAGGCCGGGTCGGAGCCCGACCAGCGCGAGCCGCCGTCGAGGCCCCCGCTGCCGTTGCCGCCGGTCCAGTTCCCCGGGCCGCCGCTGCCCGCTCCGCCGGTCCAGTTCCCGAGGCCGCCGCTGCCGGTGCCGCCGCCCGACGAGGCCAGGGCCCGCTGCTGGTCGCGGACGCGCTGGAGGTAGTCGGAGATCGGCTTCTTCTGGGGATCCAGCAGGGTGCCGTCCGCGGCGACGCTGGAGCCCTTCTCCACGACGACCGGGTTGCCGTTGGCGTCGAGGACGGGCTTGCCGTCGGCGTCGACCACCGAGCCGTCCTCCTTGACGGTGGACCCCTTGGGCACCTTGGCGTTGGGCCCGTAGACACCGCCGCCGCTGCCCGCCGGCACGTAGGCTCCCGGGGGGACGACGACAGGCTTGCCGTCCTTGCCGAGCACCTCCTTGCCGTTGGCGTCGTAGACCTTGCCGCCGTCGCCGATGTAGCCGCCGGGCGGGAGGAGGACCGGCTTGCGGTCCTTGTCCAGCAGCGGCTTGCCGTCCTTGTCGAGGATCGGGGTGCCGGCGCCGGTGCCGCCGCCCGTCCCCCCGGTGCCGCCGCTCCCCCCGGTGCCGATTCCGCCGATGACCGGCGGGGGCACGTGCCCGGTGCCGCCTCCCCCGCCGCCGGTGTTCTGGTGGTCGCCGCCTAGGCCGGTGCCGCCGCCGAGGTCGCTCTTGTCGCCGGCGCCCCCGCTGCCGTCGCCGCCGAGCTTGGTCTCGCTCCCGTCGCCGCCGCCGGGGGGCGGCGGGCCGCCTCCGGTGCCGGTGCCCGGGTCCGGCGCGTCCTTCGGGGGGAGGGTGATGCCGACGGGCAGGAGCCCGAAGAACAGTTTGTTGATCAGCGGCTGGTAGGCGGTGTCCAGCGCCGTCATCGCGGTGTTGCCGGGCCCGTCCAGACCGGTCTGGACCTTGGCCAGCCAGTTCGTCTTGGCGGCGGCGTCGAGCGCCGTGTAGAACTCGGCGTTGTGCGGGTCCCCGAAGGGGGTGTCGAACTTCCAGCCGGTGGTCTCCCCGGTCCAGTCCGGGGCGTGGGCGTGCATCACCTTCACCAGCTCCTCCAGGATGCACTGGTAGGGGAAGCCGGTCGCGTACCAGGCCTGTTGGGCGGTCCAGAGCTCCTCGATCGTGACGCCGATCTGCTGCGCGGCGGTCTCCAGCATCGGCTTGTAGTTGGCCCCGACCAACTGGTTCTGCAGGTCGTCGAGTTCACCGGCGAAGCGCTGCAGGAGGATCTTGAACTCGCCCGCCGCGTCGCCCTCCCAGGTGTCACCCGAGGAATTGATCTTCGAGGCCCACTCGCGGGCCGCCTTCGCCTGCATCGTCAGCCACTTGACGCTGTCGTCGATGGCCGTGGCCGCGGCGAGCAGGCTCTGCGGGTGGATCGTGTCGTTGCCCCTGGTGCTGATGGCGAGCTTCTCGGTGGAGCCCGCCGGGACCTTCACCTTCACGTCCGGACGGATCGGCCCGAGGATCAGCTCCGCCTGGTGGTTGAACTTCGACAGCGGGCCGGTGGGGTCGTTCCCCCACTTCGAGTAGTCGATGTGGATGGAGACCCGGAAGTGGCGCTCCTTCTTCTGCGCGCCGTCGTAGAAGTTCATCGCCCACCAGACGTCCGGCACGCCCGTCCCCGACCCGTCCCACGCCTTCTGGTCGGCCGAGAAGTACCCGTCGAGGACCTCGAAGTTCCCGGTCAGCCAGGGGGCCGCCTTCGGCCCCGCGACGTCGGCCCGTCGGACGATCTCGACCGGCACCCCCGACTTCCTGGGGTTGAACGCGGTGAGGATGTCTTCCCAGAGCAGGGGCACGAGGGTCTCCGGAGGGGTGAACGGGCGGGGACGGGACGGGGCCGGTCACGGACGGGGGCCGGCGGCGGACGGGGCGGGCCGGGGCGGTCGGGGGCGGGCTGCTACTTCCCGCCGCCCGCACCGCCCCCGCCGCCCCCGCCGGCGCCGATGACGTCCTGCAGGATCTGCATCATCTGGGCCGCCGTCAGGGCGTGTTCGTGGGCGTCGTCCATCTGCCGGAGGAAGTCCTTGATGTCGAGCCGGGACTTCTCCAGCTGGGCGTGGAACTTCTTGAAGTCCTCCACCACGGGGCCGGCCAGGCTGTTCGCGAACAGGTCGTGCAGGTGGGTGCCGTTCTCGAAGTTGCCCGCGAGCAGCTCGGTGAAGTGGTTGGTCCCGCTCTCACCGCCCTTGCCGCTGAACCCCAGCATGGCGGTGAAGCCCGGGTCGCCCTCCAGCTTGCGCACGTAGGCCGGGAGGACGGTGTCCGCGAAGTTGACCAGGTCGTCGTGGTCGACGCTGAGGGTCGTGACCTGGGGGTCCGGGGGCGGGGTCGGGCTACCCATCGCGCCCGCCCGTCCCGCGGACCCGGTGCGCCGCGGTCATCAGCCGACGCCCTGGCCGGCGCGACGGTCCGCGTCGCGCAGCAGGCCGTGCATGAGGCGCAGCGTGCCGACGCCGTCCTTGATCTCGTTCACCATGTCTTGGTCCCGGTCGGACAGGGAGTTGTAGAAGGTGTCGGCCGCGGTGGCGAGGTCACCGCTGAGCTGCGCCTGGGCGGTCCTGATCGCCGTCATGCAGTCCTTCATCGCCGCGTGCATGCCGTCACTGGCCTGCTGCAGGGCGTCCGCCGCCTCGTCGATGTTGGCGTGGTGGAGCGCGATGTCGCTCGGTTGGTCCCGCGGGGTGTCGGCCATGGCCGTCCTTTCGGTGGTACGTCGGTCTGGTGAGAGGGGGTCAGCGGGGGTTGAGGCCGTGCTCGACCTCGAGGGAGAGGTTGCTGCCGCTCCACTTGGTGCTGGCGCCGAGCGCCTCGGTGTGGGCGTTGCGGATCTGCTGGTGCCCGCTGGAGAAGTGGTCCTGGAAGGTCTGGTAGGCGGTCTTGAGCTGCCGGTACTGGTCCTGCCACTCGTGGATCTTGTTCTGGTAGGCCGTGCTGCACGCGGCCTGGAAGTGGCGGTGGACCTCGAGGTTGACGTCCTCGACCTTCATCCCGGCTTGGAACATGGCCTGGATGTGGGTGTCGAGGGTGGTCAGGACGCTCCTGACGGCCGCGTCCTGGACCTGCAAGAAGGCGGTCACGGGTTTCCCTTCGTCGGTGCGGGCTGCCGGTGGAGCCCGGTACATCCGGTTCAACGGCGGTGCGGAACGCGGTGGTTCAGCGCGGACAGAGCGGATCGGACGGGCGGGCGGCGGTGGCCGCCGGGGCCGGCTCCGCGGGGCCGGCCAGCGCGGCCGGGTCGAGGCCGGGGCCGGTCGGGAGCAGGGCCAGCAGGCTCTCCGGCAGGGCGGACGGCGCGGTGCCGTCGTAGCCGAGCTGCTTGACGGCGGCCGCCGACGCGAGCGGGTACTTCACCCCGGCGTCGGTGACCAGGTAGAGGGTGCTGCCGAGGCCCGCGCTGGACAGCGCCCGGACGAGGGCGCCGCCGCCCGGCCGGACGGCGATCCGGTCGGCGCCCGCGCAGGCGGGGGCCACCCCGGGCTGGGCGGCCGGCGGCGCACCGGTGACGGCGCCGGCGTCGAGCAGGGTGACGGAGGTGGTCGGCGCCTGCCCGGTGAGGTGCAGCTCGGCGCAGACGCCCCGGCCCGCGGGGACCGTCACCAACTCGGGCGGCGCGGAGGGCAGTCCGGGGGTGCCGGACCGCCCGGCCGGGCGCGCCGGCGCGGTGTGCGCGGCGAGGTCGGCCGGGCCGAGGGCGACCGGGGTGACGGCGCCGTCCTGGTAGGCGGTGTGCTGGGTGCGGGGGTCGTTGGCGAGCAGTTCGAAGGCCATCCGGTCGAGCGGGGCGAGGCCGGCGGCGGTCAGCAGGTAGGGGTCGCCGCCGGGGCCGGTGAAGAGCTGGCCGATCCGGGTGGGCTGCCCGGCCAGCTGCGGTCCGGCGGTGCCGCGGCCCTCGACGTCGGGGAAGGCCAGGTCGGGGCCGGCGGCCAGCGCGTTGAGGAAGGCCGAGGTCACGGGAAAGGCGGTGACGGCGGGCTGGCCGAGGGCGCGCCGGGCACCGCCGGCGCCGTCCAGGCGCAGCCGGCGGCCGTGCCAGAGCAGGTACTCGGTGCCGTCGGGGGCGGCGACCAGGGCGGCCTGGCCGTCCGTCAGCCCGGCGCCCCGGGCGGCGGCGCCGACGGCCAGGTCCAGTTCGGGGAGCCGGCCGTCGGCGGGCCCGGGCCGGCTGACGGCGCAGGCCAGCCAGGGCGCGTCGGCGAGCCGGCCGGGCTCGGGCAGGCCGTCGGGGGCGCCGAGGATGCCGATCGGGGCGCCGCGCGGGGTGTCGGCCAGCGAGCGCACCCCGACCTGGTCGACGACCAGCTGCTCGCCGGCCAGGAGCCGGGCGCTGGCCTCGTTCAGCACGGGGTGCAGGGCGCCGTCCAGGTAGAGGTAGCGGGCGCCGCTCTCCTTGACCACCACCAGGGTGCCGGGCTTGCGCCAGCCGGTGGCCCCGCCGGGGACCATCACGCCGTACACGGCGACGCCCAGGCAGACCAGCACGGCGACGACCAGTCCGGCGACGGTGCCGCGGGAGGTGCGCCCGGCGGGGGTGTCGGCCGCGTCGGGTTCGCCGCGCAGCATGCCGGTGGCGAGCCTGCCCATCACGAACAGGTGGGCCTGCACCTGGTCGCGCTTCGACTGCATCTCGGGGTCTCCTAGGGCGTGTTCCCGGCGCCTGCCGGGCCGGGGACGGGGGGTGCGTGCCGGTTCCGGCTCAGCCGGCCAGGCCGCGCAGCGCGTGGTAGACGCCGGCCACCGCCAGCGCCAGCGGGATCACCGCGACCGCCGCCGCGGTGTGCAGCAGGTCGGCGGCCCGGCCCCAGTACGGCAGCAGCCGGCGCCCGGGGATCGTCCAGGCGGTGACGGCCAGCGCGGCCGCCACCACGAGCAGCAGGACCAGCACCGACAGTCGGCCGCCGGTGGGTTCGCCGACCACCCGGTGGCCGAGCAGCAGCGCCGGGCCGTAGACGCCGGGCAGCAGGACGGACAGCCGCTGCGGGATGCTGCCGATGGCGCGGGCGTGCAGCAGCAGCAGGACGGACAGCGTGGCGGTGAGGGCCGTGCCGGCCCAGCCCGGCTCGTCGGCGACCAGTGTCACGCAGCCGGTCAGGACGGCGCCGAGCGCCAGGTGGAAGGCGGTCAGGTAGCCGTCGGCGACGGCGCTGCGGCTGCGGACGGTGGCGCTCGGCACGGCCGCGATGCCCTCCTGCAGTTCCTCGGCGTTGCGCGGCAGCGCGGGCAGCCGCAGCCCCGACAGCCGGAAGCAGATCCCCGGCACGAAGGCCCCGACGATCACCGCGAGCACGGCCAGCACCGCCGCCGTCTGCCCGCCGTCCTGACCGCCCAGCAGCAGGGCGCCCGCCAGCACGCCGTACAGCGCGGTCAGCACCGCGCCGAGGAACAGCGGCGCCGCACAGCCGACCGCGGCCAGGGCCAGCACCGCGGCCCCGGCGGCCGCGCAGCCGCCGGCCAGGAACCGGGCGCCGGTCGCGCCGGGCCCGCCGCCGGTCGGCAGCAGGGCCCCGGCCAGGGCCAGGTAGGGCACGGCGGCGGCGCCGAGCGCGGTGCCGGCGCCCGCGTCGCCGACGGCCCGGGAGGCGCTCAGGGCGCCCAGCAGCAGGAGCAGGCCGGTGGCGGCCGCGGCCAGCACCCGCGGCTGCGCGGGGCCGGGGAGCAGCAGGACGGCGAGGCCGCCGACCAGGGCGGTCACGGCCAGTCCGAGCGCGAGGTGGTGGGTCAGCGCCGGGCGCCAGGTGTCGGATCGGGCCCGCATGCCGGTGGCGACGGCGTCGGGCAGGTCGTCGTAGTGGACCTCGGGCAGCGCGTCGCGGCGCGGGCGCAGGTGGAGTTCGTCGCCGTCGTGCAGGTCGAGGGCGTCGGCGCCCAGCTCCTCGTCCAGCGGCGGGCCGCCGAGGCGCTGCAGGATCCAGCCGTCGTGCTCGACGCCCTGTTCCTCCAGCTCGGGGCCGGCGTGGGCGAGGACGGCCGGCAGCAGGTCGGCCAGCGGGACGTCGGCGGGGACGGCGAGTTCGAGCACCGCCGCGGGGGTGCGGAACCTCAGTCGACACAGTCCGGCGACGGCGGTCCCGTTCGCGCTCCCGTTCACTGCTCTCCCTCACGACACGCCCAGATCCGGTGTGGCGAGGTGGCCGCCCGGGCCCGTCTGGGGGAGGGGCGGGCCCGGGCGTCACCTCACCTGGAGCCACGGGCGGCGGAGCGCGCCGGGTTCACCGCGGGTGGAACCGGTTCGCGCTGAACCCGGCCCGGCGCCCGGTCCGTCGTCCCGGGTGGACGGTGCGCGTCCGTCGCGGCCGGCGGTCCGGGCGGCCGGTCCCGAGCCGTCCCGAGCCGTCCCGAGCCGTTCCGAGCCGAGGAGCCCTTCGTTGAGTGTGGTGCTGGTCAACCGTCCGCCGCGGCGCCCCGGCCCGGCGATGCCCGACGGCGAGATCCAGTTGCAGGAGCCGCCGGTCCTGCCGGAGTCGCAGAGCGGCATGTCCAACATGATCATGATGGCTCCGATGGCGCTCAGCTCGCTGTCGATGGTCTTCGTCTTCCTGCGCCCCGGCGACGGCGGCGGCGTCATGACCTACGTCGCGATGGGCATGATGGCGCTGTCCGCCGTCGGCATGCTGGTGACCCAGCTGATCCGCGGAGCCAGTGACCGCAAGCGGGAACTGCGCGCGGAACGCCGCGACTACCTGCGCTACCTCTCCCAGGTCCGCCGCCAGGTGCGCGACCGGATCGCCCGTCAGCAGGCGGCGCTGGCCTGGCGCCACCCTGCGCCCGCCGCACTCGGCTCGCTGGTGCGCACCTCCCGGCTGTGGGAGCGGCGCAGCACCCACCCCGACTTCGGCGACGTGCGGATCGGCACCGGGCACCAGCGGCTCGCGGTGCGGCTGGCCCCGCTGTCCACCAAGCCGGTGGAGGACCTCGAGCCGCTGTGCGCACACGCGCTGCGCCGTCTCATCCACGCGTACGGCACCGTCGCCGACCAGCCGATCGCCGTCTACCTGCGCGGCTACGCCCAGGTCCTGCTGCGCGGCGGGGACGACGCCGCCAACCGGGCGCTGGCCCGCGCGATGCTGGCGCAGCTGGCGCTCTTCCACGCCCCCGACGAGCTGCGGATCGCCGTGGTGACGGAGCCCGCGCGGCAGCAGGAGTGGGAGTGGACCAAGTGGCTGCCGCACGCCCTGCACCCCGAGGAGGTCGACGGGGTGGGGCCCGTGCGGCTGGTGGCGGGGTCGCTGGTGGAGATCGAGCAGCTGCTCGGCGACGAGTTCGCCGGCCGCCCGCCGTACGAGCCGGAGGCCCAGCCCGGCCGGGACGAGCCGTTCACCGTGGTCGTGCTCGACGGCCCGCAGGCGCCGCCCGCCGGCCGCGCCGCACTGGCCGGCTGGCGCAACGCCGTGCTGCTGGACCTCGGCGACACCCTGGAGTGGAAGCCGCTGCGGCACCGGCTGCGGCTGCGGATCGAGGACGGCCGGCTGGCCATGGTCGGGGCCGACCGCAACCACCGCGACGAGGTGACCGACCTCGGCCGGCCCGACGCCCTCTCGCTGCCGGCGGCCCGCCGGCTGGCCACCCTGCTCGCCCCCTACCGGATCGGCGACACGGCGGACGCCGGGGAGCCGCTGGCCACCGACTTCGACCTCGCCGCCCTGCTCGGCATCCGCGACCTGCAGCGGCACGACGTCGGCCAGGGGTGGGCCGGGCGGGCCCCGCGCGAGCGGCTGCGGGTGCCGCTCGGCATCGCCGGCGACGGCACGCCGGTCGAACTCGACATCAAGGAGTCCGCGCAGGGCGGCATGGGCCCGCACGGCATGCTGATCGGCGCCACCGGCTCCGGCAAGTCCGAACTCCTGCGCACCCTGGTGCTGGCGCTCGCCCTGACGCACTCCTCGGAGACCCTCAACTTCGTGCTCGTCGACTTCAAGGGCGGGGCGACCTTCCTCGGCCTGGACCGCCTGCCGCACACCTCGGCGGTGATCACCAACCTGGCCGACGAGGCCGCCCTGGTCGACCGCATGCGCGACGCGCTGCACGGCGAACTCGTCCGCCGTCAGGAGCTGCTCCGCTCGGCGGGCAACTACACCTCGCTGCTGGACTACGAGACCGCCCGCGCCGCCGGCACCCCGCTGGACCCGTTGCCGACCCTCTTCGTGGTGGTCGACGAGTTCTCCGAACTGCTCGCCGCCCACCGCGACTTCATGGACCTCTTCATCATGATCGGCCGCCTCGGCCGCTCCCTGGGCGTCCACCTGCTGCTCGCCTCCCAGCGCCTCGACGAGGGCCGCATGCACGCCCTCGAGTCCCACCTCTCCTACCGGATCGGCCTGCGCACCTTCTCCGCCATGGAGAGCCGCGGCGTGCTCGGCGTCCCCGACGCCTACCAGCTGCCCCCGCAGCCCGGCAACGGCTTCCTGCGCAGCGACATCGCCACCCTCACCCGGTTCAAGGCCGCCTACGTCTCCGGCCCCTACCGGGCCCGGCGCCCCGCAGCCGCCCGTCAGGAGGCCGCGGCGGGCCAGGTCGCCCACTACGGCACCGGCTACGTGGCGCCGCGTCAGCCCGTCGCACCGCCGGTCGCCACGGAGCCGGAGGAGACCCCGGAGCAGACCCGCACCCTGCTCGACCTCGCCGCGGAACGGCTCACCGACGCGGGCCCGCCCGCCTACCAGGTGTGGCTGCCGCCGCTGGGCGTCCCGCCCACCCTCGACCAGCTGCTGCCGCCGCTCGCCCCGCACCCCGAGCACGGCCTCACCACCGAGACCGGGTCCGGCCGCGGCACCCTGACGGTGCCCGTCGGCGTCATCGACCGCCCCTTCCAGCAGGTCCGCGACCTGCTCACCGCCGACCTGTCCGGGGCGGGCGGCCACGTCGGCGTCGCCGGCGGCCCGCAGAGCGGCAAGAGCACCCTGCTGCGCACCCTGATCACCGGGCTGGCACTCACCCACACCCCGCGTCAGGTGCAGTTCTACTGCCTGGACTTCGGCGGCGGCACGCTCTCCTCGCTGCGCGGGCTGCCGCACGTCGGCGGGATCACCGGTCGGCACGACCCGGAGCGGGTGCTGCGCACCGTCGCCGAGGTCAACGGCATCCTCGTCCGGCGCGAGCAGCGCTTCGCCGAGCTCGGGATCGACTCCGTCGCCGCCTTCCGCCGCCGACTCGCGGCCGGCGAGCTGCCGGACGAGCCGCACGGCGACGTCTTCCTCGTCATCGACGGCTGGAACACCGTCCGCCAGGAGTTCACCGACCTCGCCCCCGCCCTCACCCTGATCGCCCAGCGCGGCCTCAACTACGGCATCCACCTGATCGTCGGCACCACCCGCTGGGGCGAGGTCAGCGGCGCCCTGCGCGACCTCCTCGGGACCCGCTTCGAACTGCGGCTCGGCGACGCCGTCGACTCCGCCGTCAACATGCGGGCCGCCGGCACCGTCCCGAACGTCCCCGGCCGGGGCCTCACCACGGACGCGATGCACTTCCTCACCGCCCTGCCCCGGTTGGACGGCGGCGGCAGCGCCGAGGACCTCGGCGAGGGCGTCGCCGACCTGGTCGACGCCGTCGCCGAGCACTGGAGCGGTCCGCGCGCTCCCGAGATCCGGATGCTGCCGCTGCAGCTGCCCGCCTCCGCCCTGCCCGCCCCCGAGGGCCGGCTGCGCGTCCCGCTCGGGCTCCAGGACGTCACGCTCGCCCCGCTCTGGCACGACTTCGAGGAGACCCCGCACCTGGTCGTGGTGGGCGACAGCGAGGCCGGCAAGACCAACCTGCTCAAGCTCGTCGCCGACGCCGTCACCACGGCCTACCGCCCCGACGAGGCGCGGATCATGCTCATCGACTACCGTCGCGTCCTCCAGGAGGCGGTGCCCCAGGAGTACCGGCTCGGACACGCCGTCAGCGTCGACGTGCTGCGCCAGATCGTCGACGGCGCCGCCCGTGCCATGGCCAACCGGCTGCCCGGCGCCGACATCGCCCCCGCGCGGCTGCGGCTGCGCGACTGGTGGGAGGGGCCCGAACTGTTCATCGTCGTCGACGACTACGAACTGGTCTCCGGCTCCCCCGGCGGCTACGGCAGCCACCCCTTCGAGCCGCTGCTCGACTACCTGGCCCAGGGCGCCGAACTCGGCCTGCACCTGATCGTCGCGCGCAGCGCCAACGGCGTCGGCCGGGCCTCCTCGGACCAGCTGCTGCGCCGGCTGGCGGAGGTCAACACCCCGGCGGTGCTGCTGTCCTGCCCGCCCAGCGAGGGCTACCTGTTCGGCGACACCAAGCCCCGCGTCCTCCCGGCCGGGCGCGGCCTGTACATCACCCGGCGCCGCACGGTGCAGCTGCAGACGGCGGTCGTCGAGGAGGGCGACATCGAGGAGGCGTCCTGAGGGGAGCCTCGTCGGGGCGGGCGGCAGGGAGGAGGTCGGGGCGGGCGGCCGCCGGCCGGCAACGGGGTGAACCCGGTCCGGCGGTGAACCCGGCCCCGCCGTGAACCCGGCCCCGCCGTGAACCCGGTCCGGAGGTGAACCCGGTTCGGCGGTGAACCCGGTCCGGCGCCGCGGCCGTAGAGCCGGGTGACGCGCCCGGCAGACGCGACCGGGCGCCGGGGAGGCGGGACGATGAGCACACCAGCGCACGCGGCAGGGGACGCCCCCCGCACCGCCGGGGCGGGCCGGCGCCTGCTGACCCGCCGCCGCACCGCCGCCGCGCCGCCGCCCGCCGCGCTCCACCGGGTCGGACCGCACTTCGTGATCGCCCCCGGCGGTGCGGACGGTGACGCTCCGACCGCCCTGCCGGGCGCGCTCACCGACGCCCTGCAGCTGCTCAGCCCCGTCGCCCGGACCGTCACCGTCCTCGCCGCCGCCCCCGACGCGCCCGCCGTCCTGTTCGGCCGGCTGGACGAACTCACCCGCACCGCGGCCGCCCGAGACGCCACCGCCCTCGTCCTCGCCGCCTCCGGACTGGCCGCCGCCCCCGACACCGGGCGCCGGCCCGCCGAACGGATCGCCGAACTCGCCGGGCTCGGGGTCGTCGCCCCGGACGGCCTGGTCACCCTGCGGCCCGACGGCACGCTGCTCACCAGCGGGCCCAGCGACGACACGCCGTCCTCCTGGTGGCTCTGCACCCCGGCCGGCCACCTGCGACGGCTCGGGCCGCTCTGGCCGCTGCCCCCGGAACCCGCCGCACCGCCCGCCCGGTCGGCACCCGTGCCGCCCGCGGCCGACCCGGCACGGCCCGCCGCCGCACCCCCCGCCGCCGCGATGCCCGGACCGGACCTTCCGGAGGCCCCGGACGGCCCGCACCCCGCCGACCCGCTGGTCACGGCGCTGCCGCACGGCTACTGGATCCGCACCCGCCCCGCCCCCGACGGTCCCCCCGGCCCGCTGACCAGGGCCCGGGCCGACGAGGGCACCGTCGTCCTGGTGGTCGGCCACCCCGGGACGCCCCTCCCCCCGGCCGAGGAGCTCGCCGACCGGCTCGGCGCCCTCCTCCCCGGCGGGCCCGGCGGCGAGCCCCCGGAGCTGCTGCTCAGCGCCCCCTGGGCCACCGTCAGCGCGCTCACCGCCCTGGCCGACGGCCTCGCCACCGCACTCGGGCGCGACCTCCGCGCCGCCGTCGGACTGCCGCTGCGCACGGCCGCCGGCTCCTCCTCCCGGGTGCTCGCCGCCGACGGCACCCCTGCCTGGGAGCCCTGGCTCACCGAACTGACCGCCTCCCCCGCCCGCGGCCGCGTCGTCGCCTCCGCCTGGCGCACCGCCCCCGGCGGACCGCCGAGCTGCGGACCGGCGCTGTACCGGACCCCGGTCCCGGGCTGGCTCCTGGAGGCGGTGCCCGCGGGGCTCTGGCTGCGGCCCCGGGCGGAGCCGCAGGACCGCGGCCCCCGCCTGCGGGAGCCGGACCGGGCCCGCCCGCTGCTGATCGCCGGTGCGGACGGGCTGCCGGTGCCGCCGGAGGTGCTCGGCGTCCTGGAAGACCTCCGCGCCGCCCTCACCGCCCCGGGCGCGACCGCACCCGACCTGCTGGTCCAGGGCGTGTCCGCGCGCGGTGCCGCCGGGGAGCCGGCCGCCGCCGTCCCGCCGCCCGCGGTTCTCAGCGCCGGGCCCCCGACCGGGGCGAGCGGGGCCGCTGCGGAACCCGAGGCCACCCGGGCGCCCGAGGCCTCGCAGGTGCCCGAAGCCGCCGAGGAACCCCGGGAGCCCACCGCGCCCGCGGAACCTCCCTTCGCCCCCGCCCCCGCTCCCTCCCCCGCCCGGCTCCTCGCACCGGACGGCGGCACCGTCTCCGGGCGACCGAGCACCGCCGCCGAACGGGCCGCCTTCCGGGCCCTGGTGGGCGAGCACTTCCAGCGCAGCGCCAGTCGGGCCGAGCAGGCCGCGACCCGGCTGCCGGCACTGCGTTCGCACACCCGGGACGACCTGAAGAGCGACCTCGCCGCGGTCTACCTGCACCACGTCGACACGGGCGTCCCGGTGTCCCGCGCCGAGCTGGTCGCGTCGGCCCGCCGGCCCGGCGGCGGCGCACTGGCGGCGTACCTGGCCTGCCTCGGGTCCGGGCTGCGGCGGCTGCCGAACCACCGCGGGGCCGTCCTGCTGGGTGCCGACGCGGGGGCCGAGGTGCTGCGCCACTACACCCCGGGGGCGCTGCTGGTGGAGCCGGCGCCGGTGGTCGGGACACCCGCCGCGGAGGTGCTGCCGGGGACGGCGGTCGAGTTCCTGGTGTGGTCGGCGACCGGCCGCCGGACGTCGGTGATGGCCGAGGACGGCGAGCCCGAGGTGGTGTTCCCGCCCGGTTCCCGGTTCTCCGTCCTGGAGGTCCTGCCCGCCGCGGAGGGCTGCCCGGACCGGGTCCTGCTGCGCGAGGTGGGCCCGGGCGGACCGGCCGAGTCGGCGGACGAGCGCGACCGCCAGGCCCGCACCCGGCTGCGCGACTGGCTGGAGCGCCGTGACGCCCTCGCCCCGGAGCTGCGGCGCCCGCCGGCCCGGCCCGGGCGCCTGCACCTGACCCCGGGCGTCGCCGCGCCCTGACACCCCGCCGGCCCTGAAGGGCGAACCCCGACGGCCGCCGACTGAACGACGTCGGTACCGGGGCTTGTCCCTAGCCCGCGGGCGTGCTGCGCGGTTCGACGCGGAAGTCGAACGCGACGGTCCCGGGATCGACGGCCGTCACACCGCCGTCGACGGTGAGCACCGCCCCGTTGACGAAGGACGCGGCCGGCGAGAGCAGCCAGGCGATGGCCTCCGCGACCTCCTCCGGCTCGCCGGGGCGGCGCGCGGGAACGAGCCGGGTCGCCGCCTCGTACGCCGCCTCCGTGCCCCCCTCCCCCAGGCCCGCCTCGTCGGCGAAGCGCGCCATCCGCCGGTCGGCCATATCGGTGCGCACCCAGCTGGGACACACGGTGTTGGCGCGCAGCCCGTGCTGCCCGTAGTCGACGGCCAGGGACCGACAGAGCTGGAGCAGGGCGGCCTTGGACGTCGCGTAAGCGGCGTTGCCCACCCCGTTGCGCAGCGCGGACACCGAGGCGACGGCGACCACCGAGCCACGGGCCTCCAGCAGGTGAGGGAGCGCGGCGCGCTGAAGGAGGAAGGGGCCGGTGACGTTGATCCGCATCACGGCCTCCCAGTCCTCGATCGACAGGTCGCCGACACCCCCGCTGCGCCCGGTGCCCGCGTTGAGCACGAGCCCGTCCAGCCGACCGTAGGCCGCCACGGTCGCGTCCACGAGGCCGCGAACGGCGTCGGGGTCGCCGATGTCGGCGGGGTGCGCAAGGGCTCCGGACTCCTCCGCGACCCGACGCAGCGGCTCGGGCCTGCGCCCGGAGACGACCACGTGATGCCCGGCCGCGCGCAGCAACCGCGCGGTTGCGGCACCGATGCCGGTCCCCCCGCCGGTGACGATGACAACTCGCTGGTCCGTCATTGCCGTTCAGCCCTCTCGACGAGTGATCGACTGGAGTCCGGATGATCATACGCACACGTCTCTACGGCCGGACGGGGCTCCCACCGAGCCGGACGGGTCGGCGGACACGTCGGGGGACCGGGCCCTACGACGCATCGATCTGACGGCCCATCAGTCCAGCCGCTCCCGCCCGCACGACGACCGGGATCCACCAGGACGGCAGCCATCGCTGCGGCCCGCGCCGGGCCGTCGGCGCGGGGCGGGCCGTCAGCGCGGGCGCGGGGCGGGTTGTGGGATGCGTCACCGCCGGGCACCGGTGGGCGGTTCGGGCCCCTACGATCACCAGCGCGGGCCGGGCCGCCGCCCGGCCCGCCCTGTTCGTCACCCCGCGATCGGCCCGAGGAGCACGTCCCTTGACCACCGGCACCACCGCGCCCGACAGCTACTACCAGCGCATCGACGAGGACCACTACAAGCCCACCGCCCACGCGGGCGGCGCCTGGGACACCGCCGAGCAGCACTTCAGCCCGCTGGCCGGCCTCGTCGTCCACGCGGTCGACCGCCACCTCGCCGCGCGCCCGGACACCGGTCTGACGCTGTCCCGGATCAGCTACGACATCCTCGGGCGGCTCCCGCTGGACGAGTGCACGATCAGCGTGGAGAGCATCCGGCCCGGCCGCACGGTCGAACTGCTGGAGGCCGTCGTGGTGATCGGCGACCGCCCGGTGGTACGGGCCCGCGCCTGGCTGCTCGCCGCCTCCGACACCGCCGCCGTCGCCGCCACCGCGCAGGAGCGGATGGCGCCGCCCGAGGAGTGCGAGCCCTGGGCGATGGACGGCGAGTGGGACGGCGGCTACGTCTCCTCCATCGAGGTCCGCCGGGGGCCGGAGCACCGGCCGGGCCGCGCCACCGCCTGGATCTCCAGCCCGGTGACCCTGGTCGCCGGCGAGCCGAGCAGCGCGCTCGCCTCCTACCTCGCCCTGGTGGACACCGCCAACGGCATCGCACCCCGCCAGCCGCACACCGACTGGATGTTCCCCAACGTGGACCTGACCGTCCACCTGCACCGCCACCCCGAGGGCCGCTGGACCGGCCTGGACACCACCGTCTCCTTCGGCCCCACCGGCCTCGGCCTCACCAGCAGCGTCCTGCACGACCGCCACGGCCCGGTCGGCTGCGCGCAGCAGAGCCTCACCGTCCGCCCGCAGCCGGGCGCCGCCGGGTAGCCGCCGGGCAGTGCCGGGTGGCGACCGGCCGGCCGCCGGGGGCCGGGTGGCCGCCGGCCCGGAGCGCCGGTGCTCCAGGGCGTCTCGACCGGCCGCCGACCCGGACTCCACCCGGACCGGTGATCGTGAGGGCGACGCTTCACCCCAGAAGGACGGAGCACCCTCGGATGACCACGAACCTCCAGCGCGTCGCCGTCGTGGGTGCCGGTGCCGCCGGCACCCTCACCGCGGCGCACCTCCTCCTCCGGGCGGCCGAGCAGGGCCTCGGGCTCGACGTCCACCTCGTCGACCCGTGCCCGGGCACCGGCCGGGGCACCGCGTACGCCACCTCGGCGGGGCACCACCTGCTCAACGTCCCGGCCGGCCGGATGAGCGCCTTCGCCGACGCGCCGGACCACTTCACCGCCTGGCTGGAGCGCCGCACCCCCGGCACCTTCGCCCCGGGCGACCACGTGCCGCGCGGGCTCTACGGCGCCTACCTGGACGACGTGCTCACCGCGGCCGCCGCCCGCCCCGGCCCGGCCCGGCTGTCCCGGGTCCGCGACCGGGTGGTCGCCGCGCGCCGGGTCGGCCCGGGGGTGTCGCTGCGCCTCGACGGCGGCGGGACGTTCCGGGCGGACGCGGCCGTGCTCGCGCTCGGAACCTTCCCGCCGGACCAGTCCTGGGTGCCCGCCGCGCTGCGCCCCTCCGCGCGCTACGTCGCCGACCCGTGGACGCCCGGGGCGCTGGCCGCCCTGCCGGAGGAGGGCGACCTCCTGCTCGTCGGCACCGGGTTGACGATGATCGACGTCGCGCTCGCCGTGCACCACCCCGGGCGGCGCGTCCACGCGGTGTCCCGGCACGGGCTGCTCCCGCGCGCCCACGCCGCCTCCGCGCTGCCGGCCGTCCCCCCGCCGGCCGTGGACCCGGCACAGGGCCTGACCAGGGTCCGCCGCACCCTGCTCGCCCACGTCTCGGCCTGTCGCCGCACGCACGGCGACTGGCGGGTGGGCGTGGACAGCCTGCGGCCGGTCACCGCCACCGTGTGGCAGGGCCTCACGCCCGCCGAACGGGCCCGGTTCCTCGCCACCGACCAGCGGCTCTGGGACGTCCACCGGCACCGCGCCCCGGTCACCACCGCCCGGGCCTTCGCCGAGGCCGTCATCGCGGGCCGGATCGAGGTGGGCCCGGGCGAGATCGCGGACGCCGAGGTCACCGCGGACGCCGTCCGGGTGCGCCTGCGGGACGGCCGGACGTTGGACGTCGCGGCGGTGGTCAACTGCACCGGCCCGCAGGCCGAGATCCGCCGGGTCGGCGATCCGCTCGTGGCGGACCTGCTGGCGGCCGGACTGGCCGACCCGGACGACGTCGGGCTGGGGTTCCGCACCACCGCGCAGGGCCGGCTGCGGCCGGCCACCGGTGCCGACCCCGCCCCGCTGTGGACGCTCGGCGCGCTGCGCCGGGGCAGCCTGCTGGAGAGCACGGCCATTCCCGAGATCCGCGCCCAGGCCCAGGCGGTGGCCGCCTCCGTCACGGCCGTCCTGGACGCCGCGCACCGGGCGGGCACCCGGCACGACACGCCGCGGGCCGCCACCGCCGAACGCCCGCACCTGGCGTACGCGGAGCGCTGAGGCGGCGCCCCGGAGCAGGAGCGGCGGGCGCGGGTGCGCGTCCGCCGGGCACACCACCGAACGAGGAGAACCGATGACCGAGCGGACCGAACAGGTCGCGACGGCTGGTACGACCGCGCCGGCCGGGAAGGCCGTGATCAACCGTGAGGAGTTCCTGCCCTTCCCGCCCGCGCGGGTGTGGGAGGCCCTCACCGTCCCGGAGCAGCTGGCCCGCTGGTGGGTCCCCGGGAACGTGAAGCCCGAGGTGGGCCACCGGTTCACGCTGGACATGGGGCAGTTCGGCCACACCCCGTGCGAGGTGCTCGCCGTCGAGCCGGAGCGGCTGATCAGCTACACCTTCGCCGAGGGCGAGCTGGACACCACCGTCACCTGGCGGCTGGTGCCCGAGGAGGGCGGCACCCGGCTGCTGCTGGAGAACGCGGGCTTCGACCTGGAGACCCCGATCGGCCGGCAGGCCTACCAGGGCATGGGCGAGAAGGGCTGGCCCCGGGTGTTCGGCCGGCTCGCCCCGGCGCTCGCCGGGTGACCGACGGCGCGCTCGCCGGTTGACCGCGCCGGACGCCACGGCTCAGAACCAGGTGCCGCCGCTCGGGCCGCGGCTGCCGCCCCTCAGGCCCGGCCGAGCACCCGGTCGACGGCGATCTCGATGACCACCCGGTCCGGGTTCACCCGGGGCTCGCGGTAGCGCTCGGCGTAGCGCCGCTCGGCCTCGGCGACCTGCTCCGGCTCGTCCCGGACGACGGCCACGCCCTCCAGGGTGGACCAGCGCGCCCGGTCCACCTGGCAGAGGGCGACCCGCAGCCCGGCCGGCCCGGCCTCCGCCACGTTGCGCGCCTTGCGGCTGGTGCGGCTGGTGATCACCCGGGCCGTCGCGGTCTCCGGCTGGTACGTCACGCCGACCGGCACCACGTGCGGCGTGGCGTCCGGGCGGACGGTGGTCAGGGTGGCGATGTGCCGCTCCCGCCAGAAGGCGAGGAAGGCGTCGTCGAGGTCGCGCGGATCATGGGCCATGGGCGCGATCGTACGGTGCCCGGGCCGGTGCGGGGACACCGGCCCGGGCGCCCGGGCCGGTGTCCCCGCACCGGTGTCCCCGGGGCGCGGCCCGTCCGGCGGATCGTGCCGGACCGGTACCGCCCGGGGCTCAGTGCCCCCGGGCGACCCACTCCGGCAGGGCCGGCGCCTCGGCGCCGATCGTGGTCGGGTCGCCGTGGCCGGTGCGCACCACCGTCTCGGGCGGCAGCGACAGCAGCCGGTCCCGGATCGAGTCGATGATGGTCGGGAAGTGCGAGAACGACCGGCCGGTGGCGCCCGGGCCGCCCTGGAAGAGGGTGTCGCCGGTGAAGACCGTGCCCAGCGCGGGCGCGTACAGGCAGACCGCGCCCGGGGCGTGGCCCGGGGTGTGCAGCACCGTCAGCTCGATGCCGGCCACCTCGATCCGCTGCCCGTCGGCGAGTTCGCCGTCCGGCAGGCGCTCCGGGTGCGTGAGCTTCCACAGCGGCAGGTCGTCCGGGTGCAGCAGGATCGGCGCGCCGGTGCGGGCGGCGAGCTCCGGCGCCGCGTCGACGTGGTCGTTGTGCGCGTGGGTGGAGACGATCGCCAGCAGCCGGCGCCCGCCGAGCGCCGCCTCGATCGCGTCGGCGTCGTGCGCGGCGTCGATCACCACCGCCTGCTCGTCGTCGCCGACGATCCAGACGTTGTTCTCCACCTCCCAGCTGCCGCCGTCCAGGTCGAAGGTGCCGGCCGTCACCAGCCGGTCCACGCGGGCGGTCACAGGACCACCACCGAACGGAGCACGTCGCCCTGGTGCATGCGGTCGAAGGCCTGCTCCACCGCGTCGAGCCCGATGGTCTCGGTGACGAAGGCGTCGAGGTCCAGCCGGCCCTGGAGGTGCAGGTCGATCAGCATCGGGAAGTCCCGCGAGGGCAGGCAGTCGCCGTACCAGGAGGACTTCAGCGCGCCGCCGCGGCCGAACACGTCGAGCAGCGGCAGCTCCAGCGTCATCTCCGGCGTCGGCACGCCGACCAGGACGACGGTGCCGGCGAGGTCCCGGGCGTAGAAGGCCTGCCGGTAGGTCTCCGGGCGGCCGACCGCCTCCACCACCACGTCCGCGCCGTTGCCGCCGGTCAGCTCGCGGATCGCCTCGACCGGGTCGGTGGTGCGGGAGTTGACGGTGTGGGTGGCGCCGAGCCGGCGGGCGGTCTCCAGCTTGCGGTCGTCGATGTCCACCGCGATGATCCGGGCCGCGCCCGCCAGCCGCGAGCCCATCACGGCCGCGCCGCCGACGCCGCCGCAGCCGATCACCGCGACCGAGTCGCCGCGGCCCACGCCGCCGGTGTTGATCGCGGCGCCGATGCCCGCCATCACGCCGCAGCCCAGCAGGCCCGCGACGGCCGGCGAGACCGCCGGGTCCACCTTGGTGCACTGGCCGGCCGCGACGAGGGTCTTCTCGGCGAACGCGCCGATGCCCAGCGCCGGCGACAGCTCGGTGCCGTCCAGCAGGGTCATCCGCTGCTTCGCGTTGTGGGTGGCGAAGCAGTACTGCGGCCGTCCGCGCCGACAGGCCCGGCACTGGCCGCACACCGCACGCCAGTTGAGGACGACGAAGTCGCCCGGCGCGACCTCGGTGACGCCCTCGCCGACCGCCTCGACGACGCCCGCCGCCTCGTGGCCGAGCAGGAACGGGAACTCGTCGTTGATGCCGCCCTCCCGGTAGTGGAGGTCCGTGTGGCACACCCCGCAGGCCTGGACCTTGACCACCGCCTCACCGGGACCGGGGTCCGGGACCACGATCGTGGTCACCTCCACGGGCGCACCCTTGGCGCGCGCGATGACCGCCTTGACCTGTTGGGCCATTACCATCCACCTCCGTCGGCCGGTGCGGCTCTGCACCGGGCGTGACCTGCGACGAACGACTGCCCACGAAGCGTAGCGCCCGCCGCGCGGGACGCCTGCGGGACGGTCGGGTGAGCGGCCCGCCGCATATGACGGCGGGATATCCGCCGCGTGACCTGCGCAACCCCGGGCACGGCCCGGCGGACAGGGCGCGCGGGCGGCGCTGAGCGCCCGTCAGCGTGCCCCGAACTGCCCGGAAAGCATCGCCGTTGGCTGGAAGTGCCGCAGACGCACGCACCGCGGCCCACGTACGGTCGTAGCAGAAGCGGTCCACGCGACCACGCTCAGCACACCCGCCCCATCCGGCGGTGCGTCCCCGCGCGCCGCCCGCGCCGGCGCGTACCGACCGTACGCCGCCGCGCGATTCGCGCCATCCGGGACCGGCACCCGTTTCGTTCCACCCCGACCGGTCCCCGTCCCTCCAGCCCCTCCTCCCGGTCGCCGCCCTGCCGGGCACCGCTTCGCCCGTTCCCCGTTCGTCCCGGTCCACCATCGCACCCGGCCCGAGCCGAGCCGCACGCCGGCCCGTCCCACCCGTCCCCGCACCATCCCGGTTCCACCCCCCGTCGGGTCGCCCCCTGCGGCCCACCGCCCTGGAGTCTGGAGTACGGATGTCCGCCGAGAACAGTGCGCCCGGTGCCGGAACCGGCACCGCCCCGCTCATCCCGATGCACTGCCTGCGCCACCTCGAGCCCGGTCCGCCGCGGCTCGCCGCGCTGCGCACCGGCACGCCCGTCTGGCTGGTCAGCCGGCACGCGGACGTGCGGCAGGTGCTGACCGACCCGCGCCTGGGCCGCGCCCCGCTCTACGCGCCGGACGCGCCGCCCATCACCAGCACGCCCAACATCCTCGACGACCCGAACAGCATGCTGAACATCGACGGCACCGAGCACCAGCGGCTGCGCCGCACCGTGCAGCGGGCGTTCACCCCGCGGGCCATCGCCCGCTGGCGGCCCTGGGTGGCCTCGGTGGTCGAGTCGCTGATCGACGAGCTGATCGACCACGGCTCCCCCGCCGACGTCGTCGCCTCCTACACCCGCCCGCTGCCGGTCGCGGTGATCAGCCGGCTGATGGGGCTGGACAACCTGGACAGCAAGAAGCTCGCGCACTGGAGCGACCACGCGCTCTCCGCCACCGCCTACAGCGCCGAGGCGATCGCCACCGCGATGACCGAGTTCGCCGGGTTCGGCGCGGCCGTGATCGCCGAACGCCGCGCCCACCCCGGCGACGACCTGGTCAGCAGCCTGCTCGCGGCCGCCGCCGAGGACGGCTCGATCGCCGAGGGGCAGCTGGTCACCCTGGTCATCGGCCTCGTCGTGGCCGGACACGAGACCACCATGACCAGCCTGGGCAACGCGCTCGTCTACCTGCTCGACGGCGACCGCGCGTCCTGGCAGCGGCTCGCCTCGGACGAGGCCAGCGCCGCCGCCGCGACCGAGCAGATCCTGCGCGCCGTCCCGCTCGGCGACACCGACCACATACCCGGTCTGCTGCGCCGCGCCGTCGAGGACGTCGAGATCGGCGGGGTGGTGATCCCGGCCGGCAGCGTCGTCGCCGCCGACACCGGTGCCGCCAACCAGGACCCGTCGGTCTTCACCGGGGACCTGCTCACCGAGCTGTTCTCCCCGCTGGCCGCCCCGATGCTGACCTTCGGCGCCGGGCCGCACCACTGCCTGGGCGCCTGGCTGGCCCGGATGGAGCTCGAACTCGCCCTGCACCGGCTGGCCCGGAGGCTGCCCGCACTGCACCTCACCGGGAGCGCCGACCGGATCGACTGGCGGCGCGGACTGCTCACCCGCAGCCCCGAGTCGCTCCAGGTCGCCTGGTGACCGCCGCCCGCCCGGAGGCGGACGCCGAGCCGGTCGTCGTCCGGGTCGACCGGGACCGCTGCATCGGCTCCGGGATGTGCGCCCTGAGCGCCCCCGGCTCGCTGGCCCTCGGCGACGACGGGCTGGCCGAGCCGGTGGCCGACTACGCCGACGGCGGTGCGGAGTTGACGGAGGCGCTGGCCGAGGCGGTCGACTTCTGCCCGGTCGAGGCGCTCACCCTCCACTCGGCCGACGGCGGCTACCGGATCGCCCCGGCCGATTGAGCCCCGCGGGGGGGGGCCCCCCCCCCGGGGGGGGGCCCCCCCCCCCCCCCCCCCCCCCCCCCCCCCGCCCCCCCCCCCCCCCCCCCCCCCCCCCCCCCGGGCCCCCCCCCCCCCCCCCCCCCCCCCGCCGGGC
>NZ_JBIALK010000050.1:0-26255 GCF_042873275.1 Kitasatospora sp. NPDC004745 | reverse complement strand
GCCGATGCTCCGCATGGACTCCCTCCTCGGCGCCGCCGATGCACGCACCCCAACGACGCCCGCTGATCCGACGTGATCCGAAAGACACGCCCTAGACCCCGCGGGCAGGGCGCGCCGCCTCACGGCGTCACGGCGCGGTACGGCACGAAGCTGCTGGTGTGCTCGTCGACCGCCAGCGGCCGCCCGATGGCGGGCGCGGCGCGCTGCGGGCAGGCCGGGCGTTCGCAGACCTTGCAGCCCAGGCCGATCGGGGTCGCGGCGCTCTCGTCGGTGAGGTCGAGGCCGGTCGAGTAGACCAGCCGGGAGGCGTGCCGGATCTCGCAGCCGAGGCCGATGGCGAAGGTCTTGCCGGGCCGGCCCCAGCCCGCGGGCGAGCGGGTGACGGCCCGGGCCGTCCACAGGTAGCGCCGGCCGTCGGGCATCGCGGCGACCTGGACGTGCACCCGGCCGGGCGCCGCGAAGGCCTCGTAGACGTTCCACAGCGGGCAGGTGCCGCCGGTGCGGGAGAAGTGGAAGGGCGTCGCGGACTGCCGCTTCGAGACGTTCCCGGCCCGGTCGACCCGGACGAAGGAGAACGGCACCCCGCGCAGCCGCGGCCGCTGGAGGGTGCTGAGCCGGTGGCAGACGGTCTCGTAGCCGACCCCGAAGTGGTCGGCGAGGTGCTCGATGTCGTACCGGGCCGACTCCGCCTCGGCGTGGAAGGCGGCGTACGGCAGGACCAGCGCGGCGGCGAAGTAGTTGGCCAGGCCGATCCGGGTGAGCGACCAGGCGGTGGAGGCCTCCGGGCTGTCCTGGGCGGCCAGTTCGGACAGCAGCGGGTCGTGTTCCAGGTAGGCGAGCTGGGTGGCCATCCGGAAGGCCTGCTGGCCGGGGCGCAGCCGGTCCGACAGCCGCAGGATCCGGGCGTCCGGGTCGTACTGGTGGAGCTGCTCGCCGCCGGTGGCGATCCGTACGCCGTGCCCGCCGGCCAGTCGCTCTGCCAGCACCTCCCGCACGCCGCCGCGCCGCAGCCGGATCCCGGCCGCCAACTCCTCCGCGGCGATGTCGAGTTCGTGGACGTAGTTCTGGCGGCGGTAGAAGAACTCGCGGACCTGCTCGTGCGGCGTCAGCCCGTCGGGCGCCGGGCCGCGCTCCCCCGCGAGGACGGCGAGCTGCTCGGCGACGGCCCGGCGGCTGCGCCCCAGGTCCGTCAACAGCCTTGCCACGGAGGGCAGTCGGGCGGCCAGTTCGTCGAGGTCCCCGGCGGTGACCCGCCCGGCCGTGAGCTCCTCCCCCAGGGCGTCGCGGAGTTCCGCGGTGAGCCGGGCGCTGTCCGGTGGGGCGAAGTAGCCGACCTCGACGCCGAACGCCTCGGTGAGCCGCAGCAGGACGGGGACGGTGAGCGGGCGGGCGTCGTGCTCCAGCTGGTTGAGGTAGCTGGGCGACAGGTCGATCAGCCGGGCCGTCGCGGCCTGGCTGAGCCCGCGCTCCTCCCGCAGCCGGCGGAGCCGGGCGCCGGCGAAGGCCTTTCCCATGGTGCCGCTCTCCCTCCACGAACCCGCCCGCCGACCGGGTGGGGCGCGGACCGGGTGGGGGCAGCCTAGCCCGGGAGCCTCCGCCCGGGCCTTCGCAGACTTCGCGGATTCGCCGTGGAAGGTTCGCAGAACGTGGCACCCGTCCAGCGGTGACGGCCGCGGCGCGAGCTGCCAGAGTCGGTGGTGCGGCCGGGAGGCGCACAGGACAGCGGTGAACGGCCAGGTCAACCTGGCTCCCGCCGCTGTCCGGGCGACCACGTCCCGCGGTGTCACACCGCCGCCCGGCACCACCCGGCCGCCCACTCACCCCGTGCGGTGAGGTGCCTCACACCCTTCGCAACGAGCACTCTCGGGAGCAGACCATGACGACGTCCGTCCGGCAGCAGCAGGAGCAGCAGGCGGCGGCGCTGACCGCCCGGTGGGCGTCCGACCCGCGGTGGGCCGGCATCGAGCGCACCTACACGGCGGCCGACGTGGTGCGCCTGTCGGGCACCGTCCGCGAGGAGCACACGCTGGCCCGGCGCGGCGCCGAGCGCCTGTGGAAGCAGCTGCACGAGCAGGACTACGTCCACGCGCTCGGCGCGCTGACCGGCGGTCAGGCCGTGCAGATGGTGAAGGCCGGGCTGCAGGCGATCTACCTGTCCGGATGGCAGGTCGCGGCCGACGCCAACCAGGCCGGGCAGACCTACCCCGACCAGAGCCTCTACCCGGCCGACTCGGTGCCGCAGGTGGTGCGCAGGATCAACAACGCGCTGCTGCGCGCCGACGGGATCGACGCCGCCGAGGGCAACGACGGCCCGGACTGGCTGGTGCCGATCGTCGCCGACGCGGAGGCCGGGTTCGGCGGGCCGCTGAACGCCTTCGAGCTCACCAAGGGCATGATCGAGGCCGGCGCCGCCGGCATCCACTACGAGGACCAGCTCGCCTCCGAGAAGAAGTGCGGCCACCTCGGCGGCAAGGTGCTCGTGCCCACCGCCCAGCACGTCCGCACCCTCAACTCGGCCCGGCTGGCCGCGGACATCGCCGACGTGCCCACCGTCATCGTTGGCCGCACCGACGCCCTCGCCGCCAACCTGCTCACCAGCGACGTGGACGAGCGCGACGCCCGCTTCTGCACCGGCGAGCGGACCGCCGAGGGCTTCTACCGGGTCGAGCCCGGCATGGCGCCGGTGATCTCCCGCGGCCTCGCCTTCGCCCCGTACGCGGACCTCATCTGGGTGGAGACCGGCACCCCGGACCTCGCCCAGGCCCGCGAGTTCGCCGAGGCGCTCAAGGCCGAGTACCCGGACAAGATGCTGGCCTACAACTGCTCGCCCTCCTTCAACTGGAAGGCGGCCCTGGACGACGACCAGATCGCCAAGTTCCAGCGGGAGCTGGGCGCGATGGGCTACCGCTTCCAGTTCATCACGCTGGCCGGCTTCCACGCGCTCAACCACTCGATGTTTCAGCTCGCCCGCGGCTACGCCGAACACGGCATGACGGCCTACGTCGACCTGCAGGAGGCCGAGTTCGCGGCCGTGCCGGACGGCTACACCGCGGTCAAGCACCAGCGCGAGGTCGGCACCGGGTACTTCGACCTGGTGTCCACCGCGCTCAACCCGAACGCCGAGACCCTCGCGCTGACCGGCTCCACCGAGGCCGAGCAGTTCCACTGAGCCACCCCGGTGGTCCCGTTGGGGACGGGCCGCCTTCCACCCCCCGCCCGGGGCCTCGTTGAGGGACGAGGCCCCGGGCCCACCTTCCTGGAGAACCGGATGAGCCTGCCCAGCCGCATCGAGATCCTCGGCGCCCACGAGGACCGCTTCGAGGAGGTCCTCACCCCCGAGGCGCTCGCCTTCCTCGCCCGCCTGCACGACCGGTTCGCCGGCCGCCGCGCCGAACTGCTCGCCGAGCGCGGGCGCCGCGCCGCCGCGCTGGCCGCCGGCGGCACCCTGGACTTCCTCCCGGAGACCCGCGCCGTCCGCGAGGACCTCGGCTGGCGGGTGGCCGGCGCCGGGCCCGGCCTCGAAGACCGCCGGGTGGAGATCACCGGTCCGCCCGAGCGCCGGATGACCGTCAACGCGCTCAACTCCGGCGCGAAGGTGTGGCTGGCCGACTTCGAGGACGCCACCTCGCCCACCTGGCACAACCTGGTCTCCGGGCAGCTCAACCTGATCGACGCGATCGAGCGCCGGATCGACGAGACCACCCCCGACGGCCGGCGGTACCGGATCGGCGCCGCGCCCGCCACCATCGTGGTCCGCCCGCGCGGCTGGCACCTGGACGAGCAGCACCTGCTGATCGACGGCCGCCCCGCGGTCGGCGCCCTGGTCGACTTCGGCCTCTACCTCTTCCACTGCGGAAAGCGGCAGATCGAGCGCGGCAGCGGCCCCTACTTCTACCTGCCGAAGCTGGAGAACCACCTCGAAGCCCGGCTCTGGAACGACGTCTTCACCCTCGCCCAGGCCGAGTTGGGCATCCCGCACGGGACGGTCCGGGCCACCGTCCTGATCGAGACCATCACCGCCGCCTTCGAGATGGACGAGATCCTCCACGAACTGCGCGAGCACGCCGCCGGGTTGAACGCCGGCCGGTGGGACTACCTGTTCAGCCTGATCAAGAACTTCGCCCAGCACGGCCCGCGCTACGTCCTGCCCGACCGCGCCACCCTCACCATGACCCAGCCGTTCATGCGCGCCTACACCGACCTGCTGGTGCGCACCTGCCACCGGCGCGGCGCCCACGCCATCGGCGGCATGGCCGCCGCGATCCCCCAGCGCGACCCCGCCGCCAACGAGACGGCGCTGACCAAGGTCCGCGCCGACAAGGAGCGCGAGGCCGGGGACGGCTTCGACGGCTCCTGGGTCGCCCACCCCGGCCTGGTCGACACCTGCCGCACCGCCTTCGACGCCGTCCTCGGCGACCGCCCGAACCAGCTCGAACGCACCCGCGAGGACGTCGAGGTCAGCGCCGCCGACCTGCTCGGCGTCCAGCGGCTCACGGCCGGCCTGCCCACCGAACAGGGCCTGCGCTCCAACGTCGCCGTCGCCCTGCGCTACCTGGTCGCCTGGCTGAACGGCTCCGGCGCCGTCGCCGTGTTCGGGCTGATGGAGGACGTCGCCACCGCCGAGATCGCCCGCTGCCAGCTCTGGCAGTGGCAGCACCACTGCACCCGCCTCACCGGCGGCTCCCTCGCCACCCCCGACCTGGTGCGGCGGCTCATCGACCGGGAGCGCAGCACGCTGCTCGCCGAGGGCGCCGACCCGGCGCCGGTGGACGACGCCGTGCGGATCCTGGAGGAGGCCGCCCTCGGCGCCGAGCTGCCGCCCTTCCTCACCACCGACGCCTACGCCCGCCACCTCGTCCGAATCCGCACGGCGGCCTGAACCGCCCCAGCACGGAGGCACTGACATGAACGAGATCCGACGGGTCGCCGTGGTCGGCGCCGGGCAGATGGGCTCCGGCATCGCCGAGGTCCTCGCCCGCGCCGGGCTCGACACCATCGTCTGTGAGAACGGCCCGGCCGCACTGCGCGCCGCCCGCACCCGCATCGACCGCTCCCTGCACCGTGCCGTCGACCGCGGCCGGATCAGCGAGCAGCAGCGCACCGACGCCTGGGCGCACCTGCTGTTCGCCGACGACCTGGAGACCCTGGCCGACCGTCAGCTGGTCATCGAGGCGGTCGTCGAGCACGAGGACGTCAAGGCCGAGGTGCTCCGCACCCTGGACAAGGTCCTCGTCGACGAGGGCGCCGTCCTGGCCACCAACACCTCCGCCATCCCGGTCACCCGGCTGGGCATCACCACCGGGCGGGCCTCCCACGTCCTGGGCCTGCACTTCTTCAACCCGGCGCCGGTGATGCCGCTCGTCGAGCTGGTCACCTCCCTGCACACCGACCCCGCCGTGGTCGGCCGGGTGAAGGCCTTCGCCACGGACGTCCTCGGCAAGCGCGTCGTCCACTCCCGGGACCGCGCCGGCTTCGTCGTCAACGCCCTGCTGGTGCCCTACCTGCTCTCCGCGATCCGCATGGCCGAGGCCGGGCACGCCAGCCCCGAGGACATCGACGCCGGCATGGTGCACGGCTGCGCCCACCCCATGGGCCCCCTCGCCCTCGCCGACCTGATCGGCCTGGACACCGTCGAGGCGATCGCCCGCTCCATGTACGAGGAGTACAAGGAGCCGCTGTACGCGCCGCCGCCGCTGCTCTCCCGCATGGTCGAGGCCGGTCTGCTCGGCCGCAAGACCGGCCGCGGGTTCCACACCCATCGGGCCGCCTGACCGGCCCGCACGCCCACCGCCCCGGGAAACGCGCCGCCCGCGCGTCCCCGGGGCGTCCGGCCGTTCCGGAGCACCGGCTCGGCCGTCTCAGGAGGGCGGCATCCCGGCGGGCGCCCCGGCCGGGATCCCGGGGGCGGCCGGGGCCTCGAAGCGCACGGTGGGTTCGAAGTTGGCGCGGCGGGCAGCGCGGCGGAAGACGGTCAGGACGGCCGGGCCGACGACGAGGACGGCGGTGAAGGTGGTCACGGCGCGGCCGGTGTCCCAGCCGAGCGAGGTGGCCAGGTCGAACAGCAGGTAGCGGTGCCACTGCTCGGTGAAGGGCAGGCCCGGCAGGTAGGCGATGGAGCTGTTCGGGTCGGTGGAGAACGGCCAGAAGGAGAGGTTGAGCAGGAACCCGAACAGGTAGCCGGAGAAGGCCCCGTACGCGGCCAGCACCGGCACCTCCCAGCGTCGCCGGGCCCTCGGCAGCAGTCCGGCGAGCATGCCGACGAAGGCGCAGCCGAACATCTGGTACGGCATCCAGGGGCCGACCCCGCCGGTGAGCAGGGCGGAGGCGAACAGCGAGGTGCAGCCGAGGGTGAAGCCGAAGCCGGGGCCGAAGACCCGGCCGGCCAGGACGAGCACGAAGAACACCGTCTCCACGCCGGCCGTCCCGGCGCCGAGCGGGCGCAGCCCGGCGTTGACGGCGGACAGCACGCCGAGCATGGCGAGCGCCTTGGCGTCGATGCCGCCGGCCGAGATCTCGGCGATGACGACGGCGAGCACCAGCACGAGCAGGGCGCCGAAGATGAGCGGCGGCGCGTAGGCGGAGCCGAACGTTCCGGGGGCGACGACGAATGGCCAGGTGAAGGCGACCAGGCCGATGAAGGCGGCCAGGGCGATGACGATCCGGGCCCGGCCGGGGATCCGCAGGGCGGTCATCGGGCGGACTCCGCGGGTGCGAGCGCCTCGGCGACCTGACGTGTCGTCAGATAGGCTAGGGGTGCCAGGATCTTGGCGGTCTGGGGGGCGAAGGTGGGAGAGGCGACGATGACCTCAGCGGTCGGTCCGTCGGCGACGACCTCGCCCTCCGCCATCACCACGACGCGGTCGGCGGCGCGGGCGACGAACTCGACGTCGTGGGTGGAGACGACGACGGTCCGCCCCTCGGCGGCGAGGGCGTCCACGATGCCGGTGAGCGCCTCCTTCGCCTGGTAGTCCAGCCCCCGGGTGGGTTCGTCCAGCAGCACCACCCGCGGTGCGGCGGCCAGTTGGATCGCCAGGACGAGCGCCAGCTTCTGCCCCTCCGACAGGTCCCTGGGGTGGGTCTCGTCCGGGATCCCCGGGGCCAGGCGGTCGAGGATCCGCCGCGCGGTCGGCCCGCCCGCGCCGTCGGCTTCGAGGTCGCTCTGGGCGAGCTCCTGGGCGACCGTCTCCAGGTAGAGCAGGTCGGTGGGGGTCTGCGGGACGAGTCCGACCAACTGCCGGGCCCGGGCCGCGGACAGGCGCTTGGGGTCCTCGGCCTTCCCGCCCCCGGCTCCGGCGACCCGGACGCTGCCGCCCTGGCGGGGGCCGGAGCCCTGCAGGGCCCACAGGAGGGAGGACTTGCCGGAGCCGTTGCGGCCCATCAGCGCCGTCACCTCGCCCGCGCGCAGCCTCAGGTCGACCTCCCGCACGGCGGCCACCGGACCGTACCGGACGACGACCCCGCGGGCTTCCAGCACCGGCTCCCCCGCCACCGCTGCCCGGCGCGGCGGGGGAACCGGTCGATCGGTGAGCCGCTCGCGCAGCGGCGCGGCGGCTCGGCGGGCGTCCCGCACCGACAGCGGCAGCGGCCGCCAGCCGGCCAGTCGGCCGAGGTCGACGACGGGCGGCGCGATCGCCGTCGCCCGGAACACCTCGGCGGGCGGGCCGTGCACGACGGTGCCGTCGCCGGGCAGGTAGGCGACCCGGTCGGCGTACTGGACGACCCGCTCCAAGCGGTGCTCGGCGAGCAGGACGGTCACGCCGAGGTCGTGCACCAGCCGGGTGATCGCGGCGAGCACCTCCTCGGCGGCGGTCGGGTCCAGCGCGGAGGTCGGTTCGTCCAGCACCAGGACGCGCGGGTGCGCGGTGAGCACGGAGCCGATGGCGACGCGCTGCTGCTGCCCGCCGGACAGCTCGTACAGGGCGCGGTGGCGCAGGTCGGCCAGGCCGAGCAGGTCGAGGGTCTCCTCGACGCGTTTGCGCATGACCTCCGGCGGAATCGCCAACTGCTCCATGACGTACGCGAGTTCCTCCTCCACCGTGTCGGTGGTGAAGCCGGCCAGCGGATCCTGCCCGACCACACCGACCACGTCGGCGAGTTCGCGCGGCGGGTGGTGCGCGGTGTCCCGGCCGTCCACCGTGACCCGGCCGCGCAGGGTGCCGCCGGTGAAGTGCGGCACGAGACCGTTGACGGCGCCGAGCAGGGTGGACTTGCCGGCGCCGGTGCGCCCGACCACCAGGCAGAGCTCGCCCTCCGGGACGTGCAGGTCGACGTCGCGCAGGACGGGCTCGCTCCCGCCGTCGTACACCACGCCGACCTGGTCGAATCGGATCACGTGCTCACCTCGGGGGTCGTGCGGTCGGTACCGGTGCCGCGGGTGGTACCGGCCCCGCGCCGGTCGCCGGCCGGCTCGGGCGTCCGGCCGGGCGGCGGCGAGACGATCCCGGCGGCGCCCGCCAGCAGCAGGGCGAGCACCGGGACGAGCGGCAGCGTCGGCCAGGTCAGCGGGTAGAGGGAGGGGTTGAGGTCGGTGGCGTCGTAGCCCACCGTGGCGAACAGCAGGACGGCGGCCGTCACCCCGCAGCCGGCGACGCCCCATTCGGCGGCCCGCCACCGATCCGGCCGGTACGTGGTGCGCCGCACCCGCCGGCCGCCGAGCAGCAGGCCGGCCACACAGAGAACGGCACCCGCGAGGAAGGCCGGCAGCCCGAGCGCGGCGGGAGCCGTGCCGTCCAGGAGCCCGTACACCCCGGCGCACAGGCCGCACATGCCGAGCAGCATCAGGGCGCCGGTGAGCCGGCGGGAGCGGCGCGAGGCCGTGCCGGAGCGGCCGTAGCCGCGCGAGTCCATCGCCGCGGCCAGACTGAGCGAGCGTTCCAGCGCGTCCTCCAGGACGGGCACGACGATGCTGCGCAACGCGCGGACGCCCTTGGTCCGTCCGGCGCGCAGGCGCCGCGCCCGGGCGACGCGTTGGACGCTCTGCACCAGCTGCGGCGCGACGCTCAGCGAGACCGTCACGGCGACGCCCAGCTCGTAGAGGGCGCCCGGCAGCACCCGCAGGGCCCGCTTGGGGTTGGCGAGGGTGTTCGCCGCGCCGATGCAGCAGATCAGGCAGGCCAGCCGCAGCCCGTCGAAGGCCGCCGAGAGCGTCGCCTCCAGCGAGACCGGGCCGCCGATCTCGATGCCCGCGTACCAGGCGGGCGTGGGGATGTGCGGCAGCGAGAAGAGCAGGTGGTCGTGCGGGGTGATGCCGGTGGCGAAGACGCACCGGAAGACCACCCGGATCGCCACCACCGTCAGGGCCACCCACAGGTAGTAGGTGAACCCGCGGGCCCACGGGGCCTCGGTGCGGCGGGCGGTCACCACGTGGCCGAGCACGGCGAGGACGAGCAGGAGCAGCAGCGGGTTGGTGGTGCGGCTGGCCGCCGTCGCCAGGGCCAGCGCCCACGCCCACCACGCCAGCGGGTGCAGGTTCCGCGGGGCGCGCCGGCCGCCCGGGCCCGGCCCGCGGACGGCGGGCGGGGCCGCGACGCGTTCGTCGAGCACGGCCACGCGATCACTCGGCCCGTCGGCGGCGGCGCCGTGCGGTGACCACCGTCGCCACGCCCAGGGCCACGACGAGGACGGATCCGACCACGGCGGGGAGCATCGAGCCGGAGTCGTGCGGGGTGTCGGCCACCGGGTCGGCGTTCACCACGCCGCCGGGCACGGCGGGGGTGGCCGTCGGTGCGGCCACCGCGGGCTCCACGGCCGGCGGGGCCGACCGGTCGGTCGGGGTGTCCGTCGGTGCCGGGGTGGACGGCTCGACCGGCACCGGCGTGGCGGGCACCGGCACCGGCTCGGGCGCTCCCGGTGGGGTGATGCCGTCCTGCGGGGTACCGGCCGTGCCACCCGTCGGGGGTGCGGCGGGCGCGGGCGGGCGGCCCCCGCCCGCCGGGGGCCGGGCGGGGGCCGGGGCACGGCCGGTGCCGCCGGTCCCGCCGGTACCGCCGGTGGCCCCGGTGCTGCCCGAAGCCGCAGCGGCGCCGCCACCGCCGGTCGCACCGCCGGCACCCGTCGACCCGCCGCCGGAGCCGCCCGAGCCGCCCGAGCCGCCCGAGCCGCCCGCGGCACCGGAACCACCGCTCGACCCGCCCGCGGCGCCGCCGGAAGCACCCGCGGAGCCCTGGCCCGGGTCGGCCGGCTGCCCACCCGGGTCGGCGCTGTGCGCCCGGACGGTGTCCGGCGAGAAGCTCGGACGCCCCTCGGTGCCCTCGATGTCGGTGCCACCGAAGATCCACAGGTCGACGCTGCCCGGCTTCGGGTGGTGGCTCATCGCGCCGAGCTGGCTGTAGGACCACTCGTTCTGGCCCGGATCGGCGTGCCAGTACGACCAGTAGGCCGTGGCCGGCGGCGTGAGGACGCACTTCTCCTGGTCCGGGGTCGGGAACTGCTTGCCGTCCTGGTAGCCGCTGTAGCCGATCCGGCAGATGAACGCCGGGCCGTCGTGCCCGGTGCCGGCGGTCTTCCAGCCGCCCTGGTTGAGCAGGGCGTACCCGGTGGTGGGGGTGCTCCCGCAGGAGCGCAGCAGCGGGCCGCCCCACCTGCTGAAGTCCACGGCGAGCACGACGCCGGAGGTGGTGGTGCACTGGTCCATCGGCAACGGCGCCGCGGCGGCCGGGGCGGTGTCCACGGCGACGCCGCCGAGGGCGAGGGCGGCGGTCAGCGCCGTCGCCGCGAACAGCCGGCCGAGGCGGGCGCCCGGTCCCCCGGTCATCGGTGACGTCCAGGGGCCGCGGTCCGGCGCCGGCGGGCGACGAGGACGGCGGCGGCGCCGAGCGCGGTCAGCGCACCGGCCCCTGCCGTCAGCGTCAGCGCCTGGCTACCGGTGCCGGCCAGGCTGCCGGAGCCGGTCGACACCGGCACGCCCCCGGCCGGGGCGACACCGTCACCCGCCGGGGCGTCGACGCCTCCGGCCGGACGGACGGTCGGGCCGCCGCCGGCCGCGGGGGTGTCGGTGACCGGGGCCGGTGCGGTCGTGGTCGGCGAGCCTGTCGGGGTTCCGGCCGGGGTGCCGGTCGGCGTGCCCGTGGGCGTTCCCGTCGGGGTTCCGGTGGGCGTACCCGTGGGCGTGCCCGTCGGGGTTCCGGTGGGCGTGCCCGTCGGGGTTCCGGTGGGCGTCCCCGTGGGCGTACCCGTCGGCGTGCCCGTCGGCGTGCCCGTCGGCGTCCCCGTGGGAGTTCCGGTCGGCGTCCCCGTCGGCGTCGGCGTCGGTGTGCCCCCGAGGGGGCGGCTCAGCGTGCCGAAGGAGATCCCGGTGGCGCCGCCGACCACCTGGGTCGAGGCACGGACGTCCGAACCCTGCTGCCCGGCGGAGGCGACGTTGAACCCACCGTCGCCGTTCTGCTGACCGGCGAGGAAGTCGAGCGCCTTGGCGATCTGCGCACCGTAGTCGGCCTTGCGCAGCGTCATGCCCTGGACGGCCAGCGCGGCCGAGTTGGTCGAGTCGCCGGCCGCGCCGGGGAAGCCGCCGTCGGGCAACTGCCGCGCGGCGAGCCACCCGAGGCCCTTGTCGACCGCCTGCGCTGCGGCGTCGTCGCCGGGGACGAGCGCGAGGGCCATGGCGGCGATCGCCGTGCTGTCGACGTCGGAGTCGCCGGTGGCGGGGATCAGGCTCGGCCAGGAGCCGTCCGGGTGCTGGAGGCCCTTCAGGTAGGCGACCGCGGGGGCGGCGTTGGCGGCGTCCCCGGCGCGGAGCTGGGCCATGACGGCGAGCGCCTGGGAGAAGACGGAGGTGGCGTAGACGTAGTTCCCGGCGGCGTCGCAGCCCGTGTTGGCGTCGGCCTTGGTGCACACCATCGCGGCGAGGGCGGCGATCAGGTCGTGGCCGCCGAAGTTCCGCGGGTCACGGCCGACCACCTCGGCGAGCAGCGCCTCCTTGCCGATCGACCCGCCGCCGGCGTACTCGGTGCCGATCGCGGTCCAGTCGTCGACGGTGCGCTCGCTGGCGTCCTTGCCCCGCTGGTCCAGGAAGTCGACGATCCGGCGCAGCGCGGCGTCGTCGGTGCCGGTGGCGGCGAGCGCGTAGGCGCCGTCGATGGTGAGTCCGAAGTCGGCGAAGGCCGGGAAGCCCTCGTAGTAGTGACCGTCGATCAGGCGGGACGGGTCGGCGAGGTAGGCGGCGCCCCTGGCGACGTCCGGCGTCCGGCCCGCGGCGGGGACGGCCGCCCCGGCGAGCGAGACGGCGGGCCGGCCGACAAGCGCCGTGCCGCAGGCGGTGACCGCGAGTGCTGCGGCGGCCAGCAGGGACGTGGTGCCCCGGCTCCTGTGGCGCGTACGACTGCTGCTGACCCTCACCGGCGTCTCCCTGGTCGGTCGACGCGGGGCGCAACGGCGCAGCCGACGGCTGCCGGTGGAGCGCGTGGCCGTCGGAACTGCGTCGTAGTCCGCGACGACGCGAGTGCTCTCTGAACAGACCCCGGTTCAGGCATTCCGGCTCATCCGCCCTGGGCGGATCTACGGTTGCGGGTCAGCGCCGGAGTTGGACCGGCTTCCCCTGAGGACCGAGGTGAAAAACCGGTTCATCAGACCACGTCAGCGGAGTGGGAGTCAACGGCCTGTCAGATGGTCCGCTCACCCTGACGGGACGGGCCGCGCGGATCAGGACGGCCGGGCGCCTCCTGCCGCACCGCAGGGCGTGCCGGAGCTGCCGGCACCCCTCCCCGCGGGGTGCCGGCAGGTGCCTCCGGACGTCAGGGCGCCGTGATGCCCGGCTGGGCGCCGGCGCCGAAGGACCAGCCCTCGACGTCGCCGGGGGCCGGGTTGTAGCTGCCCGCGCC
The DNA here is from genome assembly GCF_042873275.1 of Kitasatospora sp. NPDC004745. Lineage (NCBI taxonomy): Bacteria > Bacillati > Actinomycetota > Actinomycetes > Kitasatosporales > Streptomycetaceae > Kitasatospora > Kitasatospora sp. NPDC004745. The sequence continues at coordinate 13,440 of NZ_JBIALK010000050.1, read as the reverse complement.
CAGGCTGCTGTACGACCAGGGCCCGCCGTGCTGGGCGTGCCAGTAGGACCAGTAGGCGCTGCCGGTCGGGTTGGTGCAGGTGGCCGGCAGCGCGTTGATCTTGCAGACGAAGCCGGGGAACCGCGGGTGGAAGGCGTACGTGAATCCGGCGCCGGTCAGCGCGGCGAGCCCGGTGGCCGGATCGCCGGGTGCGCAGCCGGTCTCGACGCCGCCGCCGACGGCGGTGAAGTCGACCACGACGGTGACGCCGGTGGTGCCGCTGCAGGCGGCCGCGTGGGCCGCGGGGGCCTGGACGGCGGAGGCGCCGAGCAGGCCGGCGGTGAGGGCCGCGGCCGCGGCGATCGAGCCGAGCGTGCGGCGGGCCGGTCTGGCCGGGGTGAGGGTGTCGGTCATCGGAACTCTCCTCGTGGGCTCAGGGATTCGGTGGCTGGCTCAGGAGTTCGGTGGCTCAGCGGGCGGCCGGCGCCGGGCAGGCCAGGGTCGGGGCGGCCGGACGCGCGCCGGCGGCGGAGAGGGTGGCCAGCGGGGTGCCGGCGAGGCCGAGCGCGGCCTGCGCGGTGGCCCGGGCGCCGTTGGCCGGGTTGAATCCGGTCGCGTCGTAGGCGACGGCGCCGCGGACCGCCGGGTCGGCGGAGCAGCCCTGCTGGAACTTCACCAGCCGGCTCCAGCCCTTGAGGCCGGCGCCGATGCGTCCGCCGGCCAGCAGCGCCTGGGTGGCCAGGCCCGTGGTGTTGGCGTTGGAGGCGGTCGCCCCGGCGGCCGCGAAGCCGCCGTCGGCGTTCTGGTGGGCGGTGAGCCAGCCGAGGCCGGCGTTCGCCTTGGCAGTGCGGCCGGTGGCGGCGAGGGCCTGGGCGGCCAGCGCGGTGGCGTCCGGGTCGCTGGTGCAGGTGGTCTGGCCGAAGGAGACCGGGTAACCGCCGTCCGCACACTGGCTGTTCGCCAGGAAGTCGACGGCCGCGGCGGGGGCGCCGCCGGGGGTGCGGTGCAGGGCGATCAGGGCGAGCGACTGGCCGAAGGCGTTGCTGTAGTCGCCCCACTGGGAGCGGTCGGAGAAGCGGCCCTCGGCGGTCTGCAGGGAGCGCAGCCGGGCCGGCAGGTCGACGCCTCCGAAGGCGGTCGGGTTCGCGCCGCGGACCTCGGCGGCGAGCAGCAGCTTGGCGGTGGCACCGGCGTAGGCCTCGGTGGTGCCGTCGCCGAGGTAGCCGCCGAGGATCTCGGGCTTGGCCAGCCAGGCGGTGGCCCGGGCGGCGGCCTCGTCGGAGCCGTGGGAGGCGGCGAAGGCCAGCACGGCGTCGACGGTCAGGCCCTGGTCGGGGTAGGCGGTGCCGTTGAACACGGACTCGAAGTGGTCGCCGTCGACGAGCTGGCGGGCCAGCCAGCCGCCCGCGGCGGCGTCGGGGCGGATCGTCGGGGCCGCGGTCGCGGCGGGTGCGGCGGCGGGCGCGGCCTGGGCGGCGGTGGCCGCCGGGAGCGCGGTGGCGAGGGCGAGGGCGGGTATCGCGAGCAGACCGAGAGTGCGGCGGAGGGCGGGCATGGCTGCCTTTCCGGGCCTGGACGCAGGGGCCCGGAGGGCGCCGGCGGCACGCCGGGCAGCCCTCGGAGCTCCGGCCCGCAGACCACGACGGGAGGAGGGGGTGACACACCTCCGCCGCCGGGTACTCGGGCTCGCCGCCGACGGGACGTCGGCGGCCTACCGTTGCGGGTCAGCGCCGGATTCGAACCGGACTTCCCCCGTCGGCGGAGTCACAACATGACGGCCCATCATGGCGAAGACGCGAAGATCCGGTCAAGGGACGGTGCGCCACGTCACGGTTCCGGCACCGGAACACGGCACCGCGGGCCGCGCGCAAGGTGCCGGAACCGTACGGGTCAGCGGTGGCGGAACTCCGGCAGGCGCTTCTCGGCGAAGGCGGCCATGCCCTCCTTCTGGTCGGCCGTCGCGAACGTCGCGTGGAACAGCCGCCGTTCGAAGCGCACGCCCTCGGCCAGGGTGGTCTCGAAGGCGCGGTTGACGCTCTCCTTGAGCATCGCCACCGCCGGGGCGGACATCGCCGCGACGGCCTCGGCGGTGGCCAGCGCCTCGGTCAGCAGCTGGTCCGCGGGGACGATCCGGGAGACCAGGCCGGCCCGCTCGGCCTCCTCGGCGCCCATCATCCGGCCGGTCAGGCACAGCTCCATCGCCTTGGCCTTGCCGACGGCCCGGGTGAGCCGCTGCGAGCCGCCGATGCCCGGGATCACCCCGAGCTTGATCTCCGGCTGCCCGAACTTCGCGGTGTCGGCCGCCAGCAGGACGTCGCAGAGCATCGCCAGCTCGCAGCCGCCGCCCAGCGCGTACCCGGCGACGGCCGCCACGACCGGCTTGCCCAGGGCTCCGAAGCGGTCCCACGCGGCGAACCAGTCGCCGAGGTAGGCGTCCACGAAGTCCAGGGACTGCATCTCCTTGATGTCGGCGCCGGCCGCGAAGGCCTTCTCCGAGCCGGTGACCACCAGCGCGCCGACCTCCCGGTCGCGGTCGAACTCCTCCGCGGCCGCCACGACTTCGTTCATCAGCGTGGTGTTGAGGGCGTTCAGCGCCTTGGGGCGGTCGAGCGTGATCACGCCCACCCGGCCCCTGCGCTCGACCAGGATCGTCTCGAACGTCATGCGTCGTCCTTCCTGAGGGGTCGTGATGATGGCCGAGAAGTCCAGCCCGGCGCCCGCCTCCTCGGCGAATGCCGCGTACAACTCGGCTGCCCTGCCGCCCAGTTCGGCGGGGACGTCGGAGGCTGTCGCCGCGGCGGCCGCGAGTCCGAGGTCCTTGGCCATCAGGGCGGCGGCGAAGCCTCCGGCGTACCCGCGGTTGGCCGGGCTGGCCGGGACGGGCCCGGGGACGGGGCAGTTGCTGGTCAGTGCCCAGCACTGCCCGGAGGCGGCGGAGGCCACGTCGAACAGGGCCTGGTGGCTGAGCCCGAGGCTCTCCCCGAGCACAAAGGCCTCGCTGACCGCGATCATCGAGATGCCGAGGATCATGTTGTTGCAGATCTTCGCGGCCTGCCCCGCCCCGGACGTCCCGCAGTGCACGACCCGGCGGCCCATGGCGGCGAGCACCGGCTCGGCCTCGGCGAAGTCGGGCCCGTCCGCGCCGACCATGAAGGTCAGGCTCGCGGCCTCGGCGCCGGGCACGCCGCCGGAGACCGGCGCGTCGACGGCCCGGTGCCCCGCGACCCGGGCGAGGTCGGCGGCGACCCGGGCGTCCCCGACCGCGATGGTGGAGCAGTCGACGAACAGCGCTCCCGCTGCCGCCTCCGTCAACTCGCCGTAGGAATCGAGGACATGGCGTCCGGTCGGCAGCATGGTGAGCACCACCTCGGCCTCGCCGACCGCTTCGGCGGCGGAAACCGCGATCTTCACTCCCCGGGCCGCAGCCCGTTCCCGGGCCTCCGCCGAGAGGTCGTAGCCGGTCACCCGGTGTCCGGCGGCGACGAGGTTGGCGGCCATCGGGCCGCCCATGTTGCCCAGTCCGACGAATCCGATGCGGTGGGTCACCAGCGCTCCAGGGGTGTGGTGGCGGCGAGGCCGAGTTCTCCGTCGCCGAGCGGGGCGAAGTAGCGGGCCACGGTGGCGGGTTCGACGGCTCCCAGGGAGGCCGGCGTCCAGCGCGGTGACCGGTCCTTGTCGATCACCTGGGCCCGGATCCCCTCGGCGAGGTCCGGAGTGGCGAGCGCCGCGCAGGAGGTCCGGTACTCCTGGTCGAGCACGGCCTCCAGCGGGCCCAGGGCGCGGGCCCGGCGCAGGGCCGCCAGGGTGGCCTTGACCGCCGTCGGGGAGTTGGCGGCGATGCGCTCGGCGGCCTTCTCGGCCTCGGGTTCACCGCTGTCGCCCAGCCGCGCGAGGATCTCCTCGACGGTGCCCGCCGCGTAGCAGCTGTCGATCCACGCCCGCCGGCCGTCCAGCAGACCGGCCGGCGTGGGCTCGACATGCCGTTCCAGGGCCTCGTGGACGGGCAGTTCGGCGAGGTCGTCGAGCAGCACGGGCAGCCGCTCGGCGGGGACGTAGTGGTCGGCGAGCCCGCAGAGCAGCGCGTCGGCGGCACCGACGGAGCCCGCGGTGAGGGCGAGGTGGGTGCCCAGCTCGCCCGGCGCGAGGGCGAGCAGGTAGGTGCCGCCGACGTCGGGGACGAAGCCGATGCCGGCCTCCGGCATGGCGACGCGCGTGTTCCCGGTGACGATCCGGACGCTCCCGTGGGCGGAGACGCCGACGCCGCGGCTTCCCTGACACCGCGGACCTGCCGTCGACCATATAGTCGGACGTCCTAGTAAGTCCAGGTCCCGTGACGAACCGTCACCGCGCCCTCCCCCGACCGGCGCAGGACGACGCGCAGCCCGCCCCCCGTGCGGGGAGCGGGCTGCGGGTCGGCGGCGCGGGCGCTACCGGGCGGCGACGGCCTGGGCCGGGGCCTTCACCGCGGCGGGCTCGGGCTCGAGCACGCGCTTGGCGAGCTCGCCGAAGACCAGCCCGAAGGAGGTCCACAGCACGAGCTGGATGGCGAGCGCCGCGAGGCGGAACTGCCAGAGCAGGGTGGCCGGGAACTCCTCGGGCACCTCGTTGATCACCGGCAGGAGGGCGTAGGCCAGGCCGACGGCGACGACGAAGCCGCCCCCGGCCGCGACCGCGGCGTACCAGTTGCCCAGGCGCGGGGCCAGCCGCTTGCCGATGATGACCGCCGCGACCGCGAGCAGGACGCTGAGCACCATCATCAGGAAGTACAGGACGGTGCGCTTGCCGATGGTGTCGGGGTTGCCGATGGACGGCGGGTTGGCCGGGTACTTGAGGAACGGCACCACGTACACGGTCACCAGCGCGGCGAGCGAGACGACCAGCGCCGTCGCCCGGGCGCCGAAGCGGCCGATCCGCCCGAGGGCGAAGCAGTACGCGAGGGCGGCGATGCCGCCCATGGCCACGGCGAACAGCAGGATGCCGGTGGCCAGACCCGCCGTGGACTGCAGGGAGCGGCTGACCACCTCCATGCCGTGCTCGGCGGAGTGCGCCTCCTCGAACTCGATGGCGGCGTCCACCTTGGACTCACCGAGCAGGTAGGCGGTGACGAGCGCGAGAACGCCGGCCGCGAGGCCGGCGATCATCCCGCGCACGAGCAGGGTTCTGACGGTTGCGGAGTTCACTGTGCGGTCTTCCCCGTCCTCAGTGGCAGGGGAAGCCGAGCAGGTGACGACCGTCGTGCACCCATTCGTGGACGTCCTCGCCGGAGATCAGCGAGGTGGCACCCTGCTCGGCACCGACGAAGTAGATCGCCAGCAGCATCAGGACACCGAAGAAGACCGCCCAGGGCAGGACGGCCCGGACGGGAATGGTGGCGAGGCCACCCTCCTCGGGAGAGGAAATCGGGGAAGCGACGGACGAAGCCATGGCTGGGAACCTCCTGGGGGAAAGTACGCGTCCCGGTCGTTGGAGCATCGACGACGGCTCGGGGTCTGACTCACCCGGCCCGCGCACCCCGGGGGGAGCGCACGGAACCGTTCCGGCATACAGTGGCGCGACCGTGCCGGAGTCTCACCGGCTTCCTCGCACCGTCGTCACATCGCCGAGGACCGTACCGCCTGGTGACGGACCGGCCAAGGGCGTGCGTGGGGCGCGAATTCCGGCCACGTACGCCCCGCACCGGCGGGTGGCCCGAAACCGACTGCCAGGCAGAGGAGTTGGCGTTCACCGTGGAGCGGAGCGGCAGGCGATGACGGTACGAGTGACCTTGGTCTCACCCGCGATGAGCAGCGCGGTCCGCGAGGCGCGGTTCGACGACGACGCACCCCTGGACGCCTCCGGACTCGCCGCCGCCCGGTCCGCGGCGGGCACCCTGCCGGCGCCGGGCACGGCCCTCAGCTCGCCGTCGGCGCGCTGCCGGCAGACCGCCGCCGCCCTCGGCCTCACCGCCGCCCCGCACGAGGCGCTGCGCGGCTGCGCCATGGGCTCCTGGCGCGGGCTGCGCCTGGACGAGGTCGCCGCCGAGCGCCCCGAGCAGGTCGCCGCCTGGCTGGCCGACCCCGCTGCCGCCCCGCACGGCGGGGAGTCGCTGCAGCAGCTGGGCGGGCGTGTCGGCGGATGGCTCGACGGCCTGGCCGCGGAGAGCGGCCGGGTGGTGGCCGTGGTGGAACCGGACGTGGTCCGGGCGGCCGTGGTGCACGCCCTCGATCTGCCCGCGCCGGTGTTCTGGCGCCTCGACGTCCCGCCGCTGGCGTTCACGGTGATCACCGGACGCGCCGGGCGGTGGAACCTGCGGCTGGGCGGGGCGACGGCCGGGGGCTGACCGGGGCCGGCCGAGCCGTCGGATGAGCCCGGGGACGCGGGGACGCAGGGACGCGGGCACGCGGGGCGCGGTGGTGGGACGGGGGCGCACCGGGGCCGCCTCACCACCCCTCGCACTCCTGTGCGCCCGATGGAGCGTGACCGTGGGGCTGGGCGGGCGGGCGGTGCTCTGGGACCGTGTGGGCTCCGAGGACGGCAGGCGGGGACGGGGGGCGCGGGATGGCACGCGGCTGGCTGGTGACGGGGTGTTCGTCCGGGCTGGGACGGGCGGTGGCGGAGGCCGCGGCCGCCGCCGGGGACACGGTGATCGCGGGCGTCCGCAGACCGGAGGCGCTGGCGGACCTGGCCGACAGGTACCCGGACCGGATCGTGCCGGTCGTCCTGGACGTCCGGGAGCCGGCGCACTGCGAGGCCGCCGTCGGCGCCGCGGTGGAGCTGCTCGACGGGCTGGACGTCCTGGTCAACAACGCCGGCAACGGCCTGTTCGGCGCGGTGGAGGAGGTCGGCGACGCGGAACTTCGGGACCAGCTGGAGACGCTGGTCGTCGGCCCGTGGCGGCTGGCCCGGCTCGCCCTGCCGGTGATGCGCGGCCAGGGCGGCGGCCACATCGTCAACGTCTCCTCACTGGCCGGGCGGATGGCCTTCCCCGGGCTCGCCGCGTACGTCACCGGCAAGTACGCGCTGGAGGGCATGACGCAGGCCCTGGCCGTCGAGGCGGCGCCGTTCGGGATCCGGGTCACCGCGGTGGAGCCCGGCGGCTACGCCACCCGTTACGGCTCCTCGCTCACCGACGCCGCCGACCGCTCCGCGCACTACCGCGAGCTCACCGAGCCGATGCGCGACCAGCTCCGGGTGCTCGCCGAACTCCCCGGCGTCGGGCGGCCCGAGGACTTCGCGCGGCTGCTGCTGCGGATCGTCGCCGAGCCCGGCCCGCTGCCGGTGCGGATACCCGTCGGCCCGGACAGCCTCGCGTTCGTGTCGGCGGCCGGGGAGGCCGCGGCGGCCGAGCTCGAGGCGGTCCGGACACTGCTGCGGGAGCCGTCGGCGCCGCACTGAACCGGCGCCGCACTGAGCCGGCGCGAGGCCGGGTGCCCATCGGGTGCGGGTGTCGGCCCGTGCCGGTCAGTGGCCGCCCTTGGGCTCGGTGCAGCCGCCCTCCAGGTAGGGCCCGTGGGCCTCGATCGTGGGGGGCGTGGTGAGCACCCCGGTCACGCACGGGCCGGCCTCCGGGATCCAGAGCGAGAAGCCGAGGGAGCCGCCGTCGGTGGACACGTTGGTCTCCTCGGCCCGGTAGCCCAGGGCCTCCAGCAGCGCCCGCAGGCCGGCCCGGTCGAGGCCGGCCGTCCGTCCGTCACGCCGGAGGGCGTCCGCGATCCGGGCCCGGTGCGCCTCGCCCCGGCACCTGCCGTCGGCGAGCAGCGTCGCGGTCGTCCTGAAGCCGTGGTTCTCCGCGTACTTGTCGGCCCAGGGGTCGCGCGCTCCGGTGGGCGGGGCGATCGGCGTGGGCAGCGGGGTGGCGGCCACGCCCGCGCACTCCGCCGCGACCTGCGGGAAGAGCCGGTCGTGCCGGGCCCGGGCCTCCGCCGGACCGGGCGGCGGGGTGGGGGCGGGCGAGGGCGTCCCGGTGGCGGTCCCGCCGGCGGCGGAGGCCACGGAGGAGGCGGTCACGGAGGTGGCCGCGTTCCCGGGCGAGCCGCCCGCGTGCACCGAGCCGCACGCGGCCGATGCCAACGCCACGGCCACCGCCGCCGCGCCCGTCCCGAACCGGACTCCCGCCCCTGCGCGCCGCATCGGCGTTCCCCCTCGCCCCTCGGTCTCCCCGGCCGGGCCGTGCGTCCGCACACCGGCCGGGTCGATTGTCGTACACCGCCGCCGCGGGGTCTCCTGCGGGTCAGCCCGCGAAGGCGCCCGCGGGCCCGAACGCCAGGTCGGCGAAGTGCTCGGCGATCCGGCGGTGGCCGGCCGGGTCGGGGTGCAGCCCGTCGGGCAGCGGGTGCTCGTCGTGGTCGGCCCGGCCGTAGAGCGAACGACCGTCCAGGTAGTGGAGGTTGGGATCGGCACCCGCCTCGGTGCGGGCTGCGGCGAGACGGGCGAGCTCGGTGCGGATCACCTCGAGCGTCAGGCGGCCCGCGGCGGTCTCTGCCGGGTCGCCGGTGGCCCGGAAGCGCAGCGTGCCGGTGCTGAAGTCCGGGGCCAGCGGGCCCGGGGTCTCCTCGTGGGTCGGGCAGAACACCGGCGAGACCAGCAGCAGCGGGGTGGTCGGGTGGCCCTCGCGGACGGTGTCGAGGAAGCCGTGGACGGCGGGGCCGAAGGCGCGCAGCCGCATCGCGTCGGCGTTGACGAGGTTGATGCCGATCTTGAGGCTGATCAGGTCGGCGGGGGTGTCGCGGATGGCCCGGGCGGTGAACGGGTCGAGCAGGGCGCCGCCGCCGAAGCCGAGGTTGACCAGGTCGACTCCGGCCCCGGCCGCCACCATGGCGGGCCAGGTGCCGGTCGGGTGGGCGGCGTTGGAGCCGTGGCTGATCGAACTGCCGTGGTGCAGCCAGCGCCGCCGGGTGGTCTCCGGCTCCGGGGTGACGGGGGCGTCGGTGTCCAGGGCGATCAGTTCGGTGGTCTCGGTGTGCGGCAGCCAGATCTCGACGGTCTTGTCACGACCGGGCAGACCGGTGAACTCGGCGGCGCCGGGCGGGCCCTGGCGCAGCTCCACGCGGCCGGTGGCCAGGTCGACGGTGCGCAGGTTCCCGCCGGCGGCGGTGGCCTGGGCCGCGAGGCGACCGTCCACGAGGAGGTCGTACACGCCGTCCGGCGGGGTCGGCACGCCCGGGTAGGCGCGCTTGGTCGGGACGGTGTGCAGGGTGATCGCGGTGGCGCGGGTGCGGAACACCAGCCGGACGCCGGAGGGCTGGGACTCGGCCATCGCGAGCTGGTCGTCGGGGATCTGCCGGCGGGCCCGGGCGGGCAGGCGGTGCGGCAGCAGCCCGCGCCCGGTGTGCTCGACGTCGAGGTGGCCGCGGAGCAGCTCCTCGGTGACGGGGGTCGTGGTGGTGGCGGTGGTGCGGGGGGCGCTCATGGCCGTTTCCTCGGTGCTGTTCACGGGCCCGGCGCTCACGGGGCGTCAGGCGTTCGGGTGGGCGGGGCGTTCACCGCGTCCCGGGGCTCGCCGGATCCCGACGCTCGCCGGATCCGGCGTTCACGGGATCCGGCTCACGGGGTCCGCGGGGCGCCGCCCGAGCGCAGCAGGGCGTCGAGGGAGTCGATGATCCAGTCCCAGGACTGCTGCGCGTCGACGGCGGTGTGGCTGAATCCGCCGGCCGCCTCGAGGCTGATGTAGCCGTGGAAGACGCTGCCGAGCATGCGCACGGCGTGGGTCTGCTCGGGTTCGGCGAGGTCGTAACCGCGCAGCAGCGCCCGGGCCATCTGGGCGTGCCGGACACCGGCGCTGGCGGCGGCGGTCGCGGCGTCCAGGCGCAACCGGGTGGCGTCGTAGCGGCCGGGGTGCCGGGCCGCGTAGTCGCGGTAGGCGTCGGCGAAGGCCGCGAGGGCGTCCCGGCCGGCCCGGCCGGCGAGGGCGTCGGCGACGAGGTCGGCCAGCTCCTCGAGCGCGTACAGGGCGATCCGGGTCTTGAGGTCCTGGGAGCTCTTGAGGTGCGAGTAGAGGCTGGCGGTCTGGACGGAGAAGCGCCGGGCCAGGGCCGCGACGGTCACCTGCTCGAAGCCGACCTCGTCGGCGAGCTCCGCGCCCGCGACGACCAACCGCTGTGTGCTGAGTCCTGCTCGTGCCATGGCGTTCCTCCCGTACCGGCTGAACCCAGTATGGAATTACCTACACCATTTAGGCAAATGGCTTCGCCGCGCCAAGCCGCCGGCCTTCCACCGGATGTCGGTGGTGGCGGGCGACGGGCCGCGGCGACCACCGGCGCCCGCAGGCCGCCGCGGCGGGCCGGGCCGCCCTCAACCCGCCAGGATCACCGTCTCCGCCGGGCCGGAGAAGCCGGGCTGCTGCGCCGGGGCGCCGCTGGCGGCCAGCCGGCGGTGCTCCTGCGGGCTGATGCCGCGCACCCGCTTGAACGCCGCGGACAGGGCGAAGGCGTTGCTGTAGCCGACCTTGCGGGCCGCGAAGGCGATGGTGCACTCGGGTTCGCGCAGCAGGTCGGCGGCGACGGCCAGGCGCCAGCCCGCCAGGTAGGCCATGGGCGGTTCGCCGACCAGGGCGGTGAACCGGCGGGCCAGACCCGCCCGCGAGACCCCGACCTTCTGCGCCAGGTCGGCGACCGTCCAGGCGGTGGCGGGGTCGTCGTGCATCAGCCGCAGCACCGGCCCGACCACCGGGTCGTGCTGGGCCCGGTACCAGGCGGGGGCGCCGGAATCGGGGGCGGCGAGCCAGGCCCGCAGGACGGAGACGACCAGGAGGTCGAGGATGCGGTCCAGGACGAGCTCCTGGCCGGGCTCGTTGCGCCCTATCTCGGCGGAGAGCAGGTGGACCAGGGTGTCGTCCGCGCCGGTGCCGACCGGCCGGACCAGCAGCGCGGGCAGGCAGCCGAGCAGGCGCTGGCCGATCTCGTGCTCGGCCTGGTAGGTGCCGGACAGCACCACCGAGGAGGCCTGGTCGCCCTCCCGGCCCTGTCCCCAGGTGCGGACGCCCAGCGACATCACCTCGGAGACGTCCACCCCGTCGCGGGTGCAGACCTGGCCCGGCCCGACGATCACGTCCACCGGGGTGTCGGGGTCGTCCGCCACGGTGTACGGCTCCGGGCCGCGCACGATGGCCACGTCACCCGGGTGCAGCAGCAGGGGCGTGCCGCGCTCGGGCAGGATCCAGGCTTCGCCGCGGACCATCGTCACCACCGACAGCGGCGCCCGGTCCTCGATCCGCAGCGACCACGGCGGGGTGAGGATCGAGCGCAGCAGGAACGCGCCGCGGGCCTTGGGCCCGTCGAGGAGACCTGTCAGAGTGTCCATGCCGCCAAGTGTAGACGGCAGGACATTATTTGACGGCTCGTCATTTGAGAGAGTCTTGAGCGATCGAGGTGGCCCGGGCGCCCCGGATGCCGGATGATCGGTACACGGGGGACGGACCGACAAGCAGATGCAGTGCAGAGACAGTGAGGGGCTACGAAGATGGAACTGGCACGCACACTCGTACTGGTGGCGGCCACCGTCACCTGCGGCCTGACCGCCGGGCTGTTCTACGCCTACTCGTGCTCGGTCATGCCCGCGCTCGCGCGGGTCGAGGACCGCACGTTCATCGAGGTGATGCAGCGTGTCAACGTGGCGATCCTGAACGGCTGGTTCGTCCTCGGATTCGTCGGCGCCCTCCTCACCACCGGGGCCGCGGTCGCCCTGCACCTGCCCTCGGACGGCCACCACGCGCTGCCCGCCACGGTGGCCGCGCTCGTCCTGTACGTGGCGGCGATCGGCGTCACCCGTTCGGTGAACATCCCGCTGAACGACGAGCTCGAAGCGGCCGGCGACCCCCGGCGGATCGCCGACCCGGCCGCCGTCCGCAGCCGCTTCGAGGCCCGCTGGGCGCGCTTCAACGTGCTGCGCACCCTGCTGTGCACCGCCGCACTGGCCTGCCTCGGCTGGGCGCTGATCCTGCACGGCCAGGCCTGACGCACCCGTCGCACGCGGCGCCGGCCCGGGACTCCGTCCGCCCGGGCCGGCGCCGCGTCGTGCCGTGTGCCCCGGCGGTGATGCGCCGGGCACCGTGACCGTCCGCCGCCACCCGCCGCGTGCCGCACTGAACCTGTCTCCCGCCACCCACCTCCCGCCGGGCTCAGCCGCAGAGGGTGGCGAAGCCGTAGCCGCGGGCCTTCAGGGTGGACAGGATGTCCGGCAGCGCGGCCGCGGTCTGGCTGCGGTCCCCGCCCCCGTCGTGCAGCAGGATCACCGAGCCCGGGCGGACGGTGCCCAGCACCCGCGAGCGGATGGCCGCCGCGCCCGGCCGGGACCAGTCCGCCGGGTCCACCGACCAGAGCACCACCTGCTTGCCGAGCGCGGCCGCCCGCGAGCGCACCGTGCCGTTGACCGCGCCGTACGGCGGGCGCAGGCAGCTCGGGGTGCGGCCGGTCTGCGCCCGGATCGCCTTGTCGGTGTCGGCCACCTGGGCGCTGACGGCCGCCCCGGAGAGCCTGCGCAGGTCCGGGTGCGACCAGGAGTGGTTCTGCACGCTGTGGCCCTGCCGGGCGACCTGCCGGGTGAGCCCCGGGTTGGCGGCGACGTTCTGCCCGATCTCGAAGAAGGTCGCGCGCACGCCGTAGCGCGAGAGGATCCCGAGGATCCTCGGGGTGTAGGCGGGGCTGGGGCCGTCGTCGAAGGTCAGGTACACGACCCTGCCGCCCTGTCCGCCCGCCGCCTCCGCCGGGGCGGCCGGCACCGCGACCGCCGCCGCGGCCGTCAGGGCGGCGGCGAGCACGCCGACCGCCGTCCGGACTCGTCCAACTGCCGTGCGCCTGCCGGTACGTGCTGCCATGCCCGCCCCCTGCCGTCGGAACTCCGCTGCCTGCCTGCGTGCAGTCTGCGCCCGACCGGCGCACCGGCGCGACCGCCCGGGGGCGGATCCGGCCAGCCGACCGACGGGTCGACCGGCCGGCGGGCACGGCGCACCCGCGGCGCGCGGCACGACCGACGGGCCCCGGCGCGCGCCGCACCGCCCCCGGTGCGGCGCGTGCCACCGGGGGCGGTGCGGCGGGCCCTGCCCGGGGCGGGGCCTTCCGGCCCCGACCCCCTGACAGGACACGGTCGTTCAGCGCTCGGAACGCCCGTGCAGGACCAGCGCCCGGGCCAGCGCACCCAGCCCCGCCGTGCAGAGCAGCGTGCGGACCATGTTGGTGGCCACCCAGGTGCCCTCGAACTTGGCGCGCACCGCGGCGAAGTCGCTGATCTGCGACGGGTCACCGGCCGCCGCGAGCTGGTTGTTGAGCGGGATGTTGACGCCCATCGTCACCATCAGCGCCACCACGTACAGCAGGGTGGCCGCGCCCGCCCACAGCGCCGCCTGGCGCCGGCCGGCCTTGTGCTGCAGCCAGGCCGCCACGCCCGTCGCCACGAAGGCGCCGACGAAGACCAGGCCGAACATGCCGTTCTCGATCGACTTGTTGATGTGCTGCATCGCCGTCACGTACGTCCGGTCGTCGCCGGCCG
>NZ_JBIALK010000049.1:0-27733 GCF_042873275.1 Kitasatospora sp. NPDC004745 | reverse complement strand
CTCGACACCGTCGCCGACGCCGCCGTCGCCGTCCTCCCCGACGCCTCCGGCAACCCCCGCCTCGTCGGCTACCTCACCGGCCCCGGCGTCGACCCGGAGCGGATCAACCGCGCCCTGGCCGAGCTGCTGCCCGGCTACATGATCCCGGCCTCCTGGCTCGTCCTGGACGCCATGCCCCTCACCCCGAACGGCAAGCTCGACCGCAAGGCCCTGCCGGAGCCCGACCTGGGGGAGCTCGCGGAGGCCCGGGCCCCGCGCAACGAGCGCGAGCAGGTGCTCACCGAGATCCTGGCCGAGGTGCTCGGCACCGGGCGGGTCGGCATCGACGAGGACTTCTTCGCCCTCGGCGGCGACAGCATCCGCTCCATCCAGGTCGTCAGCCGCGCCCGGCGGGCCGGTCTCACCCTCACCACCCGCGACATCTTCACGCACAAGACCGCGGCCGCCCTCGCACAGGTCGCCGAGGAGCTCGCGGAGGACGCCGCCGAGACCGCCCCGATGGAGTCCGGAAGCAGTCTGATCGCCCTGTCCGACGAGGAACTGGCCGATCTGGAATTCGAGTTGAATGAGGAACTTTCGTGACGACCGCCCCCAGACCCGGGTCGAAGATCAGCGAAGTACTTCCGCTCTCCCCCCTGCAGCAGGGGCTGCTCTTCCTGTCCTCGTACGACCAGGCCTCGCCCGACCCGTACACCCTCCAGTTCGTCGCCGAGATCGACGGACCGAACGCCGGTGACGGCGAGCAGCTCGCCGCCCGGCTGCGCGAGGCCTCCGCGGCCCTGCTGCGCCGGCACCCCAACCTGCGGGCCTGCTTCCGCAACCGCAAGACCGGCGAGCCCGTCCAGGTCGTCCTCAAGGAGACCGAGGTCGCGCCCGAGTGGCGGCTGCACGACCTCACCGGGCTGCCCGAGGGGGAGCGGGAGGCCGCGGCGCAGCGGCTGGCGGCCGAGGACCGGCAGCGCCGCTTCGACCTGGCCAGGCCGCCGCTGATGCGGTTCAGCCTGATCCGGCTCGGCGAGGGGCACCACCGGTTCCTCTGGTCGGTGCACCACATCGTCATGGACGGCTGGTCCTTCCCGCTGGCCGTCCGCGAGCTGATGCAGCTCGGCGACGCCGCGACCGCGGCCGCCCTGCCCGCGCCCGCGCCGTACCGCTCGTTCCTGACCTGGCTGAACGGCCGCGACCGGGACGCCGCGCGGGCGGCCTGGGCCGGACTGCTCGACGGCCTCGACGGGCCGGTCCGGGCGCTGCCCGCGGCCGCTCCCGGGCGGGAGCCCGAACTGCCCTCCTTCGTCCGGCGGTTCCTGTCACCGGAGCGCACCGCGGCGCTCTCCGGCTGGGCCCGCGGCCGGGGCCTGACCCTGAACACCGTGGTCCAGGGCTGCTGGGCACTGCTGCTCGGCCGGCTCACCGGCCGCGAGGACGTGGTGTTCGGCGCCGTCACCTCCGGCCGCCCGGCCGAGGTCCCGGACGTCGAGTCGATGATCGGGCTGTTCGCCAACACCCTGCCGGTGCGCGCCGACCTCCGCCCGGACCAGCGGGCGGACGAGCTCTTCACCGCCCTGGCCGGCCAGCAGCTCGCGATGATGCCGCACGAGCACCTGCCGCTCGCCGAGGCGCAGGCCGCCTCCGGCGTCCAGGGCGAGCTGTTCGACACCGTCCTCGCCTTCCAGAGCTACCCGCTGGACGAGGCCGCGCTGTTCCGCGAGTCCGGGGGCACCGTCAGCGCCGCCCGGATGCTCTCGGCCACCCACTACCCGCTGAGCCTCACCGTCTTCCCCGGGGAGCGGCTGGACCTCCAGCTCGCCTACCGCGCCTCGGCCTTCGCCGAGGACCCGGAGGCCTGCGCCACGAAGGTCCTGGACCGGCTGCTCCGCGTCCTGGAGCAGGTCGCGGACGCCCCTCGGACCCCGCTCGCCCGGCTCGGCGCGCCCGAACCCGCCGAACTGGACCGCATCCTCCAGGAGTGGAGCGGCGCCGCCACCGCGCCCCGGCAGCCCGCCCGGCGCGCCACCGTCCAGGAGCTGTTCGCCGAGCAGGCCGCCCGCACCCCCGACGCCGTCGCGGTCACCGCGCCCGGCACCGCCCTGCGCTACCGCGAGCTGGACGAGCGGGCCAACCGGCTCGCCCACCTGATCGCCGCCCGCGGCGCCGGCCCCGGGAGCCTCGTCGCCGTCGCGCTGCCGCGCGGCGCCGAGCTGGTCGTCGCCGTCCTCGCCGTCCTCAAGGCCGGCGCGGCCTACCTGCCGCTGGAGCCCGGCCACCCGGCCGACCGGATCGGCTACACCCTGGGCGACGCCCGACCCGTCCTGCTGCTCACCGCCGCGGGCGTGCTGCCCGAGCTGCCCGAGGCCGCGGACGTGCCGCGCGTCGACCTGGACGCCCCGGAGACCGCGGCCGACCTGGCCGCCCGCCCGGCCACCGCGCCGGAGACCGCGGCCACCCCCGACGACCCGGCCTACGTCATCTACACCTCCGGCTCCACCGGCCGCCCCAAGGGCGTGGTGGTGCCGCACCAGAACGTGGCGCGGCTGCTGGAGTCCACCGACGGCTGGTTCGGCTTCGGCCCCGGCGACGTCTGGACCCTGTTCCACTCCATCGCCTTCGACTTCACCGTCTGGGAGCTGTGGGGCGCGCTGCTGCGCGGCGGCCGGCTGGTCGTCGTCCCGTACGACGTGTCGCGCTCCCCGGACGCCTTCCTGGACCTGCTCGCCGAGGAACGGGTGACCGTCCTCAACCAGACGCCCTCCGCCTTCTACCAGCTGATCCGGGCCGACGCCGAGCGCCCGCGCCCGCTCGCCCTGCGCACCGTGGTGTTCGGCGGCGAGGCCCTGGACGTCGGCAAGCTCGCCGACTGGTACGCCCGCCACCCCGACGACGCGCCCCGTCTGGTCAACATGTACGGCATCACCGAGACCACGGTGCACGTCTCCCACCAGGAGCTGGACGCCGCGACCGCGGCCGGCGGCGGCGGGAGCGTGATCGGGCGCGGCATCCCCGACCTGCGGGTCTACCTGCTCGACGGGGCCCTGCAGCCCGTCCCCGCCGGGGTGCCCGGCGAGCTCTACATCAGCGGCCCGGGCCTGGCCCGCGGCTACCTGAACCGCCCCGACCTCACCGCGGCCCGGTTCGTCGCCTGCCCGTTCGAGCCCGGCGGCACCCGGATGTACCGCACCGGCGACCTCGGCCGCTGGCGCGCCGACGGCACCCTGGAGTACCTGGGCCGCGCCGACGAACAGGTCCAGCTGCGCGGCTTCCGCATCGAGCTGGGCGAGATCGCCACCGTCCTCGGCCGGCACCCGGCGGTCGCCGAGGCCGCCGTGGTCGCCCGCGAGGACCGGCCCGGCGACCAGCGGCTGGTCGGCTACGTGGTGCTGCGCGACGGCGCCGACCCGGCCGGGCTGCGGGAGTTCGCCGCCGAGCGGCTGCCCGAGTACATGGTCCCGGCGGCCGTCGTCCCGCTCGCCGCGCTGCCGCTCACGGCCAACGGCAAGCTCGACCGCCGCGCCCTGCCCGCGCCCGCCTACGCCACCTCGGCCCGCGCCCCGCGCGGCCGCGAGGAGGAGCTGCTCTGCGGCGTCTTCGCCGAGGTGCTCGGCCTCGACCGGGTCGGCGCCGACGACGACTTCTTCACCCTCGGCGGCCACTCACTGCTGGCCACCCGGATCGTCAACCGGGTCCGCGCCGGACTCGGCGCCGAACTCCAGGTCCGGGACCTCTTCGAGGCCCCCTCCCCCGCCCGCCTCGCCGAACGGCTCGGCGCCGCCGCGCCCGGCCGGCCACCGCTCACCGCGGGCCCGCGCCCGGCGGTGCTGCCGCTGTCCCACGCGCAGCAGCGGCTCTGGTTCGTCGAGCACCTGGGCGCGCCCGGCGGGCTGTACGGCATCCCGCTGGCGATCCGGCTGACCGGCCGGCTGGACACCGCCGCCCTGCAGGACGCCCTGCAGGACGTGGTGGCCCGCCACGAGGCACTGCGGACCGTCTTCCCGCAGCTGCCCGCCTCCCCTGAGGGGACCCCCCAGACCACCGGCGCCGGTTCCACCCCCGTATCCGGCGCCGGTGCCGGACCCGCCGAACAGCGGGTGCTCGCACCGGCCGAGGCCGTCGTCCCGCTCCCGGTCACCGAGGTCACCGAGGCCGGACTGCCGGAGGCGCTCGCCGCCGAGGCCGCCCGCGGCTTCGACCTGGAGCACGGACTCCCGCTGCGCGCCCGGCTGTTCGCCCTCGGCCCGGACGAGCACGTGCTGACCCTCGTCCTGCACCACATCGCCGGTGACGGCTGGTCGCTCGCCCCGCTCGCCCGCGACCTCACCGCGTACTACCGCGCCCGCCGCTCCGGCCGCCCCGCCGAACTGCCGCCGCTGCCCGTCCAGTACGCCGACTACGCGCTGTGGCAGCGCGAGCTGCTGGGCTCCGAGACCGACCCGGCGAGCGAACTCGCCCGCCAGCTCGGCCACTGGACGGAGACCCTGAAGGGCCTGCCGGAGGAGCTGGCGCTGCCCTACGACCACCCGCGCGGCACCCGGGCCGACCACCGCGGCGACGTCGTGCGCACCGCCGTCCCGCCGCAGCTCGTCGAGGAACTGCACCGACTGGCCGCCGCCTGGGGCGTCAGCCCCTTCATGCTGCTGCGGGCCGGGCTGGCCGCCCTGCTCACCCGGCTCGGCGCGGGCACCGACATCCCGCTCGGCAGCCCGATCGCCGGCCGCACCGACGAACGGCTCGACGACCTGGTCGGCATGTTCGTCAACACCCTGGTGCTGCGCACCGACACCTCCGGCGACCCGGGCCTGCGCGAGCTGGCCGAACGGGTCCGGGCCTACGACCTGGCCGCCCACCAGCACCAGGACGTGCCCTTCGAGAAGCTGGTCGAGGTGCTCAACCCCGAGCGCTCGATGGCCCGCCACCCGCTGTTCCAGGTGATGCTCGGCTTCCAGCAGGCCGGCCCCGCCCCGGCGCCCGCCGCCGACCCGGAGCTCGTCGTCACCGAGCAGCCCGTCCCGGTCCGGACCGCCAAGTGGGACCTCTTCTTCCAGCTCACCGAGCAGGCCGACGGCGCGCTCGCGCTGGCCGTCGAGTACCGCACCGACCTGTTCGAGCGCGCCACCGCCCGCCGGATCACCGAGGCCTACCTGCGGCTGCTCGCCGCCGCCCTCGCCGCGCCCGCCGAACCGCTCTCCCGGCTGGAGCTGCTCGCGCCCGCGGAGGAGGCGGAGCTGCTCGCCCTCGGCACCCACCGGGCCGGCACCCCGCGCACCACCCTCACCGCCCTGGTCGACGAGCGGATCGCGGCCGCGCCGGACGCGGTCGCCCTGGTCCACGCCGAGCCCGGCCGCCCCGGCGAGCTGCGCCGCACCACCTACGCGGAGCTGGACGCCGGGGCCAACCGGCTGGCCCGCCTGCTGACCGCCCGCGGCGCCCGCCGGGGCGACCTGGTGGCCCTGCGCCTGGAGCGCGGCCCGGCCGTGGTCACCGCCCTGCTGGCGATCGCCCGCACCGGCGCCGCCTACCTGCCGATCGACCCGTCCCACCCCGACGAGCGGGTCGGCGACATGCTCACCGACGGCGGCGTCCGGCTGCTGCTCACCGAGCGCTCGCTGGCCGATCGCGAGCTGCCCGCGGGGGTGACCCGGCTGGTCCTGGACGAGCCGGCCACCGCGGCCGAACTGGCCGCCCTGCCCGGCACCCCGGTGCCCGCCGTGCCGATCGACCCCGACGACCTGCTGTACGTCATCCACACCTCCGGCTCCACCGGCAAGCCCAAGGGCGTCGCCGTCCCGCACCGCGCCGCCGTCCGCCTGGTGCTGGGCCTGCCCGAACTGGCGCCGACCGCGCAGGACACCTTCCTCTACTTCGCGCCGGTCGCCTTCGACGCCTCCACCTTCGAGATCTGGGGCGCGCTCGCCCACGGCGCCCGGCTGGCGATCCACCCGCCCGGCCCGGCCGACCCGCAGGCACTGGAGGAGTTCACGGCCCGGGCCGGGGTGACCGTCGCCTTCCTCACCACCCAGTTCGTCAACACCCTCGCCGACACCCGGCCGCGCGCCCTGGCCCCGCTGCGCGCGCTGCTGACCGGCGGCGAGGCCCACTCCCGCGACCACCTGGACCGGCTGCGGGCCGCCCTGCCGGACACCACCGTGTTCCACGTGTACGGCCCCACCGAGGTGACCACCTTCGCCACCGGCCAGGACCTCGGCCGGGCCGACGGCACCGTCCCGATCGGCCTGCCGATCGGCGACACCACCGCGTACGTCCTGGACGGGGCGCTGCGGCCGGTGCCGCGCGGCGTGGTCGGCGAGCTCTACCTGGCCGGCGCGGGCCTGGCCCGCGGCTACCTGAACCGGCCCGCGCTGACCGCCGACCGCTTCGTCGCCTGCCCGTTCGAGCCGGGCGGCGCCCGGATGTACCGCACCGGCGACCTCGTCCGCTGGGACCGCAACGGCCGGATCGAGTACGTCGGCCGCGCCGACCAGCAGGTCAAGATCCGCGGCTACCGGATCGAACTCGGCGAGATCGAGCGGCTGCTGGCCGACCACCCGGACGTCGCCCGGGCCGCCGTCCTGGCCCCCGCCGACCCGGCCGGCCAGCGCCGCCTGGTCGCCTACCTGGTGCCCGCCGACGGCCGACCGGAGCCGGACCAGGCCGCGCTGCGCAGCCACCTGGCCCGCTCGCTGCCCGGCTACATGGTCCCGGACGCCTACACGGTGCTGCCCGAACTGCCGCTGAACGCCAACGGCAAGCTGGACGTCAGGGCGCTGCCCGCCCCCGCCCCCGCGGCACGCGCCCCGCAGGCGCCCCGCACCGGGCCGGAGCGGCTGCTCTGCGCGGCCGTCGAGGAGGTCCTCGGGATCGCCCCGGTCGGCCCGGACGACTCCTTCTTCGCGCTCGGCGGGGACAGCCTGAAGGCGATCCGGCTGGTCAACGCGGCCACCCTGGCGGGGCTGCCGATCAGCCTCGGCGCGGTCTTCGAGCACCGCACCCTGGAGGCGCTGGCCGCCGGCGCCGCCGGGGGCGGCGCGGTCGACCTGCTCGGCCCCGTCCTGCCGATCCGGGCCGCCGGCGGGCGCCCGCCGCTGTTCTGCGTGCACGGCGGCCTCGGCTTCGCGATCCCGTTCGCCGCGCTCGCCGAGCACCTGGACCCGGACCAGCCGGTCTACGGGCTGCAGGCCCGCGGTCTGTCCGGGGACGGCCCGCTGCCGACCGACCTGGGGGACGTCGCCGAGGAGTACCTGGCCAGGGTCCGGGCCGTCCAGCCGCACGGGCCGTACCACCTGCTCGGCTGGTCCTACGGCGGGGTCGTCGCCCACGAGATGGCCGTCCGGCTGCAGGCCGCCGGGGAGCGGGTGGCGTTCCTGGCCAACCTGGACGCCTACCCGGACGACGCACCGGACGCCCGGCCGAGCGACGCGGAGTTCCTCGCCGACTTCCTCGCCGAGGCCGGCGTCGACGCCACCGGCCTGCACCGGCTCACCCCGCAGGACGTCGCCGCGCACCTGGCCCGCACCGGGGGCCCCCTCGCCGCGCTCGAACCGGGTACGCTGGAACGGCTGCTGGACGTCATGCGGAACAACCTGGAGCTGTTCCAGCGGTTCACGCCCACCCGCTTCGACGGCTGCCCGATGACGCTCTTCGTCGCGGCCGGCGGCGAGGACCGGCCCACCCCGGAGGAACGCGCCCTCAAGGTCAAGGGCTGGGAGCCGTACGTCGGTTCCGCCGTCCTCGCGCACGACGTGGACTGCGGACACCAGCAGATGCTGCAGCCCGCCCCGGCGGCGGCGATCGGCACCGCCGTCGAACGCGCCCTCGCCGCCCTGGCCGCCGACCCGACCACCTGACGCCCGATCAACCCGGCACGCCCGAGATCCCGAGACCTTCCCGAGAGCTGGAGAACAGTCATGGCGAACCCCTTTGACCGCGAAGACGGCACCTTCCTCGTCCTCGTCAACGAGGAGGGGCAGCACTCCCTGTGGCCGTCCTTCGCCGCGGTGCCCGAGGGCTGGACGGTCGCCCTGGAGGCCACCGACCGGGCCACCGCCGTCACCCACATCGAGACCAACTGGACCGACATGCGACCGCTCAGCCTGCAGCAGCAGGGCTGACCGGCCCACCGCCACCGCGCGTCCGAACGGCCGCGCCACCGCCGCCCGCCGCACCCACCAGGGCCCTGGCCCGAGGGTGCGGCGGGCGGTCGTTTTGCCCCCCGGCACCCCCTGCGACCTGGCCTTCCACCCCCCGACAGGACCCGTCAGTGAGCGGTCAGTTGGACGTCATCGACCCGTCATCGGGGCTGACTACGTTCCTACTCGGAAGCCACTTCAGGGCCCCTGGACAGACGGAGGAACGAGCATGACCACGGTTGCGCCGGAGCGTCTCACCCGGATCCGCGAGATCGTCGCCGAGAACATCGACGTGCACACCGAGTTCGCCGACACCGCGCTGTTCGTCGACGAGCTGGGCGCCGACTCGCTCAAGCTGATCGACGTGCTGAGCGCGCTGGAGATGGAGTACTCCATCGTCATCGACATGAACGAGCTGCCGAAGATGGTCAACGTGGAGGCCACCTACCAGGTGACCGCGGCGGCCGCCGGCTGGTGATCGGGGCGGGTTCCGGCACCGGAACCCCCGCTCGCAGGCATCCCACTGCTTAAGGAGTCCCATGTCCACCGCACAGTCACCAGCGGCACCCCGGGGCGGCGTGCCGGCCGACCGCCGCAGGGTCGTCCTCACCGGCCTCGGGGCGATCTCCAGCATCGGCACGGGGGTCGAGGAGTACACCGCGGGGCTGCGGGCCGGGCGCTCCGGTGCGCGGCCGATCACCCGCTTCGACACCGAGGGCTTCGGCCAGAACGTCGCCTGCGAGGTCCCGGACTTCGAGCCGGAGCGCTGGATCCGCAACGTCCCGCTCGAGGACGTGGGCCGGGCCGGGCAGTTCGCCGTCGCCGCCGCCCGGATGGCCGTGGAGGACGCCGGGCTCACCGAGGCCGACCTCGGCGAGCGCCAGGCCGTCATCAGCGTCGGCACCACCGACGGCGAGGGCCACGACATCGGCGTGCTGGTCGAGCAGGAGCTCGCGGCCGGCGACCCGGAGGCCATGGACCCGGTGCTGTCCCGCCGGATCAACGCCGGCCGGCTGACCACCGCCATCGCCCGCGAGCTGCGGATGCCGAACGTCGAGCCGACCACCATCACCACCGCCTGCGCGGCCGGCAACTACTCGATCGGCTACGGCCTGGACGCGATCCGCTCCGGCGAGGTCGACATCGCCCTGTGCGGCGGCGCGGACGCTGTCTGCCGCAAGGCCTTCGCCCTGTTCAAGCGCTTCGGCGCGCTCACCCCGGACGTGGTCCGCCCGTTCGACAGGAACCGCCAGGGCATCCTGACCGGCGAGGGTGCGGGCATCCTCGTCCTGGAGAGCCTGGAGTCCGCCCTCGCCCGCGGCGCGCACATCTACGCCGAGGTGCTCGGCTACGGCCTCAGCTGCGACGCCGCGCACCCGACCGCGCCCAACCGGGACGGCATCGCCCGCGGCATCCGGCTCGCGCTGGACGACGCCGGCGTCGAACGGGACGAGATCGACTTCATCTCCGCGCACGGCACCGGCACCAAGGCCAACGACAAGACCGAGTCGGCGGCCATCCTCGACGTGTACGGCGACGCCCCGCCGCGCACCGTCGCGGTGAAGTCGATGCTCGGCCACTCGATGGGCGCGGCCAGCGCGCTCGGCGCGATCGCCTGCGGCCTCGCCATCGAGCACCAGTTCATCCCGCCGACCATCAACCACCTGGAGACCGACCCGGACTGCCCGCTGGACGTCGTGCCCAACCAGGCCGTCGACGCCGAGGTCCGGATCGTGGAGAACAACTCCAGTGCCTTCGCCGGCAACAACGCCATCCTGATCCTTGGCACGTACGGAGAGCGAGTCTGAGATGACGAGTTCATTGGAAAGCGCAGCCACCCCGGCGGCCCTGCCGCCGGAGACGCTCGTCATCACCGGCTGGTCGGCCGTGTCGCCGTACGGCCTGACCCGCCAGGACTTCGCGGCCGGCGTGCGCGCCGGGGCCAAGACCGCCGTCAAGGCGGACGCCGACCTCGGCCCGCTGCCCTCGCCCGACGTCTGCCTGGTGCCCGGCTTCGACATCAAGGGCCTGCTCGGCCCGAGCGGCACCGCCAAGATGGACCGCCTCACCGCCCTGACCCTGGTCGCCTCCGACGGCCTGCTCCAGGACGCCGACGGCAACCGGGTGGTGGAGACCGACGACCGCACCGGTGTGGTCCTCGGCATCTCGATGGGCAGCCTGGAGAACGTCACCAACTTCCTCAAGCAGTCCTACACCAACGCGCTGCCCTTCCACGTCGACGCCGGCCGGATCCCCTTCGGCAGCCTCAACCACGCCGCGGGCGCCACCGCCATCCGGCACGACCTCAAGGGCCCCAACACCACCGTGGCCGGCGGCCGGGTCTCCGGTCTGCTCGCGCTCAGCTACGCCCGCCGGCTGATGGGCCAGGGCCGGGCGACCAAGTACCTGGTCGGCTCCGCCGAGGAGTTCTCGGCCGCGCACGCCTGGATCGAGCACACCGCCGTCGCCCCCGGCGACTCCACGCCGCTGCTCGGCGAGGGCTGCGGCCTGTTCGTGGTCGAGCACGCCGGCACCGCCCAGCGTCCGGCGATCGCCGCCGTGCTGGCCGTCGAGACCCGCGTCGACATCGACGACGACCCGGCGGCCGCCGTCACCGCCTGCGTCCGGCGCGCCCTGGACCGCGCCGGCGTCACCGCCGACGAGGTGTGGGCCGCCGTGCCGTGTGCCGCGCCCACCGCGGCCGGCCGGGCCGAGCACGAGGCGCTGGCCGCGCTGCTGCCGGCCGAGGCGCTGAGCCGGATCCCGTCCATGGAGCTGATCGGCGACACCAGTGCCGCCGCGGCGACCTTCCAGATCCAGGCGGTGCTCGGCGTGGCCGAGGCCGACCCGGCGGCCCGGGGCCGGATCGCCCTGGTGTCCGCCGTCGACCGTGACGGCGCCGTGGGCTGCGCCGTCCTCAGACTGATCGGGGAACAGGCGTGATCGCGCTGGTCAGCGGCGGGTCCCGGGGCATCGGCAAGGCCATCGTGCTGCGCCTGGCCCAGGACGGCTACGACGTCGCCTTCTGCTACCGCTCGAACGCCGAGGCGGCCGAGCAACTCGCCAAGGAGGCCGGCGAGTTCGGCACCCGGATCACGGCCACGGCCTGTGACGTCGCGGATCCGGAGCAGGTCCGCGACTGGTTCGGCCGCACCGAGCGCGAGCTCGGCCCGGTCGACGCCGCCGTCACCTCGGCCGGCATCACCCGGGACCGCCCGGTGATCCTGATGCCCGAGGACGACTGGAACCAGGTCCTGCGGACCAACCTCGACGGCGTCTACCACGTCTGCCGCGCCGCCGCGTTCGCGATGAGCAAGCGCCGCAGCGGGTCGATCGTCAACCTGTCCTCGGTGTCGGGCATCTACGGCAACCTCGGGCAGGCCAACTACGCCGCGTCCAAGGCCGGGATCATCGGCTTCACCAAGTCCCTCGCCAAGGAGTGCGGCCCGCGCGGCGTGCGCGCCAACGTGGTCGCCCCGGGCCTGATCGCCACCGACATGGTCGGCGACATGTCCGAGGCCGCGGTGGAGCGGATGCTGAAGAACGTCGCGCTCGGCCGGGCCGGCAAGCCCGAGGAGGTGGCCGACCTGGTCTCCTTCCTGGTGTCCGACCGCGCCGCGTACATCAGCGGCTCGGTCCTCGAGATCCACGGCGGCGGCACGTTCTGATGGCAGCAACGCGAATGGGGGCGCGCATGCGGGGGGCCGAGGGACTCAGAGACCACTACGACGCGATCGTCGTCGGCAGCGGTCTCGGCGGGTTGGTCAGCGCGGGCTACCTGGCCGCGGACGGGCGCAGCGTGCTCGTCCTCGAACAGCACGACATCGCGGGCGGCAACGCGCACGTGTTCCGCCGCCGGCGCAAGTACGAGTTCGACGTGGGCACGCACTACCTGGGCGACTGCGGCCCGGGCGGGCTGTTCCCGGCGATCCTGTCCGGCCTCGGCGTCCGCGACCGGGTGAACTTCCTCCCGATGGACAACGAGCAGGGGTTCGACCGGATCATCACGCCCACCGCCACGGTGGACGTGCCGGCCGGCTGGAACGCCTACCGGGACCGGCTCCGCCAGGCACTGCCGGAGGAGGCCGACCGGATCGACCGGTTCGTCGACCTCGCCGAGGCGGTGGCCGGCGCCACCCGGGACGGCCTGCACGGCGCCTCGATGGTGGAGCTGTTCCGCCGCTCCCCGCAGACCATGCGGTGGACCCGCCGGACGCTCGCCCAGGCCCTCGACCACTGCGGTCTCTCCCCCAAGGGGCGCACCCTCGTCGCGGCGCAGGCCGGCAACTACGGCACCATGCCGGACGGCATCACCTTCTCCGAGCACGCCGCCATGCTGGACCACTACCTGCGCGGCGCCTACTACCCGGAGGGCGGCGGCCAGGTGCTGGTGGCCGCGTTCGTCGAGGCACTGGAGTCCGCCGGCGGCGAGCTGCGCACCCGCTGCGAGGTGCGCCGCATCCTGATCGAGGACGGGCGCGCCACCGGCGTCGAACTCACCGACGGGACGCGGATCTCCGCCCCGCTGGTGATCTCCAACGCGGACTACCGGCGCACCGTGCTCGACCTGTGCGGCGGCGAGGAGGCATTCCCCGCCGAGCTGGTCGCCAAGACCCGCGCGGCGACCATGCGCGGCGCCGTCGTCGCCGTGTACGTCGCGCTGGACACCGAACTGCCGGGTCTGCCGAACGCCAACATCTGGTGGCACGACAGCGACGACATGGAGGCCGCGCACGCGGCGATGCAGGAGCGCTACGCGCGCGACGGCTCGATGGAGTCCGTGCCGCAGCTCACCTTCTCCTTCGCCTCCCTCAAGGACCCGGGCGCGGCGGCGGTCTGCCCGCCCGGCCACAGCAACTTCCAGCTGATGACCGGCTGCCCGGCCGGCCACGGGTTCTGGGGCGTCGGCGGCGGACCGGTGGACGGCGAGCCGTACCGCCGCAACGCCGCCTACGTCGCCCGCAAGCAGCAGCTCACCGAGCTGATGCTGACCACCGCCGAGAAGGTCGTCGGCCCGTTCCGGGACCGGATCACGCACGTGGAGACGGCCACGCCGCTCAGCCACGAGCGCTACATCCGCGGCACCGGCGGCACCCCGTACGGCATGGCCAGCTGGGGCGGCGTGGGCCAGCGCCCCGACGTCCGCACCGACGTCGAGGGCCTGTACGTGGTGGGCCAGAGCGTCCGCTACGGCAGCGGCCTGGGCGCCGTCGCCACCTGCGGGATGGCCGCCGCCTCGCAGATCATCGGGCGCGGCCTGCTGCCCGAGGTGCTCGCCGGGTCCGTGCTGGGCGACGCCTCGCGGCTGCCCGAGCGCGGCCCGGACTGGGACCCGATGGTGGTCTCGCGCGGGCGGGCCCGGCAGCGCGCCAAGGGCCTGGCCCGGATCGGCTGAGCGCCGGCCGGGGCGCGGAGCGCCCCGGCCGGACCGCTCGGCCGCCCACCCCGTTCCGACCGTTCCGCCCCCGTTCCGACCGTTCGACCAGGAGCAGTGTTCCCATGAATCAGGTACCTCCCTTCGCCGTGGTCTCCGGCGCCCAGGTGCACGAGGCCCTCAACGGGCACGAGGACGAGGTCGTCGCCACGGTCGAGGCCGCGTACCGGCTGCACGGCGAGGGCCAGACGGTCAACCCGGACTCGTACTTCCTGCGCTTCCCCGACCGCCCGTCCTCGCGGATCATCGCCCTGCCGGCCTCGGTCAAGGGCGAGGTCGGCGTGCACGGCATCAAGTGGATCTCCAGCTTCCCGGAGAACGTGGCGGCCGGCCTGCCCCGCGCCTCGGCCGTGCTGATCCTCAACGACGCCGAGACCGGCTACCCGTTCGCCTGCCTGGAGAGCTCGATCATCAGCGCGGCCCGCACCGCGGCCTCCGCGGCCCTCGCGGCGGCCCGGCTGGCCGACGCCCGCGGCGAGCGCCCCACCAGCGTCGGCTTCTTCGGCGTCGGCCTGATCGCCCGGTACGTGCACACCTACCTGGCGGCCAACGGCTTCGACTTCACCGAGGTCGGCGTCCACGACCTGTCCGCCGAGCACGCCCGGGGCTTCTCGGAGTACCTGCGCCGGGCCGAGGGCGAGGACGTCGCGATCACCGTCCACGACAAGGCCGAGCAGCTGATCCGCTCCAGCGACCTGGTGGTCTTCGCCACCGTGGCCGGCGAGCCGCACGTGACGGACCCGCAGTGGTTCTCGCACAACCCGCTGGTGCTGCACGTCTCGCTGCGCGACCTGTCCGCGGAGATCGTCCTCGACTCGTGGAACGTCGTCGACGACATCGAGCACTGCATGAAGGCGGGCACCTCGCCGCACCTGGCCGAGCAGCAGGTCGGCCACCGCGACTTCGTCGCCGGCACGCTCTACGACGTGCTCACCGGCGGCATCACCCCGCCGTCCGACCGCCCGGTGGTGTTCTCCCCGTTCGGCCTCGGCGTGCTCGACATGGCCGTCGCCAAGCACGTCTACGACCGCGTCCTGGCGAGCGGGCAGCTGCACACCGTCCCGGACTTCTTCCACGAGCTCAAGCGCTACGGCTGAGCCGCCCCGCACGACCGTCCGACGCCCGCCCGGTGCCCCACCACCGGCGGGCGTCGGCCGTTTCCGGGGCCCGCGCGCCCGCTCGCTGACGGCCAGCTGACGGCGCGCTGACCGAACGCCCCCGCGGGCCCCGAACGCCTTGTCGGCGCCGTGGACGGCCGCCCAGAATCACCCGCATGAGATCCTTTGCCAGCCTGGCCGAATTCACCGAGGCGACCGGGGAGCACCTCGGGTACAGCGAGTGGCTCGAGGTCACCCAGGACAGCGTCGACCGGTTCGCGGGCGCCACCGGCGACCTCCAGTGGATCCACGTGGACCCGGAGCGCGCCGCCACCGGCCCGTTCGGCGGGACGATCGTCCACGGCTACATGACGCTCGGACTGCTGCCCGCGATGATGCGCGCGATCTTCGAGATCCACGACGTCAAGCTGGGCGTCAACTTCGGCCTGGACAAGGTCCGCTTCGCCCGCCCGATCCCGGTCGGCGCCCGGGTGCGCG
This sequence comes from Kitasatospora sp. NPDC004745, assembly GCF_042873275.1. Lineage (NCBI taxonomy): Bacteria > Bacillati > Actinomycetota > Actinomycetes > Kitasatosporales > Streptomycetaceae > Kitasatospora > Kitasatospora sp. NPDC004745. The sequence continues at coordinate 12,587 of NZ_JBIALK010000049.1, read as the reverse complement.
GCGGCGCCAAGGTCACCAGCGTCCGCGAGACCCCGATGGGCCACCTGGCCGCGGTCCGGATGACCGTGGAGGTCGAGGGCCAGCCGAGCGCGGTCTGCGTGGCCGACACCCTGTCGCTGTTCGTCGCGGCCGAAACCGGCGCCGAGGCGGCCGCGGACGGCTTCTGACCGGGGGCGCAGGCGGCGCGAGGTAGGGGAACCTCCCCCTCGCGCCGCTCAAGAGGGGGGTTAGTACTACCGATTTCTCCCCCTCGTCCCGGCCAGAATGGACGCACGGCCACACGGCCGGGGCAGTGCGAACGGCACCAGAGAGGAGCGGGTCATGGACCGCACGATGCAGCTCGGGGGAAGCCCCTCGGCGGTCGAGATCAGGGGATTCTCCGTCCCCGCCGGATTCACCGGTCTGCGGCGGGCGTTGTCCCTCTGCTGGATGTCCGTCGCGGCCTTCGGCCGGTCGCTCGGCGTCACCGGCGCGATCTCCCTGGTCGGCCCCGGTCTCGGCCTGGTGCCGCGGGCCATGGAGGGCGTCCGCTCGCTGGCCGCCCGTCAGCGCGCCCTGTCCGAGGCCTGGGCCGGCGTGCGGATCCCCGGCCCGCCGGCCGGTCTGCCCGCGGCGCCCGAGGGCGCCTCGGGGGCGGTCGCCCGCTACCGCTGGATCATGAGCGACCCGCAGACCCGGCGGGAGTTCGCCTGGGTGCTCACCGACCCGATCGCCGGCGGCTTCCTCGCCTTCATGCCGATCGCGGTGCTGCTCAGCGGCTTCTGGGGGATCTTCCTGGCCTTCTTCGGCGTCCCGCTGTCGACCGAGTGGGACGGCCTCTGGTACCAGTTCATCCCGATCGACGGTCAGGCCACCGCGGTGCTGGCCGGCGTCCTCGGGGCGCTGCAGCTGCCGCTGGCGCTGTGGATGGCGCCCCGCGCGGTCCGCAAGCACGCCCTGTACACCCACTCCATGCTGGCGCCCAGCGAGCAGGAGCTGATGGCCAGCCGGATCGAGCACCTCACCACCACCCGCAGCACCGCCGTCGACACCCAGATGGCCGAGATCCGCCGGATCGAGCGCGACCTGCACGACGGCGCCCAGGCCCGGCTGGTCGCGATGGGCATGACCCTGGACGCCGCCGAGCACCTGCTGGAGACCAACCCGGAGGCCGTCCGGGCGCTGCTGATCGAGGCCCGCCAGTCCTCCTCCAAGGCCCTGGAGGAGATCCGCAACCTGGTCCGCGGCATCCACCCGCCGGTGCTCGCCGACCGCGGGCTCGCCGACGCCGTCCGCGCCCTGGCCATGGTCTGCCCCGTCCCGACCGAGGTCGTCGTCGACCTGCAGGGCCGCCCGGAGATGCCGGTCGAGTCGGCCGCCTACTTCGCGATCTCGGAGATCCTCACCAACGTCGCCAAGCACTCCGGCGCCGACCGGGCCTGGATCGACATCCGTTACGATCACGGCATGCTGCGCATCACCGTGACCGACAGCGGTCGCGGCGGAGCGGACGCCACCCGGGGCACCGGCCTGCGCGGCATCGAGCGACGGCTCAGCACCTTCGACGGGGTCCTGGCCGTGAACAGCCCCGTGAACGGCCCGACCATGGTGACGATGGAGCTTCCGTGCGTATTGTCCTCGCCGAAGACCACTTCCTCCTGAGGGACGGTCTGATCCGCCTCCTCCAGGCCTACGGGCACGAGGTGGTGGCCGCCGTGGACAACGGGGCGGACCTCCTCGCCGCCCTCACCGAGCAGCAGCCGGACGTCGCGGTCGTCGACGTCCGGCTGCCGCCGAACTTCACCGACGAGGGCCTGCGCGCCGTCCTCGCCGCCCGCCGCACCATGCCGGACCTGCCCATCCTGCTGCTCTCCCAGTACGTCGAGCCGCTCTACGCCCGCGAGCTGCTCGCCAGCGGCGGCCGCGGCGTCGGCTACATGCTCAAGGACCGCGTCACCAACGGCTCGCAGTTCCTGGACTCGATCCGCCGGGTCGCCGACGGCGGCACCGCGATGGACCCGGAGGTCATCTCCCAGCTCCTGATCCGCAAGGAGCGCGACGAGAGCGTCGGCAGCCTCTCGGAGCGCGAGCGGGAGGTGCTCGAGTGGGTCGCCCAGGGCCGCTCGAACGCCGGCATCGCCCAGGGGCTGTTCATCTCCGAGAAGGCCGTCGCCAAGCACATCAGCAACATCTTCACCAAGCTCGGGCTGCTGCCCACCGACGGGGACAACCGCCGGGTCCTGGCCGTCCTCGCCTTCCTCGACCAGTAGCCCTCCCGGAGCGGCGGCCCTCCCCCCGCCGGCGGCCGCTCAGCCCGCCCCGGCCAGCAGGCACTGGTCCAGGAACGCGAGCGCCCGCAGGTGGTAGGAGCGGGCCGCCCAGCCGAGACTGACGTTGTGCCCGGCGCCCGGCTGGCGGTCCACCCACACCGTCGTCCCGGTGAACAGGCCGGCCAGCTCGGTCACCGCCTCCTCGTCGTGCCGCCACCACTGCTCCTGCTCGGCGAAGGTGAACCGCACCGGTGTCCGCACCCGGGCGGCGAGCCCCGGCAGCAGCCCGGGCCACCGCGGCACCTCGGCGGACTCACGGTGCGGCATCGGCGAGACCAGGGCGCGGGCCAGCGTGAAGGCCTCCGTCGGGTAGTGCCGGGTGCTCCCCCAGTGCCGCCGCCACTCGCCGGAGCGGTCCGGTCCGGGCAGCAGCTCCAGGTCGACGGCGTGCCGGTGGCCCAGGCCGGAGATGTCCAGGCCGAGCAGGTCGCGGCCGGCCGGGTCGGCGGCGGCGGCCAGCGCCAGCTTCCCGCCGTAGGAGTGCGCCACGACGAAGTACCCGGCGCCCACCGGGTGCCGGCGGGCGAACTCCGCCAGCACCCGGTGCAGCGTCGCGGACTGCTCGGCGAGGCCCTGCCCGTCCGGCAGGTGCGCGGCCGAGGCCCCGTAGCCGGGGCGGTCCAGCGCCAGCACGGTGCAGCCGAGCCCGGCGCCGAGGGCGAGCAGGGACTGCCCGGCGACCGCCCGGCAGTCGAAGTAGCCGGCGCTCATGCCACCGCCGTGCAGGGCGACCACCACGGCCCGGGGCCGCCCTCCCGGCGGCTCGGCGAGCAGTCCGGAGACCGGCAGTCCGTCCGCCTCCAGGGTGACCGGCCGGACCTCGGCCGGACCGGACCTCCACGACTCGACCATCAGTGCGCTCCCGTCGACAAGGTTTCCGCCCCGGCCGCTCCATCCTGCTGCACACCGCGGGCGCCGGGGGCATGCGGCGGCGGATCGGCCGCGGGTCGGCGTCCGCCCGGAGTACCCGCGGGGGCCGGGCCGCGGCCGGACGTGCGTGAGGGCGGCGGCAGCCTGCCGTCGCCCTCGCGCAGCCCTCCGGGAGCCCCTCCTCCCGCCCCTCCCCTCCACCTCGCGCCGGGCGGCCGCACCCGGCCGGCGCGGTCTCAGACCCGGGCGAGCCGGCTCGCCGCGAACTCCTCCGGGGACCACGACACCGACCAGACGTCCAGCGCCGGGTCGCCCGACAGGATCGCCGTCTGCAGGCGCTGCAGCCGCGGACAGGGCTCCACGCCCAGTTCGTGGTTGAGCACGGACCGCAGGCGGTGGAAGGCCTCCAGCGAGCGGCCGACGCGGCCCGCCCGGTAGAGGGCGATCATCAGGTAGGCGCAGAGGTTCTCGTTCATCGGGTTCCGGGCCACCACCCGGGTCAACTCGCCCAGCAGGTCGGCGTGGCGCCCGAGGGCGAGGTCGGAGGCGATGCGCCGCTCGAGCGCACCGAGCCGGCTCTCCTCCAGCGACACCGCCTCGATCTCCAGGACGGTGCCCTTGCGGACGTCCACCAGGGCGGGCCCGCGCCACAGGTGCAGGGCCTGCCGCAGCTCCTCGGAGGCGCGGCGGTGGTCGCCCATCTCGGAGGCCGCCCGACCGGCCCGCACCCGGCGCTCGAACCCCTCGACGTCCGTCTCGCAGGCCCCTTCCTCCAGCAGGTAGCCGCTGTGACGGGTGCTCAGGATCTGCCGCACGCCCGGGCGGTCGGCGTCCGCCGCCGCCAGCGCGTTGCGCAGCTGCAGGACGTAGGTCTGCAGGGTGGTGGCGTGGCTGCGCGGGGGGCGGTCCCCCCACAGTTCCTCGATGAGCGCTGGTACGGTGACGACCCGGCCCGCGTTCAGGGCGAGCATGGCCAGCACCTGGCGCTGCTTGGGCGCGCTGATCGTCACCGGCGTCCGGTCGAGGTGCAGGGAGAGCGAGCCGAGCAGCCCGATGCTCAGCGGTCCGGGGCGGCGCCCGGATTTGGCGGGGTCATGACTTCTTGGGCCTTCGGACATTTCGTTCCTCCAGGCATCGAACCTTCGGTCTCCCCTCCAGCATGGACAGTGCGCCGGGAGTTGCCCACTGAGCTGCACATCTCTCCGGTATGAAGAATTCACACGGCGAACGTGAATCTCTGCCTGGTGTCTCGCTAGAGGATCGCTGGAGACTTCCTTCACCGCGGCGACGGACCGCGGGGCAGAACCGGGAGGGCGACCACCATGCAGATCACCGCGGGCACCGACGACCTGGTCATCGAGAACCTGGACTACGCCACCCAGAACACCGATGTCGTCACCGGATGGTGTTTCATCGTCACCGTCGACTCGGCCCAGTAGCAGAGAGCGGCCACCGTGCTCACCGACGAACGGCCGATCGGATTCCGGCGCCACCTGCGCGCCGAGATCGTCCCGGGCGAGGCGGTCTACCTCGTCTCCCCCCGCGGCACCACGGCACTGTCCGGATCCACCATCCAGAAAGTGGCCCCGCTGCTCGACGGCTCACGGACCCTCACCGAGATCCGGGCGGCGGCGCAGATCCCCGCCGCCGACCTCGACCGCATGCTCGACCGGCTCGGCGCGGCCGGCCTGGTCGGCTTCCACACCGGCCGGCAGGACGCCGCGGCCGGTGCCTACTGGGACCTCGCCGGGGTCGGCGGCCCGACGGACGCCGCGCTCACCGTCCTCGCGCTCGGCGGGGCCGACGCGGCCGCGGCCGAACGGGCCTGCCGCGCGGCCGGCCTGACCTGCGGCCCCGGGGCCCCGTTCACCCTGGTCGTCTGCGACGACTACCTCGACCCGGCCCTGGCCGAGTTCAACGCCGCCCGCCTCGCGGACGGGCGGCCGTGGCTGCCGGCCAAGCCGTACGGCGCGCAGCTCCTGGTCGGCCCGGTCTTCCGGCCGGGCGCCGGGCCCTGCTGGTCCTGCCTGGCCGTGCGACTGCGCTCGCACCGGCGCGGCGAGAGCCACGTGCGGCGCGCGCTGGGCCTGGCCGGCCCGGTCCGGCTGCCGGACGCCTCGCTCGCGGCGACCCGCGAACTCGGCCTCCAGACGGCGGCGCTGGAGGCCGTCAAATGGCTGGCCGGCGTGCGCAACGACGGCCAGAACGCGCTCTGGGCCCTGGACACGCTGGTCCTCGGCGCCACCCACCACCCCGTCGCACGGCGCCCGCAGTGCCCGGACTGCGGCGATCCCGGTCTGATCGCCGACCGGGCCCGGCAGCCGGTCCGACCGGCCTCCCGGCCGAAGGGCGTCACCGGCGGCAACGGCCACCGGGTGCTGTCCGCCGAGCAGATGTGGGAGCGTTTCGGCCACCTCGCCGATCCGGTCACCGGGATCGTCGAGCGGGTGGTCCGCGACCCGCGCAGCCCGTCCTTCCTGCACTGCTACCAGAGCGGCCCCAACCTGGCGCTGACCGAGGCCGGCCTGGCCTCGATGCGCGCCGGGCTGCGGATGCAGAGCGGCGGCAAGGGCCGCACCGACCTGGACGCCCGGGTCAGCGGGCTCTGCGAGGCGGTGGAGCGCTACAGCGCCTCGCGGGCCGGCGACGAGGCGACCGTCCTCGGCAGCTACCGCGACCTCGCGGCCGACGCCGTCCACCCGGGCGCCTGCATGCTGTTCGACGAACTGCAGTACCGGGACCGCGCGGAGTGGAACGCCCCGGGCATCCCCTTCCAGCACGTGCCCGAGCGCTTCGACGAGGACGCCGAGATCGAGTGGACGCCGGTGTGGTCGCTCACCGGGGGCAGGCACCGGCTGCTGCCGACCGCCATGCTGTACTACGGCGACGGCGCCCCGGCCTCGATCCTCGCCGACTCCAACGGGAACGCCGCCGGCGGCACCCTGGAGGACGCCACCCTGCAGGGCCTCCTCGAACTGGTCGAGCGCGACGCCGTCGCCCTCTGGTGGTACAACCGCACCCGTCACGCGGCCGTGGACCCGACCGCCTTCGGCGACCCGTGGGTCGCCGCACTGCCCGAGCGCTTCCGCGAACTGGGCCGTGAGCTCTGGGTGCTGGACCTCACCTCCGACCTGGGCGTCCCGGTGATGGCCGCGGTCTCCCGCCGGGTCGACGGGCCGGCCGAGGACATCGTGCTCGGCTTCGGCGCGCACCTGGACCCCGCCGTCGCGCTGAGCCGCGCCGTGACCGAACTGGGCCAGATGCTGCCCGCCGTGACCAACGGCTACACCCCGGGGCTGCCGGCCCACCTCCTCGAGTGGTGGCGCGAGGCGAAGGTCGATTCTCAGCCGTATCTCGCACCCGATCCCGGGCGCCCCGCGAGGACCCCGGCGGACTACGCGTACACCCCGCGCACCGATCTCCGGGAGGACCTGGAGCACCTCTGCGCGCTGGCCCGCAGCCACGGCCTGGAGGTGCTGGTGCTCGACCAGACGAGGCCGGATCTCGGAATTCCGGTCGTGAAGGTCGTCGTCCCGGGCCTGCGGCACTTCTGGGCGCGGTTCGCCCCGGGCAGGTTGTTCGACGTGCCGGTCCGCACGGGCCTGCTGGACGCCCCGACCCACTACGAGAATCTCAACCCGATTCCGCTGTTCCTGTAGATCTGGAAGATCGTCCATGGAAGTCGGGAAGATCATTCATATAGAACTGGTAGATCCCCCAGCGTGGTGATGTGCGCCGGTCTATCCGGTCGGATAAGTGAGGATTGTCGCCCATGACAAGCTGATGCTTCGTCGGTAAGATCATCGCGGTTTTTCAGGAGAACTCGGGTCAACTCCCCGTGCTCTCAAACACCGTAGGTCGAACCGGGAGGCAGACGCCGATGCTCGACGCGCCCCACGGCAAAGGCCAGGACGACGGTCACGACGACGGTCACGACCACGAGTCCGGCGTGCGGGCGCAGCGCATGGCGCTGCTGGTCACCCTGGGGGTGCTCGGCGGCCACACCCTGGTCACCGTGCTGGACGTGCTCCACCAGGGGCCCGACCCGTTACGGACGGCCGTCCTGGCCGTCGGCATGGGTGCCGTGCTCTGCCTCCAGTTCGCCCACTCCACCCGAAGACCCCGGACCTGGCCGGTCCGCACCCGGGTCCTCACCCTCACCGCGCAGGCCGCGGTCACCTACCTGCCGCTGGTCTGGCTGGGGCTCCCGTGGGGTGCGATGGCCGGACTGCTCGCGGGCTCGGTGCTGCTCGCCGTGCCCGGCCGGGCCCGCTGGCTGCTGTACGCCGCGGTCACCGCGGCCATCGTGCCCGCCGTCGTGGCGATCGCCGGGCCCGGCATCGCCCTCTACGGCACCGGCGCGACGATGCTCGCCAGCCTCATCATCTACGGCGTCAGCTCGCTGTCCGGCCTGGTCACCGAGCTCCGCAACACCCGGCGCGCGCTGGCCGGCCTGGCCGTCGTCCAGGAACGGCTGCGGGTGGCCGGGGACCTGCACGACCTGCTCGGCTACAGCCTGTCGGCGATCACCCTGAAGACCGAGCTCGGCTACCGGCTCGTCCCGGTCGCGCCCGACCGGGCCAGGTCCGAGGTCGCCGAGGTGCTCGGGATCGCCCGGGAGGCCCTCGCCGACGTGCGCCTGGTCGCGACCGGCTACCGGGACATGTCGCTGGCCGCCGAGACGGAGTCCGCGGTCTCCGTCCTCACCGCCGCGCAGATCACCACCGACACCGACCTCACCTGCGGCCCGCTGCCCCGCGAGGTGGACACCGCGCTGGCCATCGTGCTGCGCGAGGCCGTCACCAACGCCCTGCGGCACAGCAAGGCCCAGCACTGCAGCGTCACCGCCACCCGCGAGGGCGGGACGGTGTCGCTGCGGATCCGCAACGACGGCGTCGGCGAGGAGCGGCTGGACACCATGCCGGGGGGCGGCAGCGGGCTCGCCAACCTGGCGACCCGGCTGCGCGGCGTCGGCGGCGACCTCACCGGCGGGCCCACCGGCGACGGCTGGTTCGAGGTCCTCGCGCACGCCCCGGCCACGGCCCGGGACGACGACCGGCACACCGAGGCCCGGCCCGAGGACCCGGCGATGGCCGCCAGCCCCTGGGCCCCGCGGATGGCCCGCGGCATGCTGGTCGCCGTGCTGGCCGGCTACGCGCTGATCACCGTGATCAACGCGGCGGGCCAGGCCCGGTCCGGCCCCGCGATGCTCGCCTTCCTCGGCTGTTTCGCCGGTGTCGTGGCGCTCCACGCGTTCCACTCGCTGCGCCGCTCGCGGACCTGGTCGGTACGCACCCGGACGCTCACCCTGGCGCTGCTCGCCGCGGCCACCTACGCCCCGTTGCTCTGGCTCGACGCCCCCTGGGGCTCGATGGCGGGCTGCCTCGCCGGATCGCTGCTGATCACCGTGCCGGGCCGGCTGCGGGTCCCGTTGTACGCGGCCGCGATCGCGGTCATCGTGCCCGCGGCGGTCGCGGCCGGCGAACCGTTGTCCGAAACCGTCTACCTGGCCGACTCCTCACTGGTCGCGGGCCTGGTTTTCTACGGGTTCAGCGCGCTCTACTGGCTGGTCACCGAGCTGCACGAGGCCAGGGGCGCGCTAGCGCAGCTGGCCGTCGCCCGCGAGCGCCTGATCGTGGAACGCGAGCTGCACGAGGTGCTCGGGTCGAGCCTGTCCGAGGTCACGATGAAGTGCGCACTCATCCACCGGCTGCTCCCGCAGTCACCGGAGCCGGCGAGGGAGGAACTGACCACCGTGCTCGACGTGTCCCGCCAGGCCCTCGCCGACGTCCGGCTGGTCGCCCGCGGCTACCGCGGCCACCTGGGCACTCCCGATCCGTCCGACCGCCCGCAGGTGTTCCAGGAATTCGGCCTGTCGGCGTCGGACGGTTCAGCGGTCATCGTGCAGCAGGCGGATGCCACGACCTGACAATCTCATTCACACTTTGGGGAATCAGCACAATTAAAGGGGGATAGGTGGACAATCGGCGGCTCAGAATTCTCCTGGCCGAGGACATGCACATGGTGCGGGGAGCCCTGGTCACGCTGCTCGAACTGGAGCCCGACCTGGAAGTCGTCGCCGTGGTGGACCGCGGCGACCTCATCGTCCCCACCGCACTGAAGTCCCGGCCCGACGTGGCGATCATGGACGTCGACCTCCCCGGCATGGACGGCCTCACCGCGGCCGAGATCCTGCACGACCAGCTACCGGAGTGCCGCACGCTGATCATGACCGGACTGGGCCGGCCCGGCTACCTGCGCCGGGCGATGTCCGCGCGCGTCTCCGGGTTCCTGCTCAAGGACTCCCCGGCCGAAGGGCTGGCGCAGGCCGTCCGGGAGGTGGCCGCGGGCCGCCGGGTGATCAACCCCCAACTCGCGATGAGCGCCTGGGACATCGGCGAGAACCCGCTCTCCGAACGGGAGATAGAGGTGCTGCGGATGGCCTCGCTGGGCGACGAGCCCCGGGAGATAGCGGCCAAGCTGCACCTGTCGATCGGCACCGTGCGCAACTACCTGACGACCGTCGTGGTGAAGCTCAACGCCCGCAACCGGATCGACGCCGTCCGGATCGCCACGGAGGCCGGCTGGCTCTCCTGAGCGCGCTCCCCACCCGCGACCGGGCCTCGACCGGCGGTCCACCGCCGCGTCCAAGGATGCCGACAACGGCGAGGTGAGAACACCTCCGTTCGGCATGAGGAGTGCGTGATGCGCAAGGTCGTTTCCCGGGACGGCACGACGATCGCCTATGAGAAGGCCGGCGAGGGCCCGCCGATCGTGCTGCTCAACGGTTCGTTCCGCGATCACACCATCTTCGACGCCCTCGTCCCCGAGCTGGCGCCGCACTGCACCACCTATGTCTACGACCGGCGCGGGCGCGGCGAGAGCGGCGACGCCGCCGAGTACGCCGTCGAGCGGGAGATCGAGGACCTCCGGGCGGTGATCGAGGAGGCCGGCGGCTCCGCCGTGGTCTTCGCCGGGTCCTCCGGCGCGAACCTGGCGATCGAGGCCGCCCTCGCCGGCGCGCCGATCACCAAGCTGGCCCTGCACGAACCGTTCTACCGGGTCGACGGATTCCCCAAGCCGGTCTGGAACTTCGCCAAGACGCTCCGGGTCACCCTGGAGGAGGGGCGCCGCGACGAGGCCGTCGAGTACTACCTCGGTGCGTTCCTCGGTCTGACCCCCGACACCGTCGCCGAATGGCGGCAGGGCCCGATCTGGGCGATGAACGAGGCGAACGCCCACACCCTCGTCTACGACACCACGATCTGCGGCGACTGCAGCATCCCCGCCGACCGGCTGGCCGGGTACCGGACGGAGACCCTCGTCCTCAACAGCTCCGGCACCAGTGCCTGGCTCCGCGCGGCGGCCCGGGCGACCGCGGCCGCCGTGCCCAACGGCCGGGCCCTCGAACTGCCGGGTTCCTGGCACCGGATCGACATGGACGTCCTCGGCCGGACCCTGGTCGAGTTCGCCACCACCTGAGAGGTCCCGCCACCCCGGCGGACGGCGGCGCCGTCCGCCGGGGTGTCCGCGGTGGTTCCGTTTCGCCGGCGGCCCGGGAGGCCTGGTTCTTGCGGGAGTGCGCCGGCGTCCAGCCCTGACCTGCCGTCAACTCGCCCCAGGAGACCATCACCGTGACCACAGTTCACACCCCGGCCGCCGCGGCCGCAGCCGCGGAGGCGGCCCGCGCGGCCGGCCCCTGCGAGCGCGGCGCCACCGTGTGGCTGACCGGGCTGCCGAGCGCGGGCAAGACCACGCTCGCCTTCGCCCTGGCCGGGCGGCTGCGCGCCGAGGGCCACCGGGTGGAGGTCCTCGACGGCGACGAGATCCGCGAGTTCCTCTCCAAGGGCCTGGGCTTCTCCCGCGAGGACCGCCACACCAACGTGACCCGGATCGGCTTCGTCGCCCAGAAGCTCGCCGCCAACGGCGTGAAGGTGCTCGCCCCGGTGATCGCGCCCTTCGCCGACTCCCGGGCAGCCGTGCGCGAGCGCCACGCCGCCGCCGGCACGGAGTTCCTGGAGATCCACGTCGCCACCCCCGTCGAGCTCTGCGCCGAACGCGACGTCAAGGGCCTCTACGCCAAGCAGGCCGCCGGCGAACTCTCCGGCCTCACCGGCGTCGACGACCCGTACGAGGCACCGCGGAACCCGGAGCTACGGATCCAGACCCGGGGCCGCGAGGTGGCCGAGTCCGCCGCCGAACTGCACGCCTTCCTGACCGAGAGGGGCCTGGCATGACCACCGCGACGCGCGGCCCCGCCGAGACCGGCGACCCCGAGCGGACTCCGGAGGACCCCTTCGCGCTGTCCCACCTGGACGCGCTGGAGGCCGAGTCGGTGCACGTCTTCCGCGAGGTCGCGGGCGAGTTCGAACGGCCGGTGATCCTCTTCTCCGGCGGCAAGGACTCCATCGTCATGCTCCACCTGGCCCTCAAGGCCTTCCACCCCGCGGCGATCCCCTTCTCCCTGCTGCACGTCGACACCGGCCACAACTTCCCCGAGGTCATCGCCTACCGCGACCGCGTCGCCACCCGCCACCACCTGCGCCTGCACGTCGCCCACGTCCAGGACTTCATCGACGACGGCCGGCTGCGCGAACGCCCCGACGGCACCCGCAACCCCCTGCAGACCGTCCCCCTCCTCGACGCCATCGAGACCAACCGCTTCGACGCCGTCTTCGGCGGCGGCCGCCGCGACGAGGAGAAGGCCCGCGCCAAGGAACGCGTCTTCTCCCTGCGCGACGAGTTCGGCGCCTGGGACCCCCGCCGCCAGCGCCCCGAACTCTGGTCCCTCTACAACGGCCGCCACGCCGCCGGCGAACACGTCCGCGTCTTCCCGCTCTCCGACTGGACCGAACTCGACGTCTGGCAGTACATCGAACGCGAGGGCATCGAACTCCCCGCGATCTACTACGCCCACCGACGCGAGGTGTTCCGGCGGGACGGCATGTGGCTGACCGCCGGCGCATGGGGCGGCCCCAGGGACAACGAGCCCGTCCAGCGCAGGCTCATCCGCTACCGCACCGTCGGCGACATGTCCTGCACCGGCGCCGTCGACTCCGACGCCGCGGACGTCCACGCCGTGATCGCCGAGATAGCCGCCAGCCGCCTCACCGAACGCGGCGCCACCCGCGCCGACGACAAACTCTCCGAGGCCGCGATGGAAGACCGCAAGCGTGAGGGGTACTTCTAGATGCTCACCGACACCGCCACCTCGCTGCTGCGCTTCGCCACCGCCGGATCCGTCGACGACGGCAAGTCCACCCTGGTCGGCCGACTGCTCCACGACTCCAAGTCCGTCCTCGCCGACCAGCTCGAAGCCGTCGAACACGCCTCCCGCAACCGCGGCCAGGAAGCACCCGACCTCGCCCTGCTCACCGACGGCCTGCGCGCCGAACGCGAACAGGGCAT
>NZ_JBIALK010000048.1:0-30769 GCF_042873275.1 Kitasatospora sp. NPDC004745 | reverse complement strand
TACCCCGCCGAGCTCCCCAAACGAGCCCCTGCACTACCCGACACCACGAACGCAACCCCTGACTGATCCGCTACACCACACCAAGGGACACGACCGGGCGGCCTGCTCCGGGGTGTCGTGCAAGGCCGCCTCCTGGGTGGTCGGGTCGCCGATGAAGTACCCCTCGTACACCGGCACCCACTTCCCGTCTCCGAGGCCGGGCAGGCCGCGCTCGACCCAGCCGACCTGGTGGCCCTCACCGAGGACGAGGTAGACGTCGGGGTTGACGGACCATCCGGCCAGAGACCACCAGTCGCCGAACACACGCGGGTCCAGGGCGACGGAGACATCGGTCGCCGGCAGCTGGCGCAGCATGGGGTCGGCCGGAACCGTGACCTCAGCAGGCTCCGGCGTGGTGGGCGCGGCCGGGGAAGGGGCGGGAGCGGTCTGCTGGGCCAGGCGGCGGTCCACCAGCTCACGCAGTCCGCCCCCGCCCATCGCGGCAGCCTGGGAGATTTCTCCCCGGGGTGAAACGGGCGCCGGGGCGGCGGGTCGCGCGATGGGCTGCGTTTCCCCCCGGGGAGGAACAGGCGCTGCGCCAGCGTCCTGCAGGGCCTGCGGCCGCTCTGCGGCAGGGTCAGTCGGCGGGGGATTTTCCCCCCGGGGTGCAACAGGCGCGGGCCGATCCTCGGGAGCGGGGCCGGTCGCCAGAGCCTGTACGGGCGCAGCCGCTGGCACCGGCGCGTCCATGGCCGGGGGGCTGCCGGGCGGGGCCGCTGTTTCACGCCGGGGCGAAACGAGGGTCTCCGAGGCGGCCTCTTCCGAAGCGGCGGTCTGGGTGGGGTGGGTGCCGAGTATCCGCTCGGCAAGCCCGCGGTGACGCACGGCCAGGGCGTCGACGGCGTGGAGGAGGTCGTCTTGCGGGTGGTGGCGAGCTGCTCTGTCCCGGGTGAAGTCCGGCCGGACGATGTGGAAGGCGTAGCCGCCCTGCGGAGACGGCATCGGGCAGGGGCACGGCAACACTCGAGACCGTCCAGCCCCAGGCCGGGCCGCTCACTTGGTCCACCGCGGCCTGCACCGGTCGGTGCACCTGACGGGCGACGACTTCAAGGTCCTGCACCCCGACTACCTGCAGCTGCTGCGGACCGATCCGCGCCGGGCCTCGGAGCCGATCCGCGCCGACTACTGGGCCTGGCAGGCCCGGGCCGAGGCCTCCGTGCGCGAGCGCCGCGGCAACCTCGTCATCTAGACCACCCCGCCGACCCCGCCAAGCTCGCCGTCGACGCGCAGGAGTTCCGGCGGGCCGGGTATCGGGGGGAGCTGTTCGTCCTGGCCGTGCACGCGGCCGACTTCCGTCAGGGCACCGCCCACTGCTACGCCCGGGTCAGCGCGCGCGGCGCCCCCGCCCGGTTCACCACCGCCGCCGGCCACGACGTGCACTTCCGGGCACTGTCCGGCGTTGTCGTGGCCGCGGAGGAGATAGCGGTGGTCGACCTGGTCACCGTGATGCGGCGCGACGCTACCGCCCTGTGCCGCAGCCGGCCCACCCGCCTGCGATTACGGCACCCCGGCGGCCGCGCTCACTCTGCTCGCGGAGCAGGCGCGCCAGTACACCCACGATGAGGGGCCGCGTTCTGGGCTGTCCAGCGCGGTCTGCGCGCCGTGATGCCTCAGTACCGCGATGATCTCAACGCCATCGGCGCACTCGCCGTCCTGCTCATGCCCCATGCCGTGCGTCGGCACCAGCTGGAGGTGTCTTCGGCGGCGGCTCTGCCCGTTATCACCGGGTCAGGGCTCTCGTGCGGTGGCGGGCGCTGACTGAAGCCCCGGCTTGAAGCCGCGGCTTCAGTCAGCGGGTTGCCGGCCTGATCGACGCTTCGCGAGCCAGGCCCGGCTCAATGCCAGTGCACGTCGAGGTGGGAGGCGACGAACTCCACGACCCAGATCACGGCGCTCGCGCCGACGGTGGATCCGATCCCTAAGAGGAGCTGTCGGCCCAGCCCCTCGCCGTTGGGCCGGACAGGCTCCTGGGCCGGCGCCGCATCTGGTTGCGAGCGGCGGGCCCGGCGTTCCACCCCGTCCCAGCTCGGTGCCTGACCTGGCGGGTCCAGCTCGTCCACGTTCTGTTCTCCGTTTCCCTCACGCATCAGGGGCCTTGGGCAAGACCCGCAGCCGGTCACCGCACGAGGGCTTCAACCGGCGGCTGGTCGGCCTGGGTCCGTCGCCTACGCTTCCGTTAGACGTCGGTGTTGCACCAGCCGCAACAGTTGCCACCTGGATGCAACACGGGAGAACTTGAGGAGGGGGCGGCGTGCTGGAGAAACCGACTAGGCAACCCGGGCGGCGTGCAGGGGAGAACGAGCCCGAGGTCGAAGCCTTCATCAGCTTCCTGAACCAGCTCTTCGAGGCTCTGGACATCTCGCAGACCCGCCTCGCTGCCCGCGTGAATCGCAACAAGGGGTCAGTCTCCCGCTTCCTCAGCGGCGAACGGATCGCCGCTTCGGACTTCGTAGACGCCCTCCTGGAACAGGTGACCGAGCTCAACGGAAACCCCGTCACCGAGGGCGTTCGAAGTCAGGCCCACCACCTGCGCCTGGAGGCGTTGCGGGTACGCAACCCCTCCCTGCACCGGCTCGACCAGCTCCGGGAGAGCCTCGGCGTTGCCGAGCGCGAGCTCCACCGCGCCAGCGTTCGTGAACGTGCCCTGCTACGCGAGCTGGAGGCAGCCGAGGACAGGGCCCGACAAGCCGAACAGCGCTACCGGCAGCTCGAGACCGACTGGGCCACAGCCCGATACTCCTCGGGCTCCTCAGAACTCGACATCTACACAGGGCCCGGCGGCGCGGACGAACTCAGGGACGAGATCCGCGGCCTCAAAGCCGAACTCGAGGCCCTCCGAGCCGAGCTTTCACGTGCCCAGACACTGAAGCACAACGCAGAAGAACAGTGCCTGCGGCTGGAAGCCCGCCTCCACGCCGCGGAGGATGCCCTCAAGAACGAGCGCGACCGAGCACGCGAGGGGACGGACGCTGAAAGGAGAGCCGCCAGCTCTCAAGACCTGGTCGCCCCGGATACATCGCACCGGATCCTAATGAACCTCAACGCTGCACCCAGCCTGGCGGCCACGCTCGACGTCGTCGTCGAGGGCGCGGTGCACGCCCTCGGCTTCGACGCCGCCGTGGTCAGCCTTGTCCGGCCGGACGGCGACCTCGTGGTCGCAGCGACCCGGGAACTAGAGGAGAGCCCGATGGGCGGCCCCTCGGCGCTGCTCGGTCAGGTCAGCCTTCGGGAGTCCTGGGACCGGCTGCTCGGCGTCAGCGACCAAAGGGGCGCCCTGCGCTTCCTACCGTGGGACCGTGACTGGGCGGTCGCCAGTGACATCCCGCGCTGGATCGGCAACGGCCCGGTCCCTGTCCAGGCCGATGACTGGCACCCTGCCGACTGGCTGCTCGCCCCGATGTACAGCGCCGGCGGTGACCTGCTCGGCGTCCTCACGGTCGACCGCCCGCGCAGCGGCAAGCGGCCCGACATCTCATCACTCCAGGAACTGGAGAGGTTCGCCGCGCAGGCCTCCGTCGCGATCGGCAACGCCCGGCTCCGAGCGGAACAACAGCGTGCAATGGCCCGGTTGGAGAAGGAGCGGCAGTCGCTGCGGGCCAGCGAGGAGAGCTTCCGCCAGTTCTTCGAGTACGCGCCCAGCGGGATGGCCATCACTGAGCTGCTCGGTGGCGGGCTCGGCCGACTGATCCAGGTCAACGACGCGCTCTGCCGACTGCTCGGCCGCCCCCGCGCGGTGCTCTGCAAGCATGGTTTCACCGACTTCGTGCACCCCGAGGACCGGGCCCTGATGGAGCGCGCCCGCATCGAGTCCGGCCGGGCGGAGCTGCGGCTGTCCCGGCGCGAGGGCGGCTACCAGTGGGTCCGTCTGCGCAACTCGATCGTGGCTGACACGGCCGAGGGCCCGAGCTTCCTGCTCACCATCGTGGACGACATCAGCGATTAGTCGTTCCCGGCAGCGTGCAGGAACTTGAGGCGCTCGGTGTACAGCGCGGTGATGCGGCCGAGCTCGGCGCGCAGCGCGAGGTCGAGACCGCTCGACGCATTCACCACGGCCGCCGCGGCGCACGCGTCGGAACCGCCGATTTGGCGGATCGCCGCCCAGCTGCAGTTGTAGAGGAACACGGCCAGGGCGCGTACCTCGTCTTCGGACGGGCGCGCAGGCGCCTGCAGGGTGGGAGCGGTGGCCATGCGGCGAGCGTAGGCCGTCGCAGGGCATCGCGCTGTGCCGACAGGCGGGTGTGGGATATCCCGTGGGTTCCGCCGTCCGCAGTTGCCTTGTTGCCCAGGTCAACTCCGATAACGGCGGCAGATGGGCCAGTTCGATCATGATGGTTCTTCGGGATTCGCGAAGAACCATCATGATCCATCTCGGTCGGCGCGTGCAGGGTATCGCAGGACAACCGACCAACACGCGCCGGGCAAGGGCCGAAGACGGGTCCGAACCCACGGGATGTCCTATACGGAGGTCGGTGGCGGGATGTTGTTCGGTTTTCCCTCCTGTGGGTGGGGTTGCTCGTAGCGTGTGATGGCCCGGGATGGGCGATGCGACGACAGGGGTGGTGTGTGGTGGAGCCGATTTCGATGGTCCTGCTGGCGGCGTTGGCCGGTGGGGCCGGCGGTGAAGCGGGCAAGCAGGCCTTTGCCTCGCTGGGCGCGCTGGTGCGCCGTCCGTTCCAACGTTCGGACGGCATGCCGGCGGTGTCCTCGGGAGAGGCGGAACTGGTCGCGCTTGAGCGGTCCACCGCCCCGGAGAACGTGCACGCGCTCGGCACCGCCCTGGCGGTGCGGGCGGCGCTGGACCCGGAGTTCCGCACCGGCCTGCAGCAGTGGCACGACCGGGCCAAACTCGTGCGCACGGGCGACGGCGGTGTGGCCAACACCGTCAGCGGGGGCACCTTCCACGCCCCGGTGCAGCAGGGCCGGGACTTCTCCGGCACCTCCTTCCCCGCCACGCCCCCGGCACCTCCCGCCGAACCGGCCCCCGGCCCGGCGACCTCGCAGGGCTGACCGCCGTGACCGACCTCCCGCCGGGGCCGGACGGGCCGGTCTCGAACCGGATCAGCGACGGGGTCTTCCTGAACACGGTGATCCAGGGCCGGAACATCACCGTGGTGCTGCCGCCCGAGGTCACCCCGGCCCTGTCCGGCCTGCCGCCCGGCTCCGTCACCTTCACCGGCCGCGAGGACCAGGTGGAGGACCTGATCTCCGCCCTGTCCCCCGTGCATCACGGCGAGCGGGCGGTCCTGGTGACGGCGGTCGTGGGGCTGGCCGGCGTCGGGAAGACCGAACTGGTCGTGCAGGCCGCGGCACGGGCGTTGCGCGAGCCGGGCTGGTTCCCCGGCGGCGTGCTGTTCGTCGACCTGTTCGGCTACGACCCCGAACGCCTCGTACCGCCCGAGCAGGCCCTGGAAGGGTTCCTGCGTGCCCTGGGCATGCCCGCCGAAGACATCCCCGCCGGCCTGCAGGACCGCTCCCGTCTCTACCGCACCGTGCTGGCGGCCTTTGCCGAGCGGGGACGCCGGATCCTGGTCGTCATCGACAACGCCTCCACCGAGGACCAGGCCCGCCCGCTGCTGCCCACCGACAACACCACTGCCACCCTGGTCACCTCCCGCGACACCCTCGACCTGGACGCGCGCCTGCACGACCTCGGCCCCATGGACCCGCAGGCCTGCGTGGACCTGCTGAACGGCCACCTGCACCGGGCCCGGGGCACGGGTGATACCCGTGTGAAGGACGAGCCCGAACATGCCGAGGCGATCGCCCGCCTGTGCGCGGGCCTGCCACTGGCCCTGCGGATCACCGCGGCCATCCTCGCCGACAGCCCGGCCCGCCCCCTGGCCTCCCTCGCCCAGGCCCTGGAAACCGCGCACACCCGCCTGGACCGGCTACGGCGAAAGGACCGCGCCGTACGCGCCGCGTTCGACCTGTCCTACCAACGCCTGGACGGCCCGCACGCCCGCCTGTTCCGGCTGCTGCCCCTCAACCCCGGCCCGGACACCTCCACCGAAGCCGCCACCCACCTGGCCGGCACCGATCACTGGCAGACCGAGGAACTCCTGCAGGACCTGGCCCGCGCCCACCTTGTCATCCCGCCCGGACCGGCCGAGGCCTGGGGCCGATGGCGCATGCACGACCTGGTACGCCTGTATGCCGACGAACACGGACGCACCCACGCCGACACCGACCGGCGCGAGGCCGCCCTGACCGCCCTCCTCGACTTCTACCGGGGCACCACCGAAGCCGCCGACACCCACCTGTCCACTCTGCCCGGAACCCGCTCCCCCCGCTTCCCCGACCGCGACCATGCCCTGGCCTGGCTGGACGCCGAACACCTCAACCTGATCGCCGCCACCACCACGGCCCACACCCTCGGCCATCCCGAGACCAGCATCCATCTCGCGTTCAACCTCGCCGAGTTCCTAGACCGGCGGCGCTACTTCGACGACTGGATTACCGTCAGCACCACCGCCCTGGCCATCTTCCGCGACCTCGGCGACCGCGGCGGCGAGGGCCAGGCGCTGAACAATCTCGGCCTCGCGCTGCAGGAGGTACGCAGGTTCGAGGAGGCCATCGACGCCCACACCCGGGCCGCCACCGTCTACCGTGACCTCGACGACCGCCACGGCGAGGGCCGGGCGCTGGGCAACCTCGGCCTCGCGCTGCAGGAGGTACGCAGGTTCGAGGAGGCCATCGACGCCCACACCCGGGCCGCCACCATCTTCCGCGACCTCGACGACCGCCACGCCAAGGGCCAGGCGCTGCAGGACGAGGCGGTCACGCACAACGAGCGATGGTTGCGGCAATCTCGGGCTGACCACCGGCTCGCTCCCTGACCTCACCGGTCCCTCAGGGCCGCGAAATCGACGTAGGCCTGCCCGACGACTTCGGCCAGCGGACGGACCGTGAACCGAGGTTTGGGGCATCCCGCAGGTTTGGCTCAACCTCCGGCCTCTGCACGTGTCGCCAGAGGTGGATCATGATGGTTCTTCGCGAATCCTGAAGAACCATCATGATCGAACTGGCTTATTTCGGCCTCGGTACTGGTGGGCTCGCCTATTCAACTGTCGTCAGTTCGTCGTGGGCGCGCGCCTGTCGGTGACTTTGCGTCACCTCGGAAGGGATCAGGTCAGGATCATCACCAGACCTTTTCCGTGGCGCCGGTTGCTGCAGCGCGTTCGATGGCCGCGAGCACCCGGTGATGGGCTGCGGCGGTGTGGAAGTCGGGTTGGGGCCGGCGCCCTTCGGCAATCGACTGGGCGATCTCCTGGTAGACGGCCGCGACGTTGGCGACCGGTCCACCGGCAGGGTCGAAGGGGACGGTCCGGTAGTCGTCAGGCACCTGCACCTGTTCGCCGTTGACCCGGATGTCCCAGTCCGTCCAGTGCATGTACGTGCCCGGTCGGGTGTGGGCAACCGTCACTGTGCCCTCGGAACCAACGAGCTTGACGAGGAAGCCGTCCGGGCTCCCACTGCCTCCGTGTACGGCGACGGACGCGGTCGCGCCGTTCACCAGGACGCCGTGGAGCAGGATCTGGGCGGGGACGCTGTTGGGCACTGTTCGGCCGGTTCCCGTGACGACGACGTGGTCGTGCGGGCGGGGCAGCCGCGCGGAGACCTCGACCAACCGGCCCGCTATCCGGTCCAGGGTGGCCAGGAAGTGGCCAGCCATGATGGTCAGCAGTGAGGTGCCCGCGGCCGGGTCGGTGGACCAGGCCAGCTCCGGTGCGATCCGGGGGCCGCCCAGGGGGTCGCCAGCGGCGACCAGGACGGCCGATTCGAGTCGGCCGATCGTGCCAGCGGCGATCAGGTCGGCGACGTACCGGGCGTCCGGGGACTGGTACCCCTGCAGGTTCACGACGTGCACGACACCGGCCGCGCCGGCCGCTCGGGCGAGGTCATCCGCTTCCGCGGCGTCCACGCCCAACGGCCATTCGGACAGCACGTGCTTGCCCGCCGCCAGCGCGGCCCTGATCACCTCGGCGTGCCCGGACGCCCGGACCGACACCACGACCAGGTCCACCTCGGGATGGGCGGCGAGGATTCCGGCATCGGTGAAGGCGCGTGGCACGCCGTGGGCGGCCGCCACCCGGTCGGCGCTGGCCTGGTTGGTCGTCGCGACAGCGGTCACCTCGTACCCGGCGAGTCCGGCGAGTGCGGGCAGGTGCGAGACACCGGCCCAGCCGCTCGCTCCCACAACCCCGACCTTGATCATGTGCCCTCCCTGGTTCTGTACCGATCGATACGAAACTAGGAGAGTCGGCACCGGGATTCAAGGGGTAACGTACCGATAGGTAAAAAACTTGAGGAGGAGCCGCATGTCAGGCGGTCGCCCACGTGCCTTCGACCCGGAAACCGTGCTCGACCGGGCGCTGGAGGTCTTCTGGCGGCAGGGCTACGAAGGGACGTCCCTGTCGGACCTGACCGCGGCCATGGGCATCAACAGGCCGAGTATGTACGCGGCTTTCGGCAACAAGGAACAGCTGTTCCGAAAGGTGCTCGACCGCTACTTCACCAGCCCCGGGGCCTTCGCCGCCGAGGCCCTGGAGGCGCCCACCGCGCAGACCGTCATCGAACGGCTGCTCCTCGGGGCCGTCGAGCTGACCACGGGGTCCGACACCCCCCACGGATGCCTGAGCGTCAACAGCGTCCACGCCTGCGGCCCGGACTCCGAACCGATCCGCTGGGAGGTGATCGCCCGGCGCATGGCCGGCGAAGCCGCGCTCCGACACCGCTTCGAGCAGGCGGCCGACCTCCCGGCAGACACCGATCCGCGCGTCCTCGCCCGGCTGGTGTACACCCTCAGCGACGGCATCGCCGTACAGGCGGCGAGCGGCTACACCCGCGACCAGCTACGCCAAGTCGTCGACCTGGCACTGCGCACGCTTTTTCAGCCGCCAAGCTGATCGGGCGTCACTGCTTGGATCAATCAGGACGTGGTTAGCGGTAAGGAACGATCTTGCTCGCTAGCACAGTGATCGCCCGGCCCGCTCGACTTCGGCCGAAGATCGTATGAGGTGATCGGCCAGCGGATACCGTCCGCCGCGTGCCGATGGAGTTTCTGACGGATGAGCAGGCCGGGGCGCGTACGGACGGTTCGTGGAAGAGCCGACGCGCCCGGAGATGGAGAGGTTCTTCTACCTCGATGACGTGGACCGGCAGCTGATCGGGAAACGGCGGGGTGATCACAACCGGCTGGGCTTCGCGCTGCAGATGTCCACGGTCCGGTACCTGGGGCTCTTCCTGGCATCGCTGAACGCGGAGGTCACCCTCGCAGACCTGGCCGAGGACCTCGCCGAGATCGGCTACCCGCAGCCGACGCGGGACGTGATCTGAGCTTCAACCGTCGGCGATTGGAGAGGGAGTCCAGCCGGATGGTAACCGTAGGTGGTCGCCTGCGGCGTACCGGCTCCAGGTCCCGCCGCTTTCTCTGAGGAGGCGGCTGGTGGTCTTGTCGTGGTAGCCGAGGGCGTCCGCGACGACGGGGGCGGGCAGTTCGAGGAGTTGCTGTTGGATGGCGGCGCCGCGGGCGGCGGCGACCGGGATGCCGATCTCGCCCAGGAGTGCGGACAGGTGGTCGGGGCTGGCTGGCCGGCTCGGCGGCCGGGGAAAAGCCAGCGGGACGCCTGGTCGGTGGCGGTGTTCATGTTGCCGCGGTCCGCGATGTACGCCAGCAGCAGGGCTGCGTTGGCGGGCTTGATGTCGCGGTAGACCAGGTCGGCGTCGTGGGCGGCGGCCAGGGCGTCGGCGACGCGGTAGGCGATGTCCAGGGTCTCGGCCCGGCCGAGCGGTCCGTCCTTCAAGGCAGCGGAGAGCGGATCGCCGTCGATCAGTTCCATCACCAGGTAGGCGACCTGGCGGCCGTCATGGACGGTGGAGCCGAAGTCGTGGACGGTGACGATGCTCGGGTGGAACAGGCCGCCGGCGACCGCGGCCTCGCGGGCGAACCGGGCGACCTGGCGGCTGCTGTCGGGGCTGCCGTCCGCGGCGAGGACCTTGACCGCGACCCAGCGGTCGACCTTCGGGTCGTAGGCCTCCCACACCTGGCCGAAGCCGCCCGCTCCGATCCGCTCGACGAGCTCGTAGCGTCCGTCCAGCACGGTCCCCGCCTGCACGAACTCCCCTTCCGGTAGCGGCCGGTGTGTACGGTCCGTCGGTCACGCTACGCGGAACTCCCCGTCTGGGGCAGGGTGAAACCCGAACGTCGGACAGCGGGTCGGTCGGACGCTGATGGCCGGGCCCTTCACATCGACGAGCGTGAGGGGCCCGGCCATGTCCGGGTGGTGCTGATATTGGGTCAGGGTCCGGCGATGATCCAGGTCAGGCCGGTTCACCGGGGTCGGCGCGGCCAGCAGGTCGGGGATTCCCAGCAGGGTGGAGCTGACGATCTCCGATCGAGGGGCGGTTCCCTGAAGATCGCCCCTGACCTGTCGCCCGCCCGCTACACTCCCCACTCCCAAGCCGTTGACCAGCAGGAATGGAGAAGTCCTGCTGGAGTACTAGTCGTCGTCCTCGTCGTCCTCGGACTCGGCTGTCCACCATAGGTCGATCCGATAGGTTTCCAGCGTCTCGTGGTGGGCCGCGAAGACGGCCTCTGAGTTCAGTTGGCCTTCCGGTGTGGCCAGTTGGGCGTGCAAGCTGCTCTGCTGCTCCTCGGCGGCCTGGCGCCCCTTCCAGGAGACGCGTCCTTCGTAGACTCCCGGGCGCGGCAGGTCGAAGCATCCGGCGATCTCGGGCGAGAAGGCGCGGATGACCACACATCCTGTGGCCGTGTCCAGTTCCACCTCGCGTTCGCCTTCGGCTCCCCAACCGCTGTCGGCCGGCACCGGGCCGTCCCACACCCGGAACACGATCTCGGCGGGGGAGGTTCCTTGTAGGCTGTGGATGTAGATCTGCGTACCGGTCCTACCGACCACATCCCGTCGGCTCTGGACGAGGGCTTCGTCGCTCGGAACGGTGGCGTCGGAGTCGTACACGACGATCTTGCCGTTGTCGGGCCAGGTTTCGGTACGGAACTCGAAGAGGACGGGCACCACTTTCTCCTTACTACCCCAGTTGGCGTCCGGCTAGGGGACGATCTTCACGTAGAAGGCGTCGCCGTCCAAGAGCCGGTTGACGGAGTAGACCTCTCCGATCATATTCCCGCCCTTGCCGTTGTCGTCGCCGTCTATGAGACGTGCGGAGTATCGGTTCACGGCCTTACCTGAACTGTCCCTCCTATTCGCGCCTTCCTTGGTGGAGGCGAAGGGGTACTCGTCGCATTCCAGGCCGGACTTCGTGTAGTCGCCCCAGACATCGTCACAGGTCTTGATGGCGGCGGCTCGATTCTTCTTCTGCTCTTCCCTGTCTACGAGACGGTGCAGTGGCTCCTTGGCCCCGGGGATGGTCTTGGCCGCGAAGGAGGGGAAGGTGCGTTCGGGGTTGTTCTGGGCATCCGCTATGTGCCGTGCGCTCTCCCGGACCGCGGGGTCGGAGAGCTTCATGACGAGCTCGACCCGGGCGGCGGTGAAGACGGTGCCTTTGTGCTTGCCCGCAGTGGGGCCGGCGTAGTCGAAGCGGACGTCTGAGTGCGCGGCGTCCGTGTCCTGCCATCCCCTGGAGGGGGCGCTGGGCGACTTGACGTTCATCGACATGGTCACAGTGGTGTTGACGATCTGCTGGTTCCCCTGGTCGAACAGTGGACCGTTGTCGGGTGAGGTGTAGGTGAGTGACCAGGTCGGGTTCGAGTTCCATGCGCCGAGGAGATCATTGCGGCGCTGCGTGCCGGGGGCTGTGACGGGGCCGCCGAGGTAGGTGAACTCTTGGTTGATAGACCAGGTCTTTGCGTCCTCACCGTTGACGGTCTGGACGATGATGTCCTCTACGCTGGCGAGGTAGTCGACCTTGCGCTGTCCGTCGTAGGCGAAGCCGATGAGCCAGGCTTCGAACTGGAGGCGTCCGATGGTCTCGGTTCCGTCCTCCCTGCGCAGGACCACGTCGTAGTGGCGGTGTATGCAGGTCTCGAAGCGGTTCTTGACCCAGCCCGCCGGCGAGTCCGCTTCGGGGCGCTTGGCGCATTCCTGCTTGAGGTCGGCGTCGTCGGCGGACAGGGCGGCAGCCTCGTGTCGGGGGGTGCCGCCGGAGCCGTGGCCTTGCTGTGCGGCGACGTACTCGGAGAAGGGAACCGGTGGGCCGAGCCGTGCGAGTTCCTCCGCGGACACGGTGGATGCGGGAACGAAGCCGGTGGCCTGGGGGCCGCGAGCGACAGCCGGGCTGGCGGCGATGGTTCCGGCGGCGAGCAGGACGGCGCAGACGCCGGTTCCCGCGGCTCGTAGGAACCGGCGGATGGGTCGGATGTTCACGAAACAGACTCCTTTTGTGAGGCGCGACTGGTCAGGAGTGTGGCCGGCACGAGGCTTCCGTTTGGTCACCGCGGGCATGCCGGACCCCAGCAGGCATCGACGAGTTCCCCGGTGGCCTGGGTGTAGGCGACGGCGAGACCTTCGCCCTGAGAGCCGGCCTTCTGACGGCCGCGGGTGGGTGCGTCGGAGGTGACCACCCACACCGGGGTGTCGGCCTCCCACCGTGCCGCGGCGCGGCGCCCACTGGAGTCGTCGGCAACGGTCCCCGCGCTCACCCGCACCGAGTCCACCGGAACGCCGAACTCGCCGGCGGTTCGTAGCTTGAGGTCGTCGACACTCACATCGACGGTCTGGGTGGGGGGCACGCCGTCACCCTTGCGCCGCGGGATGGTGGTGGGCTGGTCGGCGTTGCACTGTTTGGCGGTGTGCAGGCAGTCGGCGAGGCCGGGCACCGTGGTCACGCAGGCGTCCGGGGTGTTCTGCAGGCAGGTGTGGAGCGCGTCCTGGTCGACGCCGTTGAACACCGTCGGCCTGTCGAGTCCGGGAGCCACCGGGCTGGGCGCCGTGGCCGGGGCGACGGGAGTAGGCGTGGCCAGTGGTTTGCCGACGCTCCAGGAGACCGTTCCGGCCGGGGAGGGCAGGGGCTGGGTGTTGGACCTCTGCTGGGCGGTGAAGCAGTACGGCGCGGCGTAGGGCGTGCCGCTGGGGCTAGCTTCGCCGCATTTGCCGAGTCCGAGCTGGGTCGCGGTGTTGGCGGGAGCGAAGCGGCCCCAGATCTTGTTCTCGTCCATCCACTGCGGACGGTCCTCGAAGACCGGGACGTCGACGTGCTCGGGGTGGTTGACCTCCAAGCCGACATCGATCCGGTTGCCCTCGGATGCCCGGGAGACGGCCGTCTGCCCGGTGGTAGTACCGACCGAGTTGAAGTCGTAGAACACCTCCCACTGGTCACCGCTGTCCTGGCGCTGGAGGAGGTAGCTGTGGTTTCTGCCGTCCGCCAGATTCGAGCCGACGCCGACGTTGATGGCCGTCTCCCGGCCGCCGCCCTGGCTGAGCACCTCCTCCCAGTGCGGCGCGTAACTGGCGCTCTGGGCGCCGGTCTTCTCCGCGTACAGGCCTATTCGCACGGTCGCGAACGAGGAGATGTCCGGGGTGACGGTCAGGTAGTTCGCGGCACCGACCCTGATGTTGGGGTTGTTGCTGGAGTCGAAGGTGATCGGCAGGTTGCGCCACGTGGCGAACGCGCCACGAATCGGCTGCCCCGCGTTGGCGCACAGCATCGCCCACTGGGTAATCCTCGCGCTGTACATCCCGGCGCAGTCCTGCGTTGGCGCTTGCGCCGACGCGGTGGGTGCTGTGGACAGTGCGATCGCAGCGGCGCCGGCCCATACTCCGGCGCTCGTCAAGGCGCGCCTGGTTCGTGTCACGGGTCCCCTCCAAAGTCCTGAGACAGTGGAACGGACACTAACGGTCATGTCATCGTCAAGTATGGGTAAATCGGTGGCGATGATGGCTTTCCGGCCAGAGGCCGGGACGCGAGCCACATGATCGTTCGACATCGCCGACCAACCGCATGGTAAGCACGTACACGTTCAATGAACCGCAGCCGAGAACGGGTTCGCAGGTGCCCCGGGCTGGTCTGCCCATGCCGCCCGAGCGGGTGGCACTGCCGACTTGGCGGCCTGTTCCCGCAGGTCGTCTCGATGTTTCACCCTGACCGGTCTGGCCTGATCGCGACCCAGAAGGCACGGGCCTGAGCACTGGTTGTGGCCTTTGTGCCAGAAGGCCGGCGGTCGCGGTACCACGCAGCCGTTACCTGAAACGGCGGCCCGGAGGCGGAGCGCGGCCTGGTGCTGCGCCTGCCAGTCGCGCCGACCTGCACCGCTTGGCCGACACGGCTCGGTCGCCACCGCCTTGCTGTACGCGCGCGTTGAGGTTGAGGGTCCGGTCCTCCGCCGTCTGCGGGGAAGCCCGGCTGGACGAGGCGCTCGGCGTAGAGGCCGTGCTGGAGGTGGCCGGGGCAGAGGCGCGGGGCGGGCTCGAGTCCGAGGCGCATGCAGTGCGGGATGCCGGCATCGGCCAGGGTCGCGCCGTGGTCGCGGACCAGGCGCCGGGCGTGCCGGGTGCCAGGCATGTCGTCGAAGCCAGCTTTGGCGTGCACCGCGCGCACCGCCGCTCCCTCGGTAACAGGCGAACTATCAGCACCTCGCCGGACGTTCAGCGGACACCCGCGGACACGGGACGGCAACGCCGACATTGCATGTGATGCGCGTCACATCAGAATTCCCAAGATCTTTGCCGGATCCGCCCTTTCCCGTCCCCCGAGGGTGGGGGAACCTCCCCAGAACACGGAGGAACGAGATAGAGATGACCGCCGAAGTCCACAACTGCGCGCTTCTTCCGGGACCCGCCGGCCTGCAGGAGCGGCCGGGACGGGCCGTCAGCTGCGGTCCGGACACCCCGAGCTGGTTCGCCGCCCCTGGAGGACTTGCCTGCAGGGTGCTCCTGGCAGGGGCTGGCGCTGGTCGGCAGCAGGTCGCCATCGAGTGGGTCCCCTGGTTCAGGGAAGTTGTATTCCTCATCCAGTCGCCGTCGGAGGTCGACGGGGTCAGCGTGACCGGGTTCACGGTGGGGGAGGGGCTTCGGTACTGGCGGCCCGCCCGCGAGGTTCTGCTGGCGGCGCTGGCCGCCCGGTGGGCCGCGATCGAGGGCAAGTACGAGGCCGTCGACGACTTCACCCGCAACGTCCTCGGTCACGCCGACGTCGCCCGGTGGCGGGACGCGGTGACCGCCGCGCTGCTCGGGGACTGGGTCGACCGGCTCGGCAGCTACCTCACCGACCCCGAGCTGCTGGCCATCCTGCGCGGGTACACCGCCGCCGAACGCCGACGATGGACGGAGGTCTGGGAACACCGGTTCGGCGGCTTCCAGTGGCGAGCACCCGACGGCACCGTCCGCACCGGCAAAGGCAAACGGGTGTGGATGCTGGAGACGCCCAACCGCGACGGCGTGACGGTCCGGGACGTGTACCCGGACAAGCCCGCCGCCGACGCCCTCGTCCTGGAGCACGACTTCACCGACCCCCGCATCGACGCCGTGCTGCGCGGCCTCGACCCGACGGAGGCCGCCGTCGCCAACCTCTGGGCCTCCCGCAAGGCCACCTGGGCCGACGCCGCCCTCGACCTCGGCCTGCCCGCCGCCTACGGCGACAAGGTCCGCCGCAAGCTCTCCCACCTCGGCAACCGGCACACCCAGCACACCGCCGCGGCGGTGACCCGATGAGCCGCCGCCCGGACGCCCCGGAGACGGAGCGCGGCCTGGTGCTGCGCCTGCCCGCCGCGCCGACCTGCACCGCCATGGCCGGCACCGGCTCGGTCACCACCGCCTTGCTCTCCGGCACGGTGGCACCCGACTCCCTGCTGGTGTGGCCGCTCGTCGTCCTCGCCCTCGGCTCCATGGCCTACGACCTCGGCGTCCGAGCCCTCCGACGCCCCAACACCTGACAGCCGCCCTGGCCCCGGCCATCCAGGCCGGGGCCCCCGGCGTCCCGGCAAGGGTGCAACCAGAACCTCCGCACGGCACCAGAGCCGCTTGCCACGCCCTGGCGATCGGTCTCGGGAGACCAACAGCCGCCCCCACTCCCCCGCCGCGGTGGCTGTGGTCGCACTCCGCCGCGACCACAGCCTGCTGGAGCGGATCTACTCGCGGATGATGCCGTCGATGGGGTCCAGACGGATGGTCCGCCCATCCGGCGCTCGCCATCTCCCGGTCTTCCTGTCGTGGGGGATCAAAGCGATGTCGCGCAGCGCGGGGATGTCCCGCCACGTGGCGGGCGGGAAGGTCTCCGGGCCCGCGCCGGTGAGCCAGGTCGACCGGACTTGGACGGTGGAGAGGATGACGGTGCGGATGTCCTGCTTGGTGGGTCGGTCGGGCAGCTGGGCCGGGCCGTCGGCGGTGACGAAGGTCCAGCCGTCGTCGGTGGGCCGGACGGGCAGGATGCGCTTCGACTCGCCACCGAGTCGGGTGACCGCGAGGTCCGGGTCGAGGGCCGAGGTCAGAGGGTGCAGGTCCTTGACCCGGGCCGGTGGCGGGATCATCACGATGTCGGCCGCCGCGGCCTGCACCTGCTCCTTGGCCAGGCGCGCCGTGTCGTCGGTGTCCGCCAGAGCCGGGTCCCACGCGGCGTCGTACACGTCGGCGATCAGGCCGGGGACCGCCGCCGGGATGGCGACCGGCCCGTCCAGCGTGCGGAGCGTGTTGCAGGTACGACGCAGGAGGGACGTGTCATAGACGTCGCCCCAGTGCGGAGCGGGCCGGCCGCCGGGCGCAGACAAGACGACGAGCCGCGGAAGCGGCGCCCAAGCCGGCCGAGGGTGGTCGTGGCGGTGGCATCGTCCGGCGCGCTGCAGAAGAAGACTCATCGGGGCGAGGTCGGAGACGACAAGGTCGAAGTCCCAGTCGAGGGACTGCTCGACAACCTGGGTCGCGACGACCACGAGCGGCCTGGCCGGGCGGCGACCCTTCGATCCGACCATGCTCTCGATCAGGTCGGTGCGCTCGATCCGCTGCCACATGGGGAGCCGGGCATGCAGAAGCACGATCTGCGGGCCGTCCGCACCCCACGCCTTCGCGAGCATCCTCCGGGTGGCCTGGGCGTCGGCGACGACGTTGCACACCACCAGGGCGCAACCCGTACCGGTGGCCGCGGGCCGAAGCTCGGACAGGATTCGGGCAGCCCGACCCCCGACCGCCGCGGGGTCGTGACTGTGCCGGACGGTGTGGTGATCGACGGCGACCTCGCGTTCCCGGGTAGTGGGCAGCGGGCCGTGCGGGGTGACCGTCCCGGTCCTCGCCGAGACGTGGACCCAGCCCGGGTAAGGGGAAACGATCGGCTCCGCGCTCGTATGGCCGGCGCCGGCGCGGTAGGCGCCGACGAGCTCGGTGGCGGTCCGGCCGGTCAGGGTCGCCGACAGCAGGACCACCGGGACACCGAGGTGACCGCACCACTCGAGCAGCCTCTGGGTCAGCCGGTGCCCGTAGGCGTCGTAGCTGTGCGCCTCGTCGATGACCAGCGTCTTCCCTGACAGACCCAGCCACCGCAGCACGTTGAACCGGACCGGCAGCACCGCGAGCGCCGCCTGATCCCACGTACCGACCGCCACCCCGGCGGCCAGCCCCCGATGCGGCCCGCGCAGCCAGTGCGCGGCCTCCGTCGACACACACCCGTCCGCCACGACCTCATCGCGCTCCAGGTCGTACTCCTCGTTCAGCCACGCCATCGAGTTCAACAGCGTCACCGGCGTGCCGACCTCGGCGGCCCGGGCGGTGAACTTCTTCACCCGGCGCCACATCGCATCGGTCGTCGCCATCGTCGGCAACAACACCGCCAGGCCGCCGGCCCCGGCCGCTGCGCCGAGGATGCGGGCGGCGAACAGCGCGGTCTCCGTCTTCCCGTCGCCGGTGGGCGCGGTGACGAGTACCAGTCCTGGTCCGTCGACCAGGTCCTTGAGGCGCTTGGCGACGTCGGCCTGCAGCGGGTAAGGGTCCTTGATGTCGGGGAACAGGTCGGTGAACGTCGTGATGGGTTTCCAGGCTGGCGCGGCGAGCTGGGCGTGGGCGAGTACCCATGGTGCGCGCTGGCGGATCCTCGCCACGTGTGCGGGGAGGTCGCCGTTCCAGGCGTCCAGCCGTCCCTGGACCTGGCGTGTGTTCGAGGCCAGCCAGTCCGCGAGGATCACCACACCGGTCACCACGACCGCAGCGCCCGCCGGCAGCAATCGCTCCGGTGCGGCGGGCGACCCGCAGAGCTCGAACACCGTACGGGCATGAGCCTGCCGCTGCTCGGCCCAGCCGTCCGTACCCAGCCCGCGCAGTGCCTTCAGCGGATCGGTCATCGCCGCCGCGGACAGTGCCTCCCCGAACACGCCATGGTGACCGCCGAGGATCTGCGCGAGCTGGTGAGCCGCCGACTTCCAGGGCCGCTCGACCGCAGGCCACCCCAACCCGGTGAGGATCTGCGGCAACACCCGGTGGCTCGCCACCTGGTGCGGGATCCATTCGTCGTGCATCCAGCCCGTCGGTGCCTGATACCGCGGATCGGCCAGCAGGCCTCGGGTTCCCTCGATCCCTCGATGAAAGCAGAAGATGATCTTGCCGGTGTCATGCAGGCCCGCAGCCAGCATCACCAGCCGCCGGGCCCGCGCCAGGTCCACACCCCACCCGGAGGCGATCACCTGCCGCTGAGCAGAACTCAGATAAACGTCCCACAACGCACCCGCGATCACCGCCGCATCCGCCAGATGACACACCAACGGGTACGGGCCACTCAAACCCCGCCGCTTCCCGACAATCCGCGGATCCAACACCCAAACACCTCCTGCTCCTCTCCGCGCGAACGGAGAACCGCGCCACCTTCGCACCGGCGAACCCGACATCCCAAAGCCGTTGAGACGACGCCCCAGCGCTCTGATCACCTCCGCACGGACGGAGCGGACCCCAAGTGTCGGCAAAGCCTGGCGTACTCCCCCGGGACACCTCCGCGTGGGCGGAGCGGACACGCGCGGGTGCCCGTCCTCGTCCAGCCATCGCGGGCCACCTCCGCGTGGGCGGAGCGGACGGCGCCCTCTACGGCACCGGCCTGGCAGCCACCGGACCACCTCCGCGTGGGCGGAGCGGACTTGAAGCAGGTCCGGACCTGCGGACCACCTCAGCGTGGGCGGAGCGGACGGTGCCACCGGGGCCCGGCCCGTGGACTACTTCGGACCACCTCCGCGTGGACGGAGCGGACCTTTCTGAGCTGCAACGTTGTGGGGGCTTTGCGGTTTGTTTACCCGCGGTGGGGGGCGATGCTGAGGAGGCCTGCGCCGTAGGCGAGGCCGCGGCCGATGCCGTCGGTGATGGCGGTGCGGAGTGCGTGGTGGTTGGTGACGACGGCGGTGCCTTCGAAGCGGGTGAGGGTGTGGCGGATCGGTCCGGTGGCGCGGTAGCCGGTGGCCGGTTCCTGGGGGATGTCGAGGGTCTCGTGGAGTTCGAGGCCGGCGGTGCGGGCCTTGCGTTCCCACCAGTCGATCGCGTCTTTGCCGTGGAGAGGGGCGGGCTTGCCGCGGTTGAGGCGGCCGCGGTCGTCCCGGGTGCCGTCGCGTACGGAGCGGGTGGGTGAGCCGTCGATGCGGTAGCGGATGGTGCGCCCGTCGGCGAGCCAGTCCAGCAGCGGTGTGAGGTTCCGCTGCTGAGTGGTGGCGTAGCGGTCGGGGAGGGTGGTGGGGTCTGCGGCCATGGCGGACTGGACGAGGACGGTGGTGCTCTGGGGTGTGCGTTCGACGCGGTGGAGGATGCCGAGGCTGTGTCGGGCGGCATCGCCGCTGGTGAGGGTGTCGGGGTACATGCCCATGATCCGCTGGTGCATGCGGTTGGCGTCGCGCAGGTCGGTTGCGGCGTCGCGGGAGCGGGGGTCGAGGTGCAGCAGGGTGAGGTGGGTCATGGTGGCTCTCCGGGGTGGGGTGGTCCCCCGCGGGGGCGGGGCGGGTGCCGGTGGGGCTGGTCAGGTGCGGGTGTAGGTGGTGAGGGCGCTGATCCAGGCGGTGCCGGTGCCGGCGTGCTGGGCGTGGGTGAAGGTGTGGCGGGTTTCCCACAGCGGGCGGCTGGCGAAGCGGCGGGTGCCGTCGGTGGGGAGGTGGTCGCGGACCTGGGTGACGGGCGGGTGGCCGGTTCCGGGGTCGGTGTCGTGGACGAAGACGACCTCGACGCAGCCCTCGGCCATGCCCGGCCGGGGGTGTTCGGGCTCGCGGTGGAGCGGCAGGCGCAGGAGGTCTGCGGCGGGGTCGCCGGTGGTGGTGATGAGGATCGGCGCGGTGGGCGGGCAGGACCGGCGCCCGAGGTAGGGGTGCCATACCGGGTGGCGCAGGGCGTCGGCCAGCTTGTCGGTGGTGGCGGGCGGGCCGGTGACGGCGACGGTGAACGCCGCGTCGGCCAGGTACCAGCGTTCGGACTGGAGGGTGGCCTCCTTCAGCGGGCGGCGTCCGCCGGCCGCGGTGATGACGGTCTTCTCCCGGGGGTAGCCGCCGCCGGTGGTGTGGTAGTCCCGCAGGAGCCGGCCGGGCCGGTCGATGCGCACCGTGTACCGCAGGCCGGCCAGATCGGAGAGGTCGGAGCCGCGCGGAAGACCCAGCGCGCACGCGAACAGGCCGGTCATCGCGGACCTTGTCGGGTACGGGTAGGTCAGGCGGGTGCCGAACTGGGAGGGGCTGCCCCAGGACTGCATCGGCGCGGCCAGGTGCACCAGCAGTCCTGCGCCGGTCACAGGTGCTCGCCGATCGCCGCGTCGACGGTGGCCAGCAGCTTCTCCAGGGAGCCGGCGTTCTCGCCGAGGTGCTCGACGCTGCCGACTCCCGGGCCGGTGTAGGCGGAGGCAAGCACGCCGGCGCCGCCGAGGAAGCCGTTGACCGCGGCGGCGTGCGTGTCCAGACGCCGGATCGACGGCTCGACGAAACCGCTGCCACGCTCCGCGGTGACGGGCTGCTCGAACGCGCCGCCCAGGTTCACCGGCTGGTCACCGCGCAGCACCACGTGCACCAGCGACGGCGGGGTGAACGGCGCGGTCGAGCCCTTGCGCGCGGACGGCACGACGACGGCGAAGGCCCGCGCGAACTCCACCGCCAGGCGCCGCGCCGCGCCGGGGTCGTCGCTCAGGTTGGCGGCCAGCTCCGGCAGGTTCACCGAGCTGTACCGGTAGTACGTACCGGAGGTGTGGAACACGGTCCCCAGGTGCGCCGACCCGGACTCGTCCTCTTGGCCGTGGGTGACGTCGTCGACCGCGGTGAAGTAATCAGGCTGGATCGCCAGGGCATGGGTGGTCAGCTGGTGCGCGACCTGCACCGCCCCCGCCACCGCCGACCCGGGCTCGTTCGCCAGCATCCGCCCGAACGCCGCGATACTCGACGTGCGCCCCCGCAGGATCCCCAGCACCTTCTCGCCGGCCGCCTTCACCAGCTTCGCCTGCGCCGCCTCCTCCTTCTTCTTGTCGACGCCGGCCTCGACCAGCTCCCGGTGCTCGACGGCGACCTCGGCGAGCTCCGCGATGCCGGCCTTCGGCAGCAGCAGCATGCTGTTCGTGTCGTTGTCCCCGTCGACGGCTACGCCCTTCACGCCCGCGGCCAGGACCACCATCCGCCCGGCCCGGTGGGCGAGCTCACCGTCCCAGCCTGCGCGCTCCAGCTCGGCGGCGATGCTCTCCGGCAGCCTCCTCGTGCGCACCGCCCACTCCCCCAGCCGGTCCTCCACCTCCACCCGCACGTGCCGCTTCCCGGACTGGGAGGAGATACGGCCGCGCTGCTCGCCTCCGTAGAAGGCGGTCTTGGGGGTGTTGAGGTCGTCGCGGTTGAGGCAGGACAGCGGGTAGGAGTGGATGACGTGCAGGTCGAGGTACAGGCGGCGCTTCATCAGGAGGTCTCCTCGGTGGCGGTGGCGGTCTCAGGGGTCGTGTTGGTGTCGTACTGGTAGTAGGCCCGGGTCCAGGCGCGGGCGGTGTCGGTCGGGTAGGTGGTCCAGCGGGTCAGGTCGCGCAGCAGCAGCGGCCACACGACGGGGACGTCGCCGGCGCGTAGCCGGGCGACGAGCGGGGGCAGTTCGCGGGAGAGGGTGTCGGCGTCCTGGCGGGCCATCAGCAGCAGGCGGGCCTGGACGGTGTCGGCGCTCAGTACGTTGGTGCGGACGGCGCGGGCGAGCGACCAGCCGAGGTTGCGCCAGCGGTCTCCTTCGACGGGGGCGGCCAGGCCGGCGGGCGGCTTTCGCGTCTTGTCGAGGCGGGGGTTGGGGGCCTGGTCGGCGTACATGCCCGCGGTGAGGACGTAGACGCGTTCGGTGTCGCGGTTCGTCCAACGCGGGATCCGGGCCAGCAGGTACTCGTAGGCGCGGAACGGCTTGTGCGGGTCGACCAGGGCGGAGCGGATTGCGGCGCGGCCGCCGGGCGTGGAGCACTGCTGGTGGACGTGCAGCATGAAGGCACGCTGGTGTTCGAGGGGGTCCGTCTCCGTGGAGGGCGGCGATTCGATGGTCATGGGCTCCTCGCTGAGGGGTGAAGGGGTGACGTTCCCGCCGGTGGGTGGTGGCGGGGCCGGGGTCGGGGGCGAGTCCTTTCTCTTCGGGTCGCCGTTGGCTCGGGCGGTCGGGCAACCTGCCGGTGGGGCGGGTTGGATGCTCGGACGGGTCGGGCGGACGGTCGTGCGGTTGGGCAATGCGGTTTGGGTGGGTCGGGTCGGGGATTCGGGCCGCGGGACAGGCCCGGTGAAGGCACCCGCCTGCCCGCGTCCACGAGCCCCGGATCAGGAAGGCCTCACCGCGGCCGCCGCTGTTCAACGCCCCCCCGCGCCGTCGGCGACGCCCCCCAGGCCGACAGTCCGGACCGGGCGTACGCACCTGTAGCTGCGGGGCGGCCACCACGCCGGGCAGCAGCCGGGACCCTGAGCGCTCATGACGCGACCGCCCCGGCGCAGGGCGACGCCTACTTTTTGCGCGGGCCTCTGGGCGGCTTGAGCATGTCGGCGCGGGCCTGCTCGACCGCCTGCATTCCGCGCGGTGTGACCGCGGCCGTCGCCGTGACGGCGTCGAACACCTGGGTGGCGACCCGCTGGAACGCCGGGCGAGGCCGTTGCCCGCTGTCGTCCGGGAGGACGGCCTTCCAGAACTCGGCCTCCGCCTCGGACCAGTACACCGGCAGCGCCGAGTCCACCCACGGACACACCCGTTTGTCGTTGCTGTAGGCCTGCCACGCCGCTCGCAGTGCCTTCGCCAGCCCCGCCGACACCCCCTCGGCCCGCACCCGGGCCACCGAGACCGCTGCCGCACCGTCCTCGTCCAGCTCCTCGAGGGCACCCAGCACCGGCGGCGTGACCGCCGTGAACCATGCGGTCTCCGGGTCCCGCCGTTCCTGGTGCAGCCCGTACGCCCGCAGCCGCAAACCGGCCGCCGTCTCCATGGGAAGCCGCGCGATCGACGCGAGAACAGCCGGCCGGTAACGCGCCACCTTCCCCGGCACGGTCTTCAGCAGCAACGCGTCCAGGTCCCGCCACGCCACCCGCGCACAGTTCGCCCGCACCGGGCCACCCTCGTCACGCCTGATCACGTACGGGTCCTCGGCCTCCGGCAACTCGTTCTCGCACGCCCACGTCACCCACGTATCGGTCACGTGCCCGCCCTCAGCATCGGGCTTCAGCAGCACGGCGTGAGCGGCGCGCCCAGTCAGCAGCGACACCGGCCCGGCCGGCGCCGCGGGCAGCCTCGGGTCCGGTAGCTGCTCGGCCTCCCACGGCGCCTCATCCCTCCCGGGGTTCGTCGGCCACGTGTCCGGCGACGGCACCCCCAGAACCAGCGTCTCCGCGAGACTGCGGCCGGCCGGGAACCAGGACACGAGCGCCCGAATCGGCCCGGCCACCGTGTAGTGGCTGTTCCGGCCATCCGAACGGCGCCGGTTCGCCGCCGTCCCCGACGGCCCCGCGAACAACCACGTCAGCAACCCGAACGCCGCCGTCGCCACCGGAACCGGACCCCCGAGCCCGCCCTTCTCCAGAAGCCACCACACATGGTTGTTCCCCGACGGGCTCGTCATCAGCAACCGCCCGGTCCCACTGCTGCCCGTACACTCCCCCGCCAGCCGAGGCTCCTGCAACCACGGCCGCGCCACATCGAACAGGTCGAACCGCCCGGCATACCGCCCGAAGTACTCGTCGACCCGCCCCGGGGCCAGACAGCCGGCCTCCAGCACATCCCACCGGGTGTCATCCCAGTCCTCAGCCTCGTCCAGACCCGTCACCCGCGCCGTCAGCGCGATCAGGACCCGCAGCAGCGCCGACTCCGACGCCGGATCCGGGCAGTCGATGTGCTCCAGCAGATGAGCCCACCGCAGTACATCGGCTAGCCCCAGGACCACCGACTCCCCCGGCCCACCCCGCACCGGCAACTCCGCGACCTGCTCATCAGACAGATCAGCACGCACACGGGCCGGAATCCACGGCCTCACCACCACATCGAACGACGCACGCGTCACAGAGCGGTCCCCACTACTCGGGCACGGACAGTAGCCACTCGATGACGCTAGACCCAGGCACTGACAACCGGGACCCAAACCCAGAACAGAGGACGCCGTCACACCCCACCACTAGGATCATCACCTCGCTCCTTGACACCACAACAGCTCTCCAACCCGACGCCTCAACACGGCCAAGAACCGGCACAGGCCACGCTGCGCAGCAGGTCGCGAAGGGTCCGCTCCGCCCTGCGGAGGTGCCCCTTGGGTACCGGGATTCGGCGACGACATGGCACAGTCAGCTCTGCCTTCGCGGAGGTGACCCGTCCTTCCGGTCCGCCACGGGTATGTCCCGGCGGTCCGTTCCGCCCGCACGGAGGTAGCCCGTGGACCCGACCGAGACGCCGTTCCTGTCGGCGTCCGCTCCGCCCGCGCGGAGGTGACCCGACGAGTTCGGCGCAGGTGACGGCTACGTACGAGTCCGCTCCGCCCGCGCGGAGGTGCCCCGTTGCCGCGACAGTACGTGCTTCCGGCCGGGGTGTCGGCGCCGCCCGTGCGGAGGTGACCCGACCGGAGCACGTCCGCGATGGTCGCTGGGTCGTCCGCTCCGCCCGCGCGGAGGTGACCCGACGGCAGGCAGCACGGCCCAGTACTCCTGGTGGTCCGCTCCGCCCGCGCGGAGGTGACCCGTCGGCGGCGGCGTCCCGTGCCGACTGGCTGAGGTCCGCTCCGCACGCGCGGAGGTGACCCGGCCCGGAGCACGTCCGCGACGGTCGCCGGGTCGTCCGCTCCGCCCGTGCGGGGGTGATCTTGAGCCTGCCGGTAGGCGCGCCGTGCAACGTGGTCCAGAGTCGAGATTCAGCGCTACCACCAGGTTGTAGCGTGGTATACGCATCGCTACGCTTGCCTCATGAAGCAGCTGAACGTCCGATTGGACGAGACAACCCACGCGGCACTGGAGCAGCGGGCTGAGGCGGCGGGGATGAGCCTGCCGGACTACGCGCGCAAGGTCCTGGTGGAGGAGGCGGATGAACGCCGCGAGCGCTTCCTGACCGCTGCTGCGCACTTCTCGCAGGCGTGGGGTCCGGCGTTTGAGGCGGAGTTCGGTCCCTATCCTCAGGGGGCGGCTTCGCGGCGGTCGGGGACGGCGGAGGCGGCGTGATCCTCTGTGTTGATCGGGCGTGGCTGTTGGATGTCGCCCATCAGTTTCTGCGGGCTGATCCGGATGTCACGGATTACGGCACGCTGGCTGCGGCGGTGGCCCGTCATGTCGACGAGGTGATGGATGTGCCGGTGTACGTGGGTGTGCACCAGAGGGCGGCCGCGCTTATGCACCAACTCATCCGCGTTCCGGCGCTGGAGTTCGCCAACGAGCACTTTGCGGCTGTCGTTGCTGCTTCCTACCTGTCTGCCTCTGGGGTCATCGTCACCGCCGAGCCCAAGGCGGCCGTTGGGCTCGCTGCCCGAGTACGCGATGGCCAGGCCGATGTCCGCGAGACCGCTGCTGTCATCCGCACCTGGTATCGGTGACCCGGCTCCAGGCTTTCCTGAGCGCGGAGCTGGCCATGGGGGCACCGATCCCGGCCCCCAGATTCGACCCGTGAGGATCCCGCTCCGCCTGCCGCGGAGGTTGACAGTGACCGTCAGCTCGCGAATCCAGGTCTCGGCCGTCCGCTCCGCCGGCGCGGAGGTGACCCGCTCTCGAGATCCGCGGCCGTCGCCCAGGCCGCGTCCGCTCCGCCCGTGCGGAGGTGACCCGCCCACGACGATCTCGGTGTGCGCGCCGTTGCCATCCGCTCCGCCCGCGCGGGGGTGCCCCGTGTTGGACGCGGACACGGTCAGCCAGACCGCTCCGCCCCCGCGGAGGTGACCCGCTCAGCCGGATCGAACGCGCTACGCTCCTCGCGTCCGCTCCGTCCGTGCGGACGTGGCTCGGCGGGGGCAGGAGGCCCCCGCTGGCCTTGAGGTCAGCTCCGCTTGCGCGGAGGTGACCCGTCGTGGACGAGGACGTTGCGGAGCTTGGCCAGGTCCGCTCCGCCTGCGCGGAGGTGTCCCGCCGACCGGGCGGTGGATCTGGGTGGCCGGGTGTTCGCGTCGCCTGCGCGGGGGCGGCCCGTGCCGCTGGGTCAGGGTGCCGGTCTCGAGGCGTTCCGCTTCTCCCGCGGGTAGGTGGCTTTCGGGGTTCAGCGCCTCGTCCGCCCGTCTGTGCGGAGGTGACCAGCAGGCCGAGGCCGCCAGCACGGAGACGCGGGTGTCCGCTCCGCCCGTGGCGGAGGAGGCCGCCGCCGAACCGGGATGCGGCCGGTTGGTCCGCGTCTGCCCCGCCGCGCAGAGGTAGCTGGCTCTGGATGTTCCGTCGATGCGGACAGGGCCCGGTCTCCCGGCGCAGTGTGGTGCCGGGCGGCTTCGACCAGAGGTGCTGCCCGCGGCCCGTGGCACGATGAACCCCGCGCTCCTTGACACCACGACCGACCCTCGAGCATGGTCAAGAAATAGCAAAAACGCCGCTGCGTCGCAGCTCAGGAAGGGTCCACTCCGCCTGCGCGGAGGTGACCCGCCCGCGGACCAGCGGCACGGCGTGGCTGACGGGTCCGCTCCACCCGCGCGGAGGTGACCCGCGCCCCGCCACCCGGAGACCCGCGCGGTCCTCGTCCGCTCCGCGTGCGCGGAGGTGGCCCGGTGGCGAACGGGGGCATCAGGTCCGGGCCCGGGTCCGCTCCGCCTGCGCGGAGGTGACCCGGCCGGCCACTGCGGGCCGAGGGCCTCGCGCAGGTCCGCTCCGCCGGCGCGGAGGTGACCCGGTCGACGGCGTCAGCGTGCCCGGCATCCACCGGTCCGCTCCGCCTGCGCGGAGGTGACCCGCACGTGACGATCACCGGTTTCATCACCACCAGGTCGGCCTCGCCCGCGCGGAGGTGGTCCGGTGAAGCCCTCTCAGGTCGTGGTCAGGACGTGAACCACTCCGTCGGTGCGGAGGTGGTCCGGGCAAGGACCTGGCGCGCGGAATCTGGGGTGGTTCCGCTCTGCCCGTGCAGAGGCGACCTGTTCACCTCGGGCATCCAGCTCACCGTCACCACGTTCGCTCCGCCCGCGCGGAGGTGCCCCGTCGCGCATGGCGGTGAGCTCGCGTTCGGCGGCGTCCGCTCTGCCCGCGCGGAGGTGACCCGCTGAATCCCACCCCGCCCGGCGGCGGGACGAAGTCCGCTCTGCGCGTGCGGAGGTGCCCCGTTGGTCGGCGGGCAGATGGTGATCGTGGCTGGGTCCGCTCCGCCTGCGTGAAGGTGACCCGCTGCTGGCCACAGGTACGATCCCGGGTGCCCGGTCCGCTCCGTCCGCGCGGAGGTGACCAGCAGGCCGAGGCCGCCAGCACGGAGACGCGGGTGTCCGCTCCGCCCGTGGCGGAGGAGGCCGCCGCCGAACCGGGATGCGGCCGGTTGGTCCGCGTCTGCCCCGCCGCGCAGAGGTAGCTGGCTCTGGATGTTCCGTCGATGCGGACAGGGCCCGGTCTCCCGGCGCAGTGTGGTGCCGGGCGGCTTCGACCAGAGGTGCTGTCCGCAGCCCATGGCACGATGAACCCCGCGCTCCTTGACACCACAACAGCACAACAGCACGACCGACCCTCCAGCATGGTCAAGGAATAGCAAAGACGCCGCTGCGTCGCAGCTCAGGAAGGGTCCGCTCCGCCCGCGCGGAGGTGACCCGAGGAGCGCAGCGCAGCGTCGACCAACCGCACCGTCCGCTCCGCCCGCGCGGAGGTGACCCGCCGTTGGCGGGTTCGCCGGTGTAGGTGCAGCGGTCCGCTCCGCCCGCGCGGAGGTGACCCGCCCTCGCCCGCGGCGAAACCTGGGCCCTCGAAGTCCGCTCCGCCCGCGCGGAGGTGACCCGGGGCCGCCGGAGGGGCTTCCGGCGAGGGCGCGGTCCGCTCCGCCCGCGCGGAGGTGACCCGCTAGAGCGGATGCCCTGTTCCTTCTCGAAGAAGTCCGCTCCGCCCGCGCGGAGGTGACCCGCGTGATCAACTCCCGCGTCAGCTTCAGCTCTTGTCCGCTCCGCCCGCGCGGAGGTGACCCGCTGGCCGGGGACTGGTCGAGCAGCTGGATCGCGTCCGCTCCGCCCGCGCGGAGGTGACCCGGGCCCTGACATCTTTACATGCTCCGGGCCCGGTCCGCTCCGCCTGCGCGGAGGTGGCCCGGCACTCGGTCTGGTCAAGGACGACGCCCCTCCGTCCCCTCCGCCCGCGCGGAGGTGACCCGCGCGTCGACGGATGGGCCATCCCCCTCATGATGTCCGCTCCGCCCGTGCGGAGGTGACCCTCCGTGCTTCGCACCGAGCCGCGTCAGGGAGTCGTCCGCTCCGCCCGTGCGGAGGTGACCCTGCCACCTGATGCACCGTCAGATACGCTGCGAGGTCCGCTCCGCCCGTGCGGAGGTGACCCGACGGGGCTGTACTCGCCGAAGGTCTCCAGGACGTCCGCTCCGCCCGTGCGGAGGTGAACCGTGCGGAACCTACGATTACGCGTACGAGGCCCGGTCCGCTCCGCCCGCGCGGAGGTGACCCGCTGGAGCACCCGGGCTGGCAGTCGTACAAGCTGTCCGCTACGCCCTCGCGGAGGTGACCCGCTGGACCGCGCGCAGACCCGACGCGGAGACGCGTCCACTCCGCCCGCGCGGAGGTGCCCCAATGCGCTGATGGTCCCGCCGGACCCCGGCTTCCGCTCCGTCAGCGCGGAGGTGGCCCGTGCTCAGCGAGCGGCCCGTACCCGCGGGCGGTGTCCGCTCCGCCCGCGCGGAGGGGGTCGACCCTGCCCGGTCCGCCCGCGGAGGTGACCCATGCCGGGGGTCCCGGGGGGTGCCTCTATGTCCTTCGTCAAGGCTGCGCGGGTCATGCTGATGTGGATTCGGGGGTGCGGGTCTCGTAGAGGGTGCCGTCGCGGAGCATGGCGAACAGGACGCTGATGCGTTGGCGGGCGAGGCGGAGGAGGGCTTGGGTGTGGGTCTTGCCGCGGTTTCGTTGCCGGTCGTAGTAGGTCCGGGAGTCGGGGTCGTGGAGAGCGGCGAACGCGGAGAGGAACATGGCCCGTTTCAGGAGCCGGTTGCCGGTTCTGGGGGCGTGTTCGCCGTGGATGGAGGATCCGGAGGACTTCGTCGCCGGGGCGAGGCCGGCGTAGGAGGCCAGGTGGGCGGCTGTGGGGAAGGTGGTGCCGTCGCCGACGGTGACCAGCAGGGTGGCGGCGGTCCTGACCCCGACTCCGGGCATCGAGGTCAGGACCTTGGAAAGAGGGTGGGCCTCCAGCAGTTCGCCGATCTGGGCTTCGACGGCGCGTCGCTGTTCGTGGACGGCGGCGAGCGAGCGGGCCAGGGAGGGCACCACGACGTCCAGGGTGGTGGTGCCGGGGACGACGACGGTCTGCTGGTCGAGGGCGTCGAAGATCTCGTCGACCAGGCGTTCGGCCATGCGCGGGGCTTTGGGCCGTATCAGGGTGACGAGTCTTCGTCGGCCGGCTTTGCGCAGGGCGGCCGGGGAGCCGTGGCGTTCGAGTAGGTGGGTGACGGCGGGGTGGTCCAGGCGGGGCCCGAGGACGCGTTCGAGGGAGGGGTGGAACTGGGTGAGCAGGCCGCGTAGGCGGTTGCTGGTGCGGGTGGCCTCGGCGGCTAGGTCCTGGTCGAAGCCGGTCAGGACCGTGAGCTGGGCGGCGGTCTCGTCGGCGAGTTCGAGGGCGCGCAGGGTGTGGGGCATGGTGCGGGCGGCGTCCGCGATGACGTGGGCGTCGCGGGCGTCGGTCTTGGCCTCGCCGGGGTAGAGGTCGGCGATGCGGCGCATCGCCAGGCCGGGCAGGTAGGCGACCTCGCAGCCGGCGTCACGGGCCACGGCGAGCGGCAGTGCGCCGATCGAGGCCGGCTGGTCGACGATGACCAGCACGCGGCCGAACTTGGCGGTGAGCTTGTCGAAGACGGCCCGCAGTTTCGGTTCGCTGTTGGGCAGCCGCTTGTCGAAGACGGTCTTTCCGGCTGCGGTCAGGCCGTGGCCGTGGTGGTCGCCCTTGCCGACGTCCAGGCCGAGGAAGACCGCGATGTCACTCGTTTCGAACACCGAACCCCCCGAAGGTCGTTCATCGTCCCGGCCTCGCCCGTCGGCACCGTTCGCGCGCATCCACGTTACGCAGACCCGACACCCGTCAGCGGCCGGGCGTTGCGCTCGGCCGGGTGCCGGTCAGGCCTCTCATCAGCGGTCACACGGTGCTCCGGGCCCGGTGACACCACCCCCCAGGTCATGCGATCCAATGCCGTTGCTTTTGGGGTCGCCGGCCGGTTGAGCCGGTGTGCTGATATCCCGCCTGGAGCGGCTGGGACTTGGAGTCCTGACCCGGTCGTGC
>NZ_JBIALK010000047.1:0-37364 GCF_042873275.1 Kitasatospora sp. NPDC004745 | reverse complement strand
TTGATCAGGGCCATCTTGTCCTCGGGGGTGGCCTCGGCGAGGAAGTCGTCCACGCCCGCCTCCTCCGCGATCGCCTTGGCGGTCAGCGGGTTGTCGCCCGTGATCATGACGGTCTTGATGCCCATCCGGCGCAGCTCGTCGAAGCGCTCCCGCATGCCCTCCTTGACCACGTCCTTGAGGTGGATGACCCCCAGCACGCGGGCGGGCTCGCCGCCGGCCTTCGTCGCGACGACCAGCGGGGTGCCACCGGCGGCGGAGATGCCGTCGACCAGGGTGGAGACCTCGTCGGTGACCCGGCCGCCGTTGTCGGCGACCCAGTTGGACACGGCGGCGGCCGCGCCCTTGCGGACCTGGTGGACACCGTCGGCCTCGTCCAGGTCGACGCCCGACATGCGGGTCTGGGCGGTGAACGGCACCCAGGTGGCGTGCGTCAGCTCGCCCTGGGCACGGGCCCGCAGACCGTACTCGGTCTTGGCGAGGACCACGATCGAGCGGCCCTCCGGGGTCTCGTCCGCGAGAGAGGAGAGCTGCGCCGCGCTCGCCAGTTCGTCGGTGGAGACGTCGCTCACCGCGAGGAACTCGGCGGCCTGGCGGTTGCCCAGGGTGATGGTGCCGGTCTTGTCCAGCAGCAGGGTGTTGACGTCGCCGGCGGCCTCGACGGCGCGCCCCGACATGGCCAGCACGTTGCGCTGCACCAGGCGGTCCATGCCGGCGATACCGATCGCGGAGAGCAGCGCGCCGATGGTGGTCGGGATGAGCGCCACGATCAGGGCGACCAGGACGATCATCGACTGCGGAGCGCCGGCGTAGGTGGCCATCGGCTGCAGGGTCACCACGGCGACCAGGAAGACGACGGTCAGCGAGGCCAGCAGGATGTTCAGCGCGATCTCGTTGGGCGTCTTCTGCCGGGCGGCACCCTCGACCAGGGCGATCATCCGGTCGATGAACGACTTGCCGGGCTCCGAGGCGATCCGCACCACGATCCGGTCGGACAGCACCTTGGTGCCGCCCGTCACCGCGGAGCGGTCGCCGCCGGACTCCCGGATCACCGGCGCGGACTCACCGGTGATCGCCGACTCGTCGACGGACGCGACGCC
Organism: Kitasatospora sp. NPDC004745; assembly: GCF_042873275.1. NCBI lineage: Bacteria > Bacillati > Actinomycetota > Actinomycetes > Kitasatosporales > Streptomycetaceae > Kitasatospora > Kitasatospora sp. NPDC004745. The sequence goes on along the minus strand of NZ_JBIALK010000047.1, from coordinate 36,267 downwards.
CTCGACGACGTCGCCGTCACCGGGGATGACCTGCCCGGCCTCGACCACCACGTGGTCGCCCAGCCGCAGGGCCGTCCCGGGGACCTCCTCCTCGGCCTGCGAGGCGGGCCAGTCGGTGAGCCGGCGGGCGACGCTCTCGGTCTTGGTCTTGCGCAGGGTGTCGGCCTGGGCCTTGCCGCGGCCCTCGGCGACGGCCTCCGCCAGGTTGGCGAACACGGTGGTCAGCCAGAGCCAGAGGGTGATGACCCAGGCGAACACGGACGGGCTGGCGATCGCGGAGACAGTGGTGACCACCGAGCCGACCTCGACCACGAACATCACCGGGTTCTTGACCATCACCCGGGGGTCGAGCTTCTTCACCGCGTCCGGCAGCGAGGCGACGATCAGCTTCGGGTCGAGGAGGCCGCTGGAGACTCTGTGCGACGCGGCGGACTCGGCCCGGTCGGCCTGGTCGGCCGGTGCGGGGGTGAGCGTGGGAGTGGACATCAGGAGGAGAGACCTTCCGCGATCGGCCCGAGAGCCAGGGCCGGGAAGTAGGTGAGGCCGACGACGATCAGGACGACGCCCGACAGCAGGCCCACGAACAGCGGCTTGTGGGTGGGCAGGGTGCCCGGGGTGGCCGGCACCGGCTGCTGCCGGGCGAGCGAGCCCGCCAGCGCCAGCACGAACACCATCGGCAGGAACCGGCCGAACACCATGCACAGGCCGAGCGCGGTGTCGTACCAGTCGGTGTTGACGGTGATGCCGCCGAACGCCGAGCCGTTGTTGTTCGCGGCCGAGGTGAAGGCGTACAGCACCTCGGAGAAGCCATGGGCGCCCGAGTTGAGCATCCCTCCCCGCTCACCCGGCAGCGCCATCGCCACACCCGTACCGACCAGCACGATCGTCGGCGTGGTGAGGATGTACAGCGAGGCGAACTTCATCTCCCGGCCGCCGAGCTTCTTGCCCAGGTACTCGGGGGTGCGCCCGACCATCAGACCGGCCACGAACACCGCGACGATCGCCAGGATCAGCATCCCGTACAGACCGGAACCCACACCGCCGGGCGCGATCTCGCCCAGCATCATGTTGAAGATCGTGATCCCGCCGCCGAACGGTGTGTACGAGTCGTGGAAGGAGTTCACCGCACCGGTCGAGGTCAGCGTCGTCGACGCCGCGAACAGGCCCGAGGCCGCGATGCCGAACCGCTGCTCCTTGCCCTCCATCGCGGCACCGGCCGCCTGCAGGGCGGTACCGGAGTGCTGCGACTCCGCGAAGGTGATCAGGGCCGCCGAAGCCACCCAGAAGATCCCCATCACCGCGGCGATCGCGTAGCCCTGGCGGTTGTCGCCGACCATCTTGCCGAAGGTCCGCGGCAGCGCGAACGGAATCAGCAGGATCAGGAAGATCTCCAGCCAGTTCGTGAACCCGGTCGGGTTCTCGAACGGGTGCGCCGAGTTGGCGTTGAAGAAGCCGCCGCCGTTGGTGCCCAGCTCCTTGATGACTTCCTGCGAGGCCACCGGGCCGCCCGGGATCTTCTGCACGTCACCCGCGAGGTTGGTCACCTCGTGGAAGCCGTGGAAGTTCTGGACCACACCGTTCGCCACCAGGACGAGCGCGAAGACGATTGACAGCGGCAGCAGCAGGCGCAGGTTGATCCGGACCAGGTCCACCCAGAAGTTGCCCAGCCGGTCCGTCCGGTTGCGCGTGAAGCCCCGGATCAGCGCGGCCACGATGGCGATGCCGACGGCCGCGGACACGAAGTTCTGCACCGCCAGGCCGGCCATCTGCACCAGGTGGCCCATCGCGGACTCACCGCTGTAGGACTGCCAGTTGGTGTTGGTGACGAACGAGATCGCGGTGTTCCAGGCCTGGTGGCCCTCCATCTGCGGAACGCCCAGGCTCAGCAGCAGGTGGCCCTGCAGGCGGATCAGCCCGTACAGGAAGAGGACGGAGACGGCCGAGAAGGCCAGCACCGAGCGCAGGTACACCGGCCAGCGCTGATCGGCGTCGCCGTCGACACCGATCACCTTGTAGATGCCGCGCTCGACTCTGAGGTGCTTCGAGGTGGTCAGGATGCGGGCGATGTAGTCGCCCAGGGGCCGGTAGCACAGGGCCAGCGCGCCGACCAGGGCGACGGCCTGCAGCCAGCCCGCGAGAGTGGAGCTCATGTCAGAACTTCTCCGGGTAGATCAGCGCGACGACGAGATAGCCGACCAGCGCGACGGCCACGATCAGACCTGCGATGTTCTCGGCGCTCACAGCTTCTCCACCCCCCGCGCGATCAGGGCGATGACGGCGAACACGGCGACCGTGACACCGACGTAGATGAGATCGGACATGGCTCCACCAGCGTGGTTCGAGAGACTGCCGCGAACGGGCCGGGGCCCGGCGCGGCGCCGGCGGAAGGCCGGCAGATGCAGCCAAGCAGCCGCCGGGGGCGCGTCACGGGGGCCCTGACGCCCTCCATACGGGTGAGGGCGGGACGTTGACGGGACCTTGACGCGAACGGCCCCGGACGGCGAACGGCCCCGGAGGGCGAACACCCTCCGGGGCCGTTGAGCTGCGCGTCAGCCGGTCACGTCGGCACCCGCGGCCGTCCGCGGCCGGCGGACCACCGCACCGGTGTGCGGGCGCGGTGCGCGGTCGGTCACGGCTGCGCGCCCCTGACGCGGCGACGGGCGCTCCTGACGCGCTCCTGACGGCCGTGCGGCGCCGAACGGATGGCTGCACCGGACGGGGGTGGGGGGCCGCTGTCCCGGCGGGCGCCGGTTGGGAAGACGACCAGCTCTTGCGAAGGACCCCCGGCGCGCACCCGCGCACCCGGGACACCGCACTCACGCTGAACGGCCCGGCCCACCCTCGGACCCCACTCTGCTGCCAGCTGCCAGTAATTGCAAGCAATGCGCAACAAGTGCACCCCCGGCGCCGCGGCGCGAAAACGAGAACGGCCCCCAATCCGCGTCTCCGCAGATCGGGGGCCGTTCTCCATCCGGTGGCTGGTGCAGGGTTCGAACCTGCGTAGCTTGCGCGACAGATTTACAGTCTGCTCCCTTTGGCCGCTCGGGCAACCAGCCAGGATTTTCGTTTCCCGGGGCGCTTGCCCCGTTCGACTTCGTAAACGATACCCGATGCCGGGGGGTGCTCCGCCACTCGGTAGGTCACGCGATGATCAAGGCGTACGGCGTGGCTGTCGGGGGCGGCGGCGGGGTGGCGCTGGATAGGCTGGGACGGCGGGCGCCCGGTGGGGCGGGCCGTGCCAGTGAAGCCAGAGCATCAAGGAGACCAACACCCATGGCCGACTCCAGTTTCGACATCGTCTCGAAGGTCGAGTGGCAGGAGGTCGACAACGCGATCAACCAGACCTCCCGCGAGATCGCCACCCGTTTCGACTTCAAGGGCGTGGGCGGCGAGATCAGCCGCTCCGGCGAGAAGATCGAGATGAAGGCGAGCGGCGAGGAGCGCGTGAAGGCCATCCTCGACGTCCTGCAGGGCAAGTTCATCAAGCGCGGGCTCTCGCTGAAGGCCCTGGAGCCCGGTGAGCCGCAGCTGTCCGGCAAGGAGTACAAGATCTTCGCGGACGTGAAGGAGGGCATCTCCACGGAGGATGCCAAGAAGGTCGCGAAGATCATCCGCGACGAGGGCCCGAAGGGCGTCAAGGCGCAGGTCCAGGGTGACGAGCTGCGGGTCAGCTCGAAGAGCCGCGACGACCTGCAGACCGTGCAGGCCCTGCTCAAGGGCAAGGACCTGGACTTCGCGATCCAGTTCGTGAACTACCGCTGACCCGGCCGCCGGTCGCACGGCGCGGCCCCGGTCCCGCAGCAGGCCTGCTGCGGGACCGGGGCCTTCGTGTGCGCGGGCTCCGGCGGACCGGGCCCGGGGTCAGCCGACGGCCGGGTGCGGGCGCGCCGCCGCGGCCGCGTCGGCCAGGGCCTGGGTCTGCGCCCTGAGGTCGGCGAGCCGGTCGTCCAGGGACGCCGACGGACCGGTGCCCGCGGACTTCGACGGGGCCGGCACCGGGGGCAGCGACGGCAGCGAGGGCGCCGGGAGCTGACCGAGCAACCCCTGCAGGGTGCTCTGCAGGCTCGCCAGGATCCCCTGCAGCGTGGAGCCGACGTCGGGGACGGCGGAGGTCAGGGACGACACCAGGCCGGTGAGCAGTTGGACGACGCCGCCGACCGCACCGAGGGCCGCGGACGGGTCCGGGGTCGACGGCAGGGAGGGTGTGGAGGGGAGGGAGGGCGTGGAGGGCAGGGCGGGCGCCGCGGGGAGGGCCGGCAGTGCCGGTGCCCCCGGCACGGTGACCGGCAGCGGCACGTCGGCCGCCGGGAGGTCGACCGCGGCGACGGTGGAGACGGTGGAGGTTCGGGGGGCCGCCGCGCCGTTGGCGGCGGGGGTGGCGGATGCCGTGGCGACCGGGGTCAGCACGAGGGCCGTCGTCAGCGCGGCGGTCATCCAGGTGGCACGCATGGGTACTGCTTCCTCTCAGTGCGAGTCAGGCGAGTTCGCCTGACTCACACCGTGGGGCAGTACTCCGGGTGCAGCCACCGCACGTACGCCGAACGGTGCGCGGCTCAGCCGGCGTCCGCCCAGCCCCCGGTGCTGCGGTGGGCGGCCAGGCCGACGGACTCGAACTCGTCCGCCCGGCCGGCCTCGGTGCGGGCGCCGATCCGGCGCAGCGCCCGGGAGATCGGGGTGCCCTCGGCCGGGGAGGGCTCGAACTCGCCGGTGCCGAGCGGGCCGAGGGCGATCCGGCCGTCCTCCCAGACGACGGCCCGCTGGCTGCCGGTGCCGCCGAAGTAGTCGGCCTCGACGCATGCCACCGGCCCGGCCTTGGACCAGGCGGCGAGCCGGAGTTGGAAGCCGTCCGGGTGCCGGCCCGGGCCGGGCCCGTGGACGGGCTTCGGCGTGCCGTCGTCGACCTGGAGCGCGGCGCGCACCTCGGGGGTGACCGGGATCAGGGCCAGGCCCTGGGCCAGCGGAACCACCCGGGCCGCCGGGACCTCCGCCGCCGCCACCGTCAGCAGCTCCAATGTTCCTATCAGCGCCTGGAGTTCATAGGACATGCCGGCCATCGTGTCCCACCCCACCGACAGTCGGCCCGGAGTTTATGATTCCGTGCCCGGCCGGAGCCCGTAGAGCAGCGTGAAGATCGTCACGTCCATGGCGTCCTCGGTGGTGCTGGGGCCCTCGGCGTTCAACTCCTCGATGATCTCGGCGAACCGGGCCCGCAGCCGCAGCAGCCGGTCCGGGCTGAGCCGCAGCACCGAGTGCGAGAACAGGCCGGGCGGGCCGACCGAGCCGTCCCGGGGGGAGCTGAAGTCCAGCCGGTCGCCGAGGACTTGGGCCTGGAAGTCGCCGCGGAGCCGGTCGATGGCGGCCAGGATGGCGTCGTACGCCTCCGAGCGGGCCGGGGAGTCGGCGGTGAACATCTCGGGGGCGAGCCGGATCGACTCCTGGGCGGCCGCGTAGCGGCTCTCGACGATGCCGGAGACCAGCCGGGTGCCGGCGACCAGGACCAGTCCGGCCTTCTCCAGCTGCTTGATGTGCCGGTAGAGCTTGGTCTGCGGTTCGCCGAGCTCGGCGGCGATCTCCTTGGCGGTCAGCGGACGGCCCCGGGCCGAGCTGAGGGCGCCGAGGATGGCGAGGCGCAGTGGGTCGGCCATCGCCTTGAGGACGGCCGGATCCGCCACCTGGCGTTCCTTGATCCAGGTGACGGGCTGGTCGTCGGTCTCGGCGGGTTCCGGTTCGTGCTCGGCCACGGGCTCACCTTCGCAGATCGTCGGCGCGGCGTGCAATCACGGTCCAGTGAGCACTCACTCTTGCGCAATCACTCATGACTCCGACATCATTCACGACATCGTGAACGATGTCGAAGGCGCGAACATGCGCGCCACGGAAGACACGGACGAGGACACGAACGGCGGGGCGGGCATGGCGGACGGGGTGGACATGGCGGGCACGGCGGGGACGACCGGCACCGCGAGAGCGACCGACGGGGCGGGGACCGACGGGGCGGGGACGACCGACGGGGCGGGCACGGCGAAGGCGAAGGCTCCGGCCGGGACCCCAGCCGTCCCGCCCATCCCGCCCGTCCCGCCCGTCCCGCTCCGGCGCAACCTGCGCTTCCAGGCCCTCTGGGCCGGTCAGGCCTGCGCCACCCTCGGCATGCGGATCGGCGACACCGCCTTCCCGCTGCTGGTTCTCGCGGTCACCGGATCCTCCACCGCCGCCGGGGCCTTCGGCGCCGTCCAGATGACGGCGACGCTGGTGCTGGGCGTCCACGGCGGCGCCGTCGCCGACCGCTTCGACCGCCGCCGGGTGCTGATCGCCGCCGACGGCGCTCGCCTCCTCGCCTCCGCGAGCGTCCCGGCGGCCCTGGCGCTGCACCGGCTGACCCTGGTCCACCTGCTGCTGGTCGCCGCCGTCGTCGGTGCCACCGTCTCGTACAGCGGCCCGATCCGGATGCTGGCCCTCCGGTCGGTGGTGGCTCCGGAGCAGCTGCGGCAGGCCCTCGCACAGGACGAGGCCCGGATGAGCGGGGCCTCGCTGGCCGGTCCGCCGCTGGCCGGCCTGCTGCTCGGGCTCGGCCGTGCGGTGCCGTTCCTCGCCACCACGCTCGCCTCGCTGCTGGCGGTGGCCGCCGCCGTCCTGGTGCGCTTCCCGGGCCGGCCGCAGCCGGCCGCCGCCGACGCCCACGACCCGCAGCACGCCCCCGGCCCGCAGCACGCCCCCGGCCCGCAGCACGCACCCGACACTCAGGACGGCCACGCACCCGCCGCGCCCCCGCAGCCCGGCGGCGCCCTGGCCGGCTTCCGCGTCCTCGCCGACGCCCCGCTGCTGCGCCCCGCCCTGGCCGTCCTGCTGGTCATCAACCTCGCCGGAACGGCCCTGGTGCTGCCGGTGATGGTGCTCCTGCGCGAGCACGGCACCAGCAGCGGCGGGATCGGGCTGACGCTGGCGGGCGAGGCCCTCGGGGCGCTGGCCGGCACGGTGCTGGTCTCCCGGCTGCACCGGCTGGCCGGGCCCGGCGTGCTGCTGTTGGCGACCGCCTGGACCGCCGTGCCGGTGACGCTGTCGCCGCTGCTGCCGGGCGGTGCGCCGACCGTCTTCGCGGCCCTGTTCGTGGTCGGGGCCGGCGTCCCCGCGCTGCGGGTGATGATCGACCTGCTGGTGTTCCAGCAGGTGCCGGACGAGCTGCGCGGCCGGGTCATCGCCGCGACCATCACGCTGATCACCGCGGGCATGCCGGCCGGCACGCTGGCCAGCGGCCTGCTGCTGGACCACCTCTCCCCCGCCGCCGCGCTGACCGCGATCGCCGCCCTGCTCGCCGCGGCCCTGGTGCCCGCGACGGCGGGCCGGACGCTGCGCCGCGCCGCGTGGCCGGAGGCCCGGACGGCCCCCTCCGCCGGCTGACGGGCGCTCACCCGGGCGGGTGCACGCCGCATGCGGCACCCCGGGCAACCGGGTGAACTGGCCGGGTACGGCCCGCCCGGGGCCCCGCCCCCGGGTGGGCCCGCCGCCCGCACCGCCGACCGGGGCCGTACCGGAGGAGGACCATGAGTTCCACGGACGCGGCCTCACCCCGACGGGAGGGCCCGAGGCGCCCGCAGCGGGCCGGGCCACCCGGGAGCGGACCGACGCGGTGGGCGCCCGGACGGCCGCCGCGCCCCGGGCGTCCTGGCTGCCGCGCGCCCTGATGACGACCGGTTCGGTCGCCGGCCCGCGCCCCGCACCGACCACGGCGGTCTGCGGCCTGGCCTGCGTCTTCCGCTACATCGTGCGGGCCGAGGCGATCGTGCTCCCGGTGGACTGCCCGGACGAGCTCGCCGACGTCGAGGGCCGGATCGACGACCTCGACCTGCGCGACGCCGTCCGCCGCCGGGACCTCTTCGGCGGCCCACGCCCCCACGCCCTCACGCCCTCACGCCCCGACGCCCCGCCACCCACGCCACCCACGCCACCCACGCCGCCCGCACCTCACCCGCCTCACCCGCATCGCCCGCACCGACCGCTCAGGGAGCGCTGATGACCGACGAACTCGCCCTCCGGATCGCGGAGCTGATGCCCCGCGCCAAGGCCGACCTGGCCGAACTGGTGGCCATCCCGTCCGTCGCCGACCCCCGCCAGTACCCGCCGGAGAAGTGCCGGGAGGCAGCCGAGTGGGTCGCCGGTGCCTTCACCGAGGCCGGGCTCCGGGACGTCCACCTGGAGGAGACCCCGGACGGCAGCCACGCCGTGATCGGCCACCGCCCACCCCCGCCCGGCGCCCCGACCGTCCTGCTCTACTGCCACTACGACGTGCAGCCACCGCTCGACGACGCCGCCTGGGAGTCCCCGCCGTTCCGGCTCACCGAGCGCGACGGCCGCTGGTACGGGCGCGGAGCCGCCGACTGCAAGGGCAACATCGTCATGCACCTCACCGCGCTGCGGGCGCTCGGCGAGGGTGTGCCGGTCGGCCTCAAGCTGGTCGTCGAGGGCTCCGAGGAACAGGGCACCGGAGGCCTGGAGGCGTACGTGCCGCCGCACGCCGGGGAGCTGCACGCCGACGCGCTGCTGGTCTGCGACACCGGCAACGCCGCGGTCGGCGTGCCGACCGCCACCACCTCACTGCGCGGGGTGGTCAACGTGGTGGTGACCGTCCGGGCGCTCCGCGGCGACATGCACTCCGGCATGTTCGGCGGCCCGACCCCGGACGCGCTCGCCGCGCTGATCCGGATGCTCGACTCGCTGCGCGACGTCGACGGCGGCACCCGGGTCGAGGGCCTGGACTGCGCGGGGAGCTGGAGCGGCGTCGGCTACGACGAGACGCAGTTCCGCACCGACGCCGGCGTGCTGGACGGCGTGCGGCTGACCGGCTCGGGCACCGTCGCCGACCGGCTCTGGGCCCGCCCCGCGGTGACCGTCCTCGGCATCGACTGCCCTCCCGTGGTCGGTTCCGCCGCCGCCGTCCCGGCCACCGCCCGGGCCCGGGTGAGCCTGCGGGTGCCGCCCGGCACCGGGGCGCGGGCCGCCCAGGACGCGCTGATCGCCCACCTGGAGTCCGCCGCGCCCTGGGGCGTGCTGGTGGACGTCGAGCGGGAGAGCGCCGGTGCGCCGTTCCGCGCGGAGACCGGTGGGCCCGCGTACTCCGCACTCGACGCGGCGATGCGGGAGGTCTACGGTCGGCCGATCTCCTTCCTCGGCCAAGGCGGCTCGATCCCGCTCTGCAACGTGTTCGCCACGACCTTCCCCGACGCGGAGATCGTGCTGATGGGCGTCGAGGAGCCGCGCTGCCTGATCCACGCGCCCAACGAGAGCGTCGACCCCGGGGAGATCGAGCACATGGCCCACGTCGAGGCGTTGTTCCTCCGGCACTTCGCCAACTCGGCCCGCACGTGATGGAGTTCAGTGAGTCCGCGCAGCACCCGGACCGTTCCGAGGAGGACCCGACCGTGCCCCGACCCTTCACCACCGAGGACTACTCCGCCCGGATGGCCCGGGCCACCGCCGAGGCGACCGCCGCCGGACTGGCCGGGCTGGTCGTCGCCCCCGGCCCCGACCTGGTCTACCTGTGCGGCTACCAGCCCACCGCGATCACCGAGCGGCTGACCGCCCTGGTGCTCACCCCCGGCCGCGAACCCGCCCTCGTGGTGCCCCGGTTGGAGCGCCCGGACGCCGAGAAGGCGCCCGGCGCCCCGGCCGTCCGGCTGCTCGACTGGTCGGACGGCGCGGACCCGTACGCCACCGCCGGCCCGCTGCTGGACCCGGCCGGCCGGTACGGCATCTCCGACAACGCCTGGGCGATGCACCTGCTGGGGCTCCAGTCGGCGCTGCCCGGCACCGGCTTCACGTCGCTCACCGAGACCCTGCCGATGCTGCGCGCCGTCAAGGACGCCGACGAGCTGGAGCGGCTGGCCGCGGCCGGCGGCGCGGCGGACGCCGCCTACCGCGGCATCCTGGAGGTCGCCTTCGCCGGCCGCCGGGAGACGGACGTCGCCGCCGACCTCGGCGCACTGCTCATCCGGTACGGGCACAGCCAGGTCGACTTCACCGTGGTCGGCTCCGGCCCGAACGGCGCCAACCCGCACCACGAGGCCGGCGACCGGGTGATCCGTCCCGGCGACACCGTGGTGCTGGACTTCGGCGGCCTCAAGGACGGCTACAGCTCCGACACCACCCGCACCGTGCACGTCGGCACCGACGTCCCGGCGGAGGTGCGGAAGGTGCACGACGTGGTCCGGCTCGCCCAGCAGACCGCCTTCGAGGCCGTCCGGCCCGGCGTCAGCTGCCAGGAGATCGACCGGACGGCCCGGCGGGTGATCACCGAGGCCGGCTACGGCGAGTACTTCATCCACCGCACCGGGCACGGCATCGGCATCACCACGCACGAGCCGCCGTACCTGGTCGAGGGCGAGGAGCGGCCGCTGGTGCCCGGCATGTGCTTCTCGATCGAGCCCGGGGTCTACCTGCCGGGCCGCTTCGGAGTGCGGATCGAGGACATCGTCGCCGTCACCCCGACCGGCGGGCGGCGGCTCAACAACACCCCGCACGAGTTGGGCACCGTCTCCTGAGCCCGCGGACGGAGCGGCCGGCGGGGCCGCGGACCGGACAACCGACGGAACGGCCTATGGAACGGCGCACGGAACGGCCGGGGCCGGCGCCGGCCACCGCGGACGGCGTCCCCGCGGCCCGGCCGGGGCGGCGGGCCCTTGCGCCGGCCGGGGCAATTCTTAAGAAGCCGTCATCGTCCACCCAGAGTCCTTCAAGCTTGCCTTGCTAGTTTTCGTGCGCATGACCAAGCTGCTCCGGCCGGCCCCGCCACCGCCCGCGCGAGCCGGGCGACTGCGCCCCGTGACCGCGCCCCGCCCCCGCCGGACCGGGCTGGCCGGGCTGGCCGGGCTCAGACTCCTGGCCTGGCCGCTGTACCTGACCGGCTTCGTCTGGTTCCTGCGCACCCAGGGCCTGCCCTCCGCCAACGACGTGGTGTTCCTCTGGCTGATCGGCGCACTGCTGACCGCCGCCGTGCACAGCGGGCACGGCACCCGGGGCTTCCTTCTGGTGCTGCGCGACTGGCTGCCGGTGATGGCCGCGGTCTGGACGTACTCGCTGCTGCGCGGCTACGGCGCGCACACCCCGTGGGCCCCGCACTGGCTCCCCCAGCTGCGCGCCGACGAGGTGCTTGGCTTCGGCGAGACCTGGACGGTCCGGCTCCAGCACGCGCTGTACACGCCCGGCTCGCCGGCCTGGTACGACTACCTGGCCGCCGCCGTCTACCTCTCGCACTTCTTCCTGGTCTTCACGCTGCTCGCGGTGCTCTGGCGCCGCCGCCACGACCGCTTCCGGCAACTGCTGGTCTGCTACCTGGCGCTGACCTTCGCCGGCTTCGCGACCTACCTGCTCTACCCGGCCGACCCGCCGTGGCTGGTCGCCCAGCAGGGCCACCTGCCCGGGCTCAACCGGGTGGTGTGGGACGTGATCTCGGCGAGCGGACTGCCGCAGGCCGACTCACTGGTCGAGAACGGCAGCCAGTTCGCGAACGACGTCGCCGCGATGCCCTCGCTGCACTCCGCGTACCCCGCGATGCTGCTGTTCTTCTTCTGGCCGACGGCGCGCCCCTGGCTGCGGGCGCTGCTGGTCGCGTACCCGCTCGCGATGGCGTTCACCCTGGTGTACGGCGCCGAGCACTTCATCGTGGACATCTTCGCGGGCTGGGCGTACGCGGCCGTGGTGGTGTTCGGGGCGCGGTGGCTGCGGCGACGGCGGGCCGCCCGCGCGGCCGCTCCGGCGGCGGTGCGCGCGGCGGCCGGTGCGACGGCGAGCGGTTCCCGGCCCGGTGCGGCGGGCGGTTCCGCAGGAGCCCCGGCCGAAGCCCCGGCCGGAGTCCCCGCCGACAGGGCAGACTTGGCCGCGTGCCGAACCCGACCCGACCCCCGGTGAAACCGACCGCCGAACAGCTGCTGGCCGCCCAGGACACCACCATCCCGGACGTCACCGGGCCCGGGCTGCGCGTGCTGTTCTGCGGCATCAACCCGGGCCTGTGGTCCGGTGCCACCGGCCACCACTTCGCCCGCCCCGGCAACCGCTTCTGGCCCGCCCTGCACCGCTCCGGGTTCACCGAGCGCCAGCTCCGCCCGGACGAGCAGGGCGGGCTGCCCGCCCTCGGCCTGGGCATCACCAACGTCGCCCCGCGCGCCACCGCCAAGGCCGACGAACTGACCGCGGAGGAGCTGCGCGAGGGCGGCGCCGCGCTCACCGAGCGGGTGCTCCGGCTGCGCCCGCGCGTCCTGGCCGTGCTGGGCATCGGCGCCTACCGGACGGCCTTCGGCCGGCGGAAGGCCGTGATCGGCCGCCAGCCCGACGGCATCGGCGACACGGAGGTGTGGGTGCTGCCCAACCCGAGCGGGCTCAACGCGCACTACACGCTGGACGCACTGGCGGCCGAGTTCCGCACGCTCCGGGAGTCGCTGGACGACTGAGTCGTAGACCCGCTGATTCGTAGGACCGCTGAGTCGCCGGACAGCCGACGCCCGCCCGGGCGGCCGGCCCGTCAGACCGCCGCCAGGCCGTCCGGCAGCGGGAGTTCGCGGCCCCGCGGCTCACTGCTCACGGCTCACGCCCCCACGGCGAGCTCCAGCGCGGCCAGCCGGGCCGGGTCGGCGACCACCTCGAAGCCGGCCACCCGGCCGCCCGTGACGGCCACCCGCAGCGCCAGCCGCAGCCGTCCGCCCGGGGCGATCACGATGCCCGGGACGCCGTCCACCAGTACCACCGCGCCGAACCGGGCCCGCCGGCCGAACACCGCGGTCTCCCGGGCGACCTCCGCCGCGCCCCGGGCCACCGGGGCGCGGCCGGGCGGCAGCGCGGCCGGGTCGGCGCGGCGCACCACGTCCGGCGCCAGCACCGCCAGCAGCTCGGCGAGGTCACCGCCCCGGGAGGCGGCCAGGAACGCCTCCACCACCCGCCGGTGCCCGGCCAGCCGCTCCGGCGGCAGCGCGGGCGTGCCGCGCACCCGCCGCCGGGCCCGGGAGGCCAGCTTCTTGGCGGCCACCGGGGTCCGCCCGACGATCGGCGCGATCTGCTCGAACGGCACCGCGAACCCGTCGTGCAGCACGAAGGCGACCCGCTCGGCCGGCCCCAGGCGGTCCAGCACCACCAGCAGCGCCCGGCCGACCGACTCCACCAGCAGCGCCTCCCGCTCCGGGCCCGCGTCAGCGGACGCCACCTCCGGCGGGGCCTCCCCGACCGGCTCCTCGCGGCGTGCCGCGCGCGCCCGCAGCAGGTCCAGGCAGATCCTGGAGACCACCGTGGTCAGCCAGCCCGGCAGGTTCTCCACCGCGTCCGGTCCGGCCCGGTCCAGCCGCAACCAGGCCTCCTGGACCGCCTCCTCCGCCTCGCCCGTCGACCCGAGCATCCGCAGGGCGACCGCCCCCAGCCGACCGCGCTCGGCCTCGAACCGCTCCGCCAGCACCCCGTCCCGGTCCATCGGTCACCTTTCGTCGGCCCGGCCCGTCACCCCCATGACGAACCGTCCAGCACCGAAGTGACCGGGAGAGACCTGTGACCACCACCACCCTGCTGCACCTGGACTCCAGCACCGGCGCCGGCGACTCGGTCAGCCGCGCGCTGACCGCCCGCTTCGCCGCCGCCTGGCGGGCCCGGCACGGCACCGCCGGCCGCCACCGGCACCGTGACCTCGCCGCCGACCCCGTCCCCGTGGTGCGGGCCGCCTACGAGTCGCTCGGCCGCCGGGCCGGAGCCCGGGGCGCGCTCCCGCCGGACGCGGTCGCCGCGCTCGTCGAGGGGGCAGGGGAGGAACGCGAGTGGGCGCTCACCCGCCCGCTGGTCGAGGAGCTGCGGGCCGCCGACACCCTGCTGCTCGGCGCCCCGATGTACAACTTCACCGTCTCGGCCGGCCTCAAGGCCTGGATCGACCGGGTCACCTTCCCCGGTGTGCTGCACGACCCCGGCACCGGCGAGGCGCTGCTGCGCGACACCCGGGTCGTGGTCGTCGCCACCCGGGGCGGCGGCTACGGGCCGGGCACCCCGCGCGAGCACTGCGACTTCCAGGTCCCGTACCTGCGGGCCCACTTCGGCAACCTCGGGGTCGCGGCGGAGAACCTGCACGTCGTCGTCGCCGAGCTCACCCGCGCCGCGGACGACCCCGCCCTGGCCGGACTGCGGCCGCTCGCCGCGCGGTCGCTGGCGGACGCCGGGGCCCGCCTGGACGCCCTGGCCGCGGCCGGCTGACGCGCGGGCGCCCCGGCCGCACGGAACCCGCGCGCCGCCACCGCCCGACGGACCGGACCCACCGCCCGACCGGACCGCCCCTACAGCGGCGTGACGGCCTTCAGCACCAGCAGCAGGGCCACCGCGGCGTTGAGCGCGCAGAGCGCCGACGCCGCGGTGCCCACCGCGGCGACCATCGCGGCCAGGCCGGCCGGGGTCTTCGCCGGCGGCCAGTTGCGCGAGGTGGGCACCGGGCCGAGCAGCGCGGCCACCCGGCGCGGCACCGGGCCGGGCGCCGGGGCGGGGGCCACGAAGGCCGCGAAGCCCGGGGCGGGCGCCGCGTGCGACACCAGGGCGGCCCGGGCCACCGCCCGAGCGGTGATCCTGCGGTCGCCCACCGCCTGGGCCGACTCCTCGTCCGCCCAGCGCTCCGCGCTGTACGCCACCGCCTGCTGCAGCGGCCGCAGGAACGGGTTGACGCAGGCGGCGAGCTGGGTGGTCAGCAGGTAGCGGTGGTGGCGGTGCCGCAGGTGCGCCCGCTCGTGGGCGAGCAGCGCCTCGCGCTCGTCCTCGGCCAGTCCGGCCAGCATCCCGGTGGAGACCACCACCCGCCCGGGCGAGCCGGGCAGCGCGTACGCGTACGGGTTGGTGTCCGGCAGCACCGCGAGGTCGGCGGCGGACTCCGGCCCGTCGGGCAGCCCGGTCAGTGCCCGGCGGGCCCGGGACCGCACCCGCAGGTGGCGGCCGACCGTCCGGGCGCAGGCCGCGGCGACCAGCGCCAGCAGCCACATCGCGGCCGTCCCGACCGTCTCGTGGTACGGCAGGGCGGCCCGGACCTCCGGGTCGGACCAGCTGTCCGGGAGCGGGTTGCCGGGGATCTGCGCGGTGCCCACCACGCCGATCAGGCCGAGGCAGAGCACGCTGCACACCGCCATCACGGCGCTGATCACGGTCATCAGCCGAGCCGCGCCGCGCGGGTGCAGGTGCTGCTCGGTGAGGCGGGCGATCGGTACCGCGGTCAGCGGCAGGACGAGCGGGAGGAAGACGAAGAGGCCCACGGGTCAGCTCTCACGGTCGGCCGCTGCCGGGTCCGCGGACGCGGCGTCGAGCAGCGCCCGCAGCAGGTCCTCGTCGTGCGGGAGCAGCGCGCTCACGAAGCTGGCCAGGACGGCGTCCCGGTCGGCCTCGCCGTCGAGCATCCGGCGCATCCGCAGCGCGGCCAGCCCGGCGGCGTCGGAGGAGGCCTGCCAGAGGTAGGAGCGGCCCGAACGGGTCCGCGAGACGGCGTTCTTGGCGTGCAGCCTGGACAGGATGGTCATCACCGTGGTGTACGCCAGGTCGCCCTCCAGGCGTTCCTGGACCCACCCCGCGGAGGCCGGGCCGGGTGCCTGCTGGAGCACCGCCAGCACCTGCGCCTCCAGCTCGCCCTGGCCGCGTCTGCGGGCCGGTGCCTCGCCCGCCGCGGGGGCGGGCCTCTCGTCTGCCATGGCGGCCCACTCCCTCCGGATGCCGTGCCCCTCGACCGGCGGGGCACGGGTTCATCCTAACGAGCGGTGCGCCGCTGCGAACCGCTCCGCGCACGGGTGCGGGGGCGCCCGCGGGGCCGGCGGCAGACGGGCGGCACGCGGGCGGCAGCCGGTCAGTCGGCGGGCTGCCGGGTGTCCTGCGGGGCGTTCTGCCGGCGGTCGAGCTCGGCGATGTCGGGGTGGTGCAGGTCGAACGCGGGGCACTCGGAGCGGATCCTCGGCAGGGTGACGAAGTTGTGCCGCGGCGGCGGGCAGGAGGTCGCCCACTCCAGCGAGCGCCCGTACCCCCACGGGTCGTCCTCCTCGACGCGCTCCCCGTGCACGGCGGTCGTCCAGACGTTGTAGAGGAACGGCAGGGTGGAGATGCCGAGCAGCAGCGAGCCGACGGTGGAGACGGTGTTGAGCGTGGTGAAGCCGTCCGAGGCGAGGTAGTCCGCGTACCGGCGGGGCATGCCCTCGGCGCCGAGCCAGTGCTGCACCAGGAAGGTCGCGTGGAAGCCGGTGAAGAGCGTCCAGAAGTGGATCCGCCCGAGCCGTTCGTCCAGCATCCGCCCGGTGAACTTGGGCCACCAGAAGTGGAAGCCGGCGAACATCGCGAAGACGACGGTGCCGAAGACCACGTAGTGGAAGTGGGCGACGACGAAGTACGAGTCGGAGACGTGGAAGTCGATCGGCGGGGCGGCGAGCAGCACCCCGGTCAGGCCGCCGAACAGGAAGGTGACCAGGAAGCCGACCGTCCACAGCATCGGCGTCTCGAAGCTCAGCGAGCCGTTCCACATGGTGCCGATCCAGTTGAAGAACTTCACCCCGGTGGGCACCGCGATCAGCATCGTCATGATCGAGAAGAACGGCAGCAGCACCTGCCCGGTGACGAACATGTGGTGCGCCCAGACGGTGATCGACAGACCGGTGATGGCGACGGTGGCGCCGACCAGACCGGAGTAGCCGAAGACCGGTTTGCGGCTGAAGACCGGGATGATCTCGGTGATGATGCCGAAGAACGGCAGCGCGATGATGTACACCTCCGGGTGGCCGAAGAACCAGAACAGGTGCTGCCACAGCAGCGCCCCGCCGTCGGCCGCGTCGAAGACCTGCGAGCCGAACCGGCGGTCCGACTCCAGGCAGAGCAGCGCGGCGGCCAGCACCGGGAAGGCGAACAGCACCAGCACCGCCGTGAGCAGGACGTTCCAGACGAAGATCGGCATCCGGAACAGCGTCATCCCGGGCGCCCGCAGGCAGACGATCGTGGTGATGAAGTTGACCGCGCCCATGATCGTGCCGAAGCCGGAGAGGGCCAGTCCCATGATCCACAGGTCGGCGCCGATCCCGGGGCTGTGCTCGGCGCCGTTCAGCGGCGCGTAGGCGAACCAGCCGAAGTCGGCGGCGCCGTCGGGCGTCAGGAAGCCGGACACGGCGATCAGCGAGCCGAACAGGTAGAGCCAGTAGGCGAGTGCGTTCAGCCGGGGGAAGGCGACGTCCGGGGCGCCGAGCTGGAGCGGCATGATCCAGTTCGCGAAGCCGGCGAACAGCGGGGTCGCGAACATCAGCAGCATGATCGTGCCGTGCATGGTGAACAGCTGGTTGAACTGCTCGTTGTCCATCAGCTGCAGCCCGGGCCGGGCCAGTTCGAGCCGCATCAGCAGCGCCATCACCCCGCCGGCCAGGAAGAAGACGAACGACGTGGTGATGTAGAGGGTGCCGATCCGCTTGTGGTCGGTGGTGGTGAGCCAGCCGACCAGGGCCCGGCCCCGCCGCCGCCGGGCGGCGCGCCGCAGGCGGTCCGCCCGGGGGGTGCGGGGCGGGCGCGGGCCCCGGTCCACGACGTCCTTCGGCAACAGCGTCACGCGGCGCGCCTCCCGTGCTCGGGGCCGCACCGGGCCCGGCCAGTACCCGGTCCACCAGTACCAGCGGGCCGCGGCGGCGGCCCGGGGCGCGCGCGGCACGTCACCCGAACAGGCGCGGACCGGTTGCCCGCGGGCACGGCCCGGCGGACGGTCGTAGTCGGCACACCCGTTCGGCCGTGCGGGTCGACCGCCCCGGGGCGACCGCCCCCAGTGGCTTCGGCACAGGAGGAACCCATGAGCAGCTCGAGCAGTAGGGCCAACTCCGGGTGGGTGACCGGCGGCGTGGTGTTCGCGGGCGTGATGATGATGCTCAACGGCGTGCTGGACGTGTTCCGGGGCATCATGGCGATCGCCAACGACGACGTCTTCGTCACCACCCCGAACTACGTCTTCAAGTTCAACCTCACCGGCTGGGGCTGGATCCATCTGATCATGGGTCTGCTGCTCGCGGCCGTCGGTTACTTCGTGATCACCGGCGCCGGGTGGGCCCGGTACGTCGGCATCTTCCTCGCCTCGCTCAGCGCGGTCGAGAGCTTCCTGTCGCTGCCGTACTACCCGCTCTGGTCGATCATCGTGATCGCGCTGGACGCCTTCGTGATCTGGGCGCTCTGCGTCTACCGGCCCGAGACGGACTGACCGGGCGACCCGCCACGGGCCGCCCGGCCTCTCCGGACCGTCCGGCCCCTCCGGCCTCTCCGGCCTCGCCAGACCGTCCGGCCCCTCCGGACCGGCGGGCCCGCGCCGCACCCGGCCGCGGGCCCGCCGCACGCATCAGGCCCGGGCCCGCTGGGTGACGGCGATGCAGACCAGCACCACCACCGCCGTCACCGGCGCGGCCGCCGGCAGGTCCTCGTCCAGCAGCAGCACCGACCAGACCAGCGTCAGCAGCGGCTGCGCCAGCTGGAGCTGACTCGCCCTCGGCACCCCGATCGCGGCCATCCCCCGGTACCAGAGCACGAAGCCGCCGAACTGCGACACCCCCGCCGTGTACGCCAGCCCGGCCAGCGCCCTCGCACCGAGGTGCACCGGCTCGGCGGGCAGCGCGAGCGCGGTGGTCAGCAGCGTCACCGGCAGCGCGGCCACCACCGCCCAGGCGATCACCTGGGCGCCCGGCAGAGCGCGGGAGAGCCGCCCGCCCTCCGCGTACCCGGCCGCGCACACCAGCAGGCCGGCCATCAGGTAGAGGTCCGCGACGCCCGGTCGGCCGTGGCTCTGCAGCAGTGTGAAGGCGAGCACCGCCACCGCACCGGCCAGCGCCGCCGCCCAGAACGCCCGGGACGGCCGCCGCCCGGTGCGCAGCGCCGCGAACACCGCCGTGGCCAGCGGCAGCATGCCGATGACCACCGCCGAGTGCGCCGTCGAGGAGGTCCGCAGGGCGAGCGTGGTCAGCAGCGGGAAGCCCAGCACGCAGCCGCCCGCCACCACCAGCAGCGCGGGCCAGTGCCGGCGTTCCGGCAGCGGGGCCCGGACGGCCGCCAGGTAGCCGGCGGCGAGCAGGCCGGCGACGGCGCCGCGCAGTCCGGTGGCGCTCCACGGGCCGAAGCCGGACAGGGCCCACGCGGTGGCGGGGAAGCTGAGGGAGAAGGAGGCCACCCCGAGGGCCGCCAGCGCGGTGCCGGAGGCGGGGGTCCGCGGTGCTATCGCGATCGGGTGGATAGCGCTATCTTGTGCCGTCATGAACGAGCGTAGCAGTGTCACCGAACTCGCCGATACCCTGCGGGCTGAGGTCGAGCGCTACCCGGAGGGCCGAAAGCTGCCCTCCAGCCGGGCGCTGATGGAACGCCACCAGGTCAGTCCGGTGACGGTCTCCCGGGCGATGGCGGTGCTCTCCGCCGAAGGCCTGGTCGTCTCCCGGCCCGGCGCAGGCGTGTTCCGGGCCGCGGCCTTCACCGGCGGCGCCCCCGCCGGCGTCCCGTCCACCGCCCGCCCCGGCGACCTCTCCTGGCAGGAGGTCGCCCTGAGCGCCGACTCCGGCCCGCGCGACCTGCTCGCCGCACCGGTGTTCGCCACCCTCCGGGTGCCCCCGCCCGACGTCGTCGACCTGAACAGCGGCTACCCGCACGCCTCGCTGCTGCCCGAACGGCTGCTGGCCGCCGCGCTCGCCCGGGCCGGCCGCCGCCCGGGCGCCTGGGACCGCCCGCCCACCGACGGCCTCACCGAACTGCGCGGCTGGTTCGCCCGCGGCATCGGCGGCCAGGGCGGCCCGATCGGCACCGGGGACGTCCTGATCACCGCCGGCGGGCAGAGCGGCCTCACCGTGGCCATGCGCTCGCTCGCCGCGCCCGGCTCCCCCGTCCTGGTCGAGTCGCCGACGTACTCGGGCATCCTCGCGGTCGTCCGGGCGGCCGGACTGCGGCCGGTCCCCGTCCCGGTCGACGCCGACGGCGTCCGCACCGACCTGCTCGCCGACGCCTTCGACGCCACCCGGGCACGGGTATTCGTCTGCCAGCCGCTGTTCCAGAACCCCACCGGTGCGGTGCTCTCGCCCGCCCGGCGCGCCGAGGTGCTGCGGATCGCCCGGACGGCCGGCGCGTTCGTCGTCGAGGACGACTTCGCCCGGCTGCTCGTCCACTCCGACGCCCCCGCGCTGCCGCGCCCGCTCGCCGCCGACGACCCGGACGGCGTCGTGGTGCACCTGCGCTCGCTGACCAAGGCCGCTTCGCCCAACCTGCGGGTCGGCGCCCTCACCGCCCGCGGCCCGGCGCTGGCCCGGCTGCGCGCCACCCAGGTGGTGGACAGCTTCTTCGTGCCGCGGCCGCTCCAGGAGGCGACCCTGGAGCTGGTCGCCGACCCCGGCTGGGCCCGCCACCTGCGCACCCTCGGCACCGAGCTGAAGGACCGCCGGACCGCCACCGTCGCCGCCCTGAACCGCGAGCTGCCCGGGCTGGTCGGCGCCCACAACCGCGGCGGGTACCACCTGTGGCTGCGGCTCCCGGACGGCGTCGACGACGGCGCGCTCACCGCGGCCGCGCTGCGCGCCGGCGTCCAGATCACCCCCGGCCGCCCGTACCACGCCGCCGAACCCCCGGCCCCGCACCTGCGGCTCAGCTACG
This sequence comes from Kitasatospora sp. NPDC004745, assembly GCF_042873275.1. Classification (NCBI taxonomy): domain Bacteria; kingdom Bacillati; phylum Actinomycetota; class Actinomycetes; order Kitasatosporales; family Streptomycetaceae; genus Kitasatospora; species Kitasatospora sp. NPDC004745. The sequence continues at coordinate 15,657 of NZ_JBIALK010000047.1, read as the reverse complement.
CCGCGGCGGAGAGCACCGCCCACGCCGTCGAGGGGGTCCGCCGCCTGCGCCGGGCCTACGAGGCCGCGGCCGGCTGAGCGGGCCCGCTACCGGTGGCCCGCCATCCGCTCCAGCCGGGCGATGCGCTCGGCCATCGGCGGGTGGGTCGAGAAGAGCCGGGCACCCGCCTCGCCGGGGCGGAACGGGCTGGCGATCATCATGTGGCTGGCCGTCTGGAGCTGCGGCTCGGGCGGCAGCGGCAGCCGGCGGGTGCCGGCGTCCAGCTTGCGCAGGGCGCTGGCCAGGGCGATCGGGTCCCCGGTGATCCGGGCGCCGTCGGCGTCGGCCTGGTACTCGCGGGAGCGGCTGACCGCCAGCTGGATGAGCCCGGCGGCGAGCGGGCCGAGGATCATGATGGCGAGCAGGCCGAACAGGCCCGGCCCGTCGTCGTCGTCGCTGCGGCCGAACGGGATCAGCCAGGCGAAGTTCACCAGGAACATCACCACCGAGGCGAGCGCCCCCGCGACCGAGGAGATCAGGATGTCCCGGTTGTAGACGTGGCTCAGCTCGTGCCCGAGCACGCCCCGCAGCTCCCGCTCGTCCAGCAGCTGCAGGATGCCGTCGGTGCAGCAGACCGCGGCGTTGCGCGGGTTGCGGCCGGTGGCGAAGGCGTTCGGGGCGGGCGTCGGCGACAGGTAGAGGCGGGGCATCGGCTGGCGGGCCGAGGTGGAGAGCTCGCGGACGATCCGGTACAGCCGGGGCGCCTCGATCTCGCTGACCGGGCGGGCCCGCATGGCCCGCAGCGCCAGCTTGTCGCTGTTCCAGTAGGCGTAGGCGTTGGTGCCGAGGGCGACCACCAGGGCGATCACGAAGCCGGTTCGGCCGAAGAAGCTGCCGATCACCAGGATCAGCGCCGAGAGGCCGCCGAGCAGGACGGCGGTCCTCAGTCCGTTGTGCCGGCGGTGCACGTCAGGCCCTCCAGTGGTGCGGTGGGGAAGCCCTTTCTGCCTCGTCCCTCTTGCCCGGTCAACGGGCGGGGACCAGGGCCTTGTTCCCCCTGACCGGCGTCGCACCGCCGCGGCGCCGGCACCCCGTGACGAGGGCCGCCCGGCCCCGCCCGCGCCGGAGCACCGGTGCGGGCGGGGCGGGACCGACCGAGGTCGGCTAGGGGCGTGTCTTTCGGATCACGCCAGGCGGTCGCCGCCGGGGCACGCACTCCCCCAGCCTTCGGCCGGGGGTACCCCCACGCCGGCTTCTCGTCAGTCGCCGATGGCCCCCAGCCTGGCGGCCGGGAGGTGCCCCCACCGCATGGACTCCCTCCTCGGCGCCGCCGATGCACGCACCCCAACGACGCCCGCTGATCCGACGTGATCCGAAAGACACGCCCTAGAAGAGGGAGCCGCCCGCGACCTGGAGGACGAGCTGGGGGGCGAGCGAGAGGACCACGGCCACCGAGGCGGTCAGGCCCAGCGTCGCGGTCAGGCCGACCGGCAGGCGCCGCTCGTCGCCGGCCCCGCGCGCCGCCCCGTCCGCGGCCTCGTCCGCCGTCGCCGGGGCGAAGATCCGGGCGGTCCAGAGCAGGTAGTAGTACAGGGCGACGACCACGTTGGCGGCCATCACGACGGCCAGCCAGCCGAGCCCGGCGTCGACGGCCGCGCGGAACACCACGACCTTGCCGAACAGGCCGATCACGCCGGGCGGCAGCCCGGCCAGGCAGAGCAGGAAGAAGGCGAGCGCCAGGGCCGTCCAGCGGCGGCGGGCGAACAGGCCGCGGAAGTCGTCCACGCTGGTCCCGGCCCGGCGGCCGACCGCCGCCACCACGCCGAACGCACCGAGGTTGACCACGCCGTAGATCAGCGCGTACGCGGCGGTGGCGCCGAGCGGGTCGGCGCCGGTGGGCGCGTAGCCCGCGGCGGCCAGCGGCACCAGCAGGTACCCGGCCTGGCCGACGGAGGACCAGGCCAGCAGCCGCACCGCGCTGTAGCGGGTGTCGAAGCGCTGGCGCAGCGCGCCGACGTTGCCCACCGTCATGGTGACGGCGGCGAGCACCGCGAGCACCAGGCCCCAGGTGTGCGCGTACGGGCGGAAGGCGATGGTGGTGGCGAGCGCGAGGCCGGAGAGGCCGGCCGCCTTGCCGACCACCGAGAGGTAGCCGGCCACCGGCAGCGGGGCGCCGGTGTAGGTGTCCGGCACCCAGAAGTGGAACGGCACGGCGGCGACCTTGAAGGCGAAGCCGACCAGGGTCAGCACGGCGCCCGCCTCGGCGAGCGGCCTGAGCTGGGCGGGGGCGTGCTCCAGGCCCTGCGCGACGGCGGCCAGGTGGAGGCTGCCGCCGGCCGCGTAGACGAACCCGATGCCGAGCAGCATCACGGCGGTCGCGGTGACGGAGGAGACGAAGAACTTGAGCGCGGCCTCGGCCCCCCGGCCGTCCCGGCGCAGCGCGACCAGGGCGAAGGCCGGCAGCGAGGCGACCTCCAGCGCGATCACCATGGTGGCGAGGTCCCGGGAGGCCGGCAGCAGCGCGGCGCCGGTGGCGCTGGAGAGCAGCAGGAACCAGTACTCGCCGCCGGGCAGCCGCTCCTCCTCGACGGTGTGCGCCGAGAGCAGGGCGGCGATCAGCGCGCCGCCGAGCGCGAGCAGCTGGAACACCAGGGCGAAGTGGTCGGCGACGTACGAACAGCCGGCGCTGTCAGTGGCGCCTGCTACGTTCTGCACACAGAAGGTCGCCCGGGGTGATCCCCCGGTCAGGGGGAGGAGCGCGATGAGGGCGAGGGCGAATCCGGCGGCGGTGAGGCGGCCGAGCCACTTCCTGTGCCGCTCGGGCAGGAACAGGTCGGTGACCAGGACGGCGACGGCCGTCACGGCGGCGATCAGCGGGGGCGCGATCGCCACCCAGTCCACGGACTGGATCAGGCTGCCCGGGTTGGCTACGGCGAGGGAGGTCACAGTGTGCTGCCCCGTGGAGTGAGGTCCGAGTGCGGCGGTCTGGGCTCCGAGCACGGTCAGCCACCTCCGAGGAGGTGCTTGACGGCGGGGTCGGAGAGGCCGAGCAGGAGCGCGGGCCAGAGGCCGGCGAGCAGGGTGAGGGCGGCCAGCGGCGTCCAGCTGACGGCCTCGTACGGGCGCAGGTCGGCGACCTGCGCCACCGGCGCGGGCTGCTCGGGGTCGCCCATGCAGACGCGCCTGACCACGATCAGCAGGTAGGCGGCGGTGAGGAGGGTGCCGAGGCCGGCCAGGACCATGTAGGTGACGAACGCGGGCCTCGACAGGCCCTCGGCCGGGTCGAACGCGCCGAACATGGCGAGCAGCTCGCCCCAGAACCCGGCCAGACCGGGCAGGCCCAGGCTGGCGACGGCGGCGAAGGCGAGCAGTGCGCCGATCCGCGGCGCCCGCCCGTACAGGGCGGCGCCGGTGGCTCCCGAGAGGGTGTCCAGGTCCGCCGTGCCGTAGCGGTCCTTGACCGCGCCGACCACGAAGAACAGCAGGCCGGTGATCAGCCCGTGCGCGATGTTGGCGAACAGCGCGCCGTTGACGCCCGCCGGGGTGAGGGAGGCGATGCCCAGCAGGACGAAGCCCATGTGGCCGACGGAGGAGTACGCGATCAGGCGCTTGAGGTCGCCCTTGGCGCCGGGGCGGGCGAGTGCCAGGCAGGCCAGCGAGCCGTAGACGATGCCGACGGCGGCGAACGCGCCCAGGTAGGGGGCGAGCGTGGCGGTGCCGTCCGGGACGACCGGGAGGAGGACGCGGACCAGGCCGTAGGTGCCCATCTTCAGCAGCACGCCGGCCAGCAGCACCGAGCCGACGGTCGGGGCGGCGGTGTGCGCGTCCGGGAGCCAGCTGTGCAGCGGCCAGGCGGGGGCCTTGACCGCGAGCCCGACCATGATCGCCAGCGCGGCGACGACCTGGGTGGTGTGGCTCAGGCCTGCGCCGTGCGCGGCGGCCAGGGCCTGCATGTCGAAGGTGCCGGCCTTGCTGCCGACCAGCAGGAAGCCGAGCAGCATCACGGCCGAGCCGAGCAGCGTGTACAGGATGAACCGGTTGGCGGCCGGGGCCTTCGCACCGCTCCCCCAGCGGGCGATCAGGAAGTACATCGGGATCAGCACGATCTCGAAGGCCAGGAAGAAGAGCAGGAGGTCCAGCACGGCGAAGGTCGCGAGCATGCCGACCTCGAGCAGCAGGAACAGGCCGACGAAGGAGCGCGCCGAGGGGACGCCCTCCCCCGAGGGCAGGCGCTTCTCCGAGTACAGCGCGCAGAGGAAGGTGAGCAGCGCGGTCAGCACGATCAGCGGCAGCGAGACGCCGTCCACGCCGAGGTGCAGGCGCACGTCCAGGGCCGGGATCCAGGCCACGTCGGTGGTGGCCTGCATCCGGGCGGGCTCGTCCTGGTCGAAGCCCGCCGCCAGGGCGACGGCGAGCAGCAGCACCGCGCCGGTGAGGACGCTGTTCAACCGCAGCGCCCGCCGGTCGGCGGCGGCCGGCTCCGGGCCGAACACCGGCGCCAGGGTGAGCGCGGCGCCGAGCAGCGGCAGCACCAGGAGGGCGATGAGGACTGCGTTCATCGGGGGCTCCTACGGGCGGCGGTCGGCATCGGGGGGAGGTGGTGGGGCATCCGGCTACACCGCCACCAGGACGGCCAGCAGGACGACGCCGGCGAGCAGGGCGCTGAGGTAGGTCTGCGCGTTGCCGGTCTGCGCGAGCCGGACGGCCCGGCCGAGCAGGTTGGCACCGACCCCGGTGCCGCGCACGTAGGTCTCGACGACCTCGCGGTCGAGGAAGCGGACCAGTCCGGCGGCGGCGGTCACCGGTCGGACGAACAGCACGTGGTACAGCCGGTCGACGCCGAAGCCGCGCCGGGCCGGGCCGAACAGCGGACCGAGCAGGGTGCGCCCGGGGTCGGCGACGACCACGTCGGCGACCGGGGCTCCCGCCTGCCCGGGCACCGTCGCCCGGCCGGTGCTCTGCCGGGAGGTCGCCGAGCGCCAGGCGCCGTACGCCGCGAGCAGACCGATCACGGCGAGCCCGGTGCCGATCACCGCGGTGACCGCGGAGGGCCGCAGCGAGCCGCCGTCCAGCAGCGCGGGCAGCCAGTCCGAGCGGACCCCGGCGATGCCGAAGCCCATGGTCGGCACCGCCAGCACCCAGAGCGGCCAGCGCATCGCGGGCGGTTCGGGGCTGGCCGGGTCGGCCTCGTCGAGCTCGGGCGAGTACGGGGCGCCGGCCTCGTGGTCGGCCACCACCGAGGCGGCGTCCGGGGCGGGCACGACCTCCGGTGCCTTCGCGGCGGCACCGGCCGGGCTGTGGAACGCGACCAGGAACAGCCGTGCCGCGTACGCGGCGGTGAGCAGCGCGGTGAGCGCGGCCGAGACCAGCACGATCCAGCCGGCCGCCTCCGGGACGGCCGAGGACGGGCCGAGCCCGTTGGTGAGCGCCTCGCCGTCGGCGGCGTGCTCGGCGGCGGTCAGTACCGCCTCCTTGCTGAAGAAGCCGGAGAACGGCGGCAGCCCCACCAGGGCGACGAGCCCGATGCCCATCGTCCAGTAGGCGTCCGGGACGCGCTTGCGCAGCCCCGGGATCCGGGACATCGCGGAGATCGAGTTGGTGTGCGCGGCGTGGATCACCACACCGGCGGCCAGGAACAGCAGCGCCTTGAACGCGCCGTGGCTGACCAGGTGGAAGACGGCGGCCTCGCGGTCGCCGCTGGCCAGCGCCCCGGCCATGTAGCCGAGCTGGCCGACGGTGGAGTAGGCGAGCACCCGCTTGAGGTCGTCCTGGGCGAGCGCGCAGACAGCCGACCCGATCATCGTCACGGCGGCCATCACCGCGAGCACGACCAGCGCCGCGCCCGAGAGCAGGAACACCGGCAGCAGCCGGGCGACCAGGTAGATGCCGGCCGCGACCATGGTGGCGGCGTGGATCAGCGCGGAGACCGGCGTCGGGCCGGCCATCGCGTCCGGGAGCCAGGTGTGCAGCGGGAACTGCGCGCTCTTGCCGGCCACGCCGGCGAGCAGCAGCAGCGCGATCAGCGTCGGGTGGCCGAGCCGCCCGTCGGTGGCGGCGGCCAGCACGTCGGTGATCCGGAAGCTGCCGGCGTCCGCGCCGAGCAGGAAGATCCCGAACAGGAACGGCACGTCGCCGAGCTTGGTGACCAGGAAGGCCTTCAGCGAGGCCGAGCGGGCGTCCTCGGTCTCCCAGTGGTGGCCGATCAGGAAGTACGAGCAGATGCCCATGACCTCCCAGCCGACCAGCAGCACGATCAGGTCGCCGGAGTAGACGACCAGGAACATCGCCGCAGTGAACAGCGAGACCAGCGCCGCGTAGGACGGGTAGCGCGGGTCCTTCTTCAGGTACGCCGTCGAGTAGACCTGCACGCAGGTGGCGACGAGGCCGACCAGCACGGAGATCAGCGAGCTGTAGCCGTCCAGGTGGAGGGCGAGCCCGATGTCCGGGCCGCCGGTCGGGGTGAGCCGGGTGGCCGCGTCGAGGGACTGACCGGTGCCGAGCTGGAGCGCGACCACCAGGGCGAGCACGCCCGAGACGGCGACCGGCACGATCGCCAGCGGACGGGCCAGCCCGGGGGCCTTGCGGCCGACGCTCAGCGTCGCGGCGGCACCGAGCGCGGGCAGCACGGGAACGAGGACGGGCAGGGCGAGGTTCATGCGGCGGCCTGGCCCTTCAGCGCCTCGGCTCCGGCCGGCGCCTCCTCGGCGAGCGGCTCGGCCGGGTCGCCGAGCGCGGTGGCCCGGTCGATGTCGGCGGTGCCCCGGGCCCGGAAGAGCAGCAGGACGATGGCGAGCCCCAGGCCGATCTCGGCGGCGGCGAGGGTGATGGTGAACAGGGTGAGCGCCTGACCGGCGTGCAGCGAGTCGTGCAGCCAGGTGTCGAAGGCGACCAGGTCGAGGTTGACGGCGTTGAGCATCAGCTCGACGGACATCAGCACCAGGACGGCGTTGCGCCGGGCGAGCACGCCGTACACGCCGACGCCGAACAGCAGCGCGGCGAGGACGACGGGGTAGGCGAGGTGCATCAGCCCTCCTGCTCAGAGGTGGTCGCGGCGGGGGCCTCCGGGGCCGGCCGGGGCACCGTCGCGGCGACGGTCCCGTTCGACCCGACGGGCCGCCCGGCGCGCAGCCGGCCCGCCCGCGGCGCCGGCACCCGGCGCCCGGAGCCGCGCGACAGCACGATCGCGCCGACCAGCGCCGCGAGCAGCAGCACGGACAGCGCCTCGAAGGGCAGCACCCAGTGGCGGAACAGGCTCTCCCCGGTGACGGCGGCCGAGCCGCCGCCCGCGCCGAGGTCGATCCAGGAGGTCCGGAAGGCGTCGACGACCAGCGTCACCAGCGTCCCCGCCGTGGCCAGCGCCACGACCAGGGCCACCCAGCGGTTCTTGGAGTCGGCGTCCGGTGAGCGCCCGATCGGCGCCTTGGTGAGCATCAGCCCGAACAGCACCAGGACGACCACCGAGCCGAGGTAGATCAGCACCTGCACCCAGGCGATGAACTCGGCGGTGAGCAGCAGGAACTCCACCGCCAGCCCGCCGAGCGCGACGACCAGCCAGAGCGCGGCGTGGACCAGCTGCTTGGTGGTGACGGCGACCACGGCGGAGCCGAGCACGACGACGCCGACCAGCAGGAAGACGACCTCGACCCCGGTCGGGGACAGGAACGAACGGGCGGCCGGCTCCAGTGGACCGGTCGCCGCGAGCAGGGTGGCGGCGCTCATGCTCCCTCACCCTTCTCCTCAGCCGCGGCGGCTGCGGCCGCGAGCTTGTCCGCCGCCTTGCGCGCGGTGGCGATCTCCTTGGGCTCCTCGGCCGCCGGGTCCAGCGCCGGCGGCGCCGGGACGGTCCACATCCACTCGCGCAGCCGGTCCCGTTCGTGGGTCAGCTCCAGGATGTCGGTCTCGGCGTACTCGAACTCGGGCGACCAGAACAGCGCGTCGAAGGGGCACACCTCGATGCAGATCCCGCAGTACATGCAGAGCGAGAAGTCGATGGCGAAGCGGTCGAGCACGTTGCGGGTGCGGGCCCGGGCGTTCGGGTCGGCGGCGGGCAGCGTCTCCTTGTGGGAGTCGATGTAGATGCACCAGTCCGGGCACTCGCGCGCGCAGAGCATGCAGACGGTGCAGTTCTCCTCCAGCAGCGCGATGACGCCGCGCGAACGCGGCGGCAGCACCGGCTGCACGTCGGGGTACTGCGCGGTGACGCTCTTCTTCGTCATCGTCCGCAGCGTCACGGCCAGGCCCTTGGCGAGGCCGGCACCGGGGAAACTCATGAGATCGCCACCTTGATGACGCCGGTGAGGGCGAGCTGGACGAGGGCGAGCGGGATCAGCACGGTCCACGCGAAGCGCATCAGCTGGTCCTCGCGCAGACGCGGGTAGGTGACCCGCAGCCAGATGACCACGAAGGCCAGCGCGAAGGTCTTCAGGACCATCCAGAGCCAGCCGAGCTGGTCGGACATCGGGCCGTGCCAGCCGCCCAGGAACAGCACCGCGGTCAGCGCGGACACCACGAGGATGCCCACGTACTCGGACAGCAGGAAGAGCGCGAAGCGCAGGCCGGTGTACTCGGTGTACGCGCCGAAGATGATCTCGGAGTCGGCCACCGGCATGTCGAACGGCGGGCGCTGCAGCTCGGCCAGGCCGGCCGTGAAGAACACGAACGCGCCGATGAGCTGCCAGGGCAGCCAGTACCACTGCCAGGTGTCGAGGATCCCGGGCAGCGAGAGGGTGCCGGCGGCCATCGCCACCGAGGCCGCCGCCAGCACCATCGGCAGCTCGTAGGACATCAGCTGCGCGGCCGTGCGCAGACCGCCGAGCAGCGAGAACTTGTTGGCCGAGGCCCAGCCGGCCATCAGCTTGCCGATCACGCCGACGCCCATCACGGCCAGCACGAAGAACAGGCCGGCGTCGATCGCCTGGCCGACGAAGCCGTCCGGGCCGACCGGGATCGCCAGCAGCACGAACAGGTACGGCAGCAGCGAGACGGCGGGCGCCAGCTGGAAGATCCGGCGGTCCGCCCCGGCCGGGACGATGTCCTCCTTCTGCGCGAACTTCACGCCGTCGGCGACGAGCTGCGCCCAGCCGTGGAAGCCGCCCGCGTACATCGGGCCGAGCCGGCCCTGCATGTGCGCCATGACCTTGTGCTCGGTCTGGCCGATGACCAGCGGGAAGACCAGGAAGACGACCAGGGTGGCGACGCAGCGCAGCACCGTGTCGAGCAGGTTCACGCGCCGTCTCCGTCCTGGTCGGCCGGTCGGGCCGGGGTCTCGTCCTGCTCGTCCCGCTCGGCCTGCTCGGCCTGCTCGCCCGCGGGCTCCGCCGGCGCCGCGGGCCCGGAAGGCTCGGCGTGGGCGGGCACCGGGTTGTGCCAGGGCGCGTCGGAGGACTGGGTCCGCGCGGGCGCCGGCCGTCCGGCCTTGGGCTCGGCGGCTTCGGCGGCGTCGACGGCCTCAGCGGGCACAGCCGGCCCGGCGGGCGCAGCGGCCTCGGCAGGGGCACCGGCGGCCGGTGCCGCGGTCGGCTCCGCCGCCGTGGGCTCCGCGGCCTGGCTGACCGACCCGGCCGAGACCGACCTGGTCCGCCGCGGCCGATCGGCCCGCAGCGGCGCACCCTCGGCACCGGCGGCAGCGCCCTCGGCACCGGCGGTCGGCTCCCCGGCCTGGCTCGCCGATCCCTCGGCCACCGACCTGGTCCGCCGCGGCCGGTCCGCCCGCACGGGCGCGCCCTCGGCGCCGGCGCCACCGGCAGCGGCCGCCCGGGGCGTCCGCGCCGCCGCGCCCGCCGCCCGCGCACCGCGCGCGGGCCGCTCGGCGACCGGCGGCAGGGTGCCCTTGAGCGGCCCCCACTCGTTCGGGTCCGGCACACCGGGCGGCTGCATCTTGCGCCGGACCGGCCCGTCGCCGTGGTCCGACTCGCCCGGCTCCTTGGCGCCCGGCCAGGCCTTGGCGACCCGGGCCGCGAGCACGAACTCCTTGCGCAGCGGGTACCCCTCGAAGCCGTCCGGCAGCAGCAGGGTGGCCAGGTACGGGTGCCCGGGGAAGTCGATGCCGAACATCTCGTGGGTCTCGCGCTCGTGCCAGGCGGCGCCCGCGTAGACCGGGACGGCCGTCGGCAGCGAGGCCGCGTCCCGCGGCACCCTGGTGCGCAGCGCCAGGTGGCGGACGGCGCCCGCGGTGTCGGCGGAGGCGAGGTGCGCGACGACGGAGAAGCCGTCGGCGAGCTCGTCGACGGCGCTCAGCCAGTCGAAGTACCGCAGGCCCAGCACGTCGCGGACGCTGGTGAGCGCCTCGGTCCAGTGCTCGGCCGGCACGTCGACGGTGATCAGCCCGTAAGCCTCGGCGCCGGTCGCCCACTCCCCGACCGACGCCGCGTACTGCTCGGCGGGATTCACGAGGCTCCCCCTTCGGGCGACGTCTCCGTCGGGACCGGCCGGTCCTGCGGCGCGCCGGGCCCCGCGACGAGCGGGCGGCGCAGCGCGGCGGCGGGCGCGGTGTAGCGGCCGGGCAGCGACTCGGCCGCGATCTTCTCCTGCAGCTTGAGGATGCCCTGCAGCAGCGCCTCGGGCCGCGGCGGGCAGCCGGGCACGTAGACGTCGACCGGGATGATCTGGTCGACGCCCTTGGTCACCGAGTAGGAGTCCCAGTAGGGGCCGCCGGAGTTGGAGCAGGCGCCGAAGGAGATGACGTACTTCGGCTCGGGCATCTGCTCGTAGAGGCGCTTGACGGCGGGGGCCATCTTGTCGGTCACCGTCCCCGAGACGATCATCAGATCGGCCTGTCGGGGGCCGGGCGCGAACGGGATGACTCCCATCCGGATGAAGTCGTGCTTGGCCATGGACGCGGCGATGAACTCGATCGCGCAGCAGGCCAGGCCGAAGTTGAAGCACCACAGGCTGTAGCGGCGCCCCCAGTTGAGCACCACCTTGACCGGGTCCGGCGCGAGCCGGGCCAGCGGGCCGATGGCGCGGCGCTCGACGGCGCCGGGGCGCGACGGGTCCGGCAGGCCGAGCGGGACGGGCCCGCCCTGGGCGCCGTGCGAGTGGTTGTGCGTCACGTCCATTCCAGAACGCCCTTCTTCCAGGCGTAGAGCAGGCCGACCGCGAGGAAGCCGATGAAGAGGAACATCTCGACCAGCGTTCCGGCGCCGTACCCGGCGGAGGCGAAGACCGTCGCCCACGGGAACAGGTAGATCGCGTCCACCGCGAAGATCACGTAGAGGAAGGCGTACACGTAGTAGCGGATCTGGGTGTGCGCCCAGTCCTCGCCCACCGGGTCCACGCCGCACTCGTAGGCGAGGAGCTTCTCGGGCGAGTACACCACCGGCCGCAGCAGACGGTTGGCGGTGAACGCCACGATGACGAAGAGCACCCCGATGACGGCCAGCAGACCCATCGCGGCGTACGCGTCGAAGTAGCCGCCGCCGACCGCCGGGTCGGCCGCGACGGCAGCCGTGTGCCGCCCCTCCATGCCTTCGCCCTCCACCTCGGCCGTGAACAGCCCTCGCGGCAGTTCTCCGACGTTTCCTCGCACGGTCATAACCATGGCCAATGCGTGAGTCTAAGGGGACGGCTCCGCTCCGCCCGAACCCTGCCCGCTCCGCAAGACGTCCGGTGGACACCCCGGTGAACACCAGGGAGTGGCCCGACGACCAGGGGAGGGGTAGGGATAACCCCCGTCCCGGAAGATGTATCACCCCCATGGCCCCCACCGCCCCCGGTTCGGGAAGCTTGGTCCACCAGCTCGACCGAGAGGGACGGTAGATCCAGATGAAGCCTCCGCACCGACGCGCCGTCGACGCCATCAGGGAGCAGGACGCGCGCATGGAGCGCCCGCCGCTGTACGGCGCACGGATGTGGCGGCAGGCCGGGCACCTGATGCTCAACCTGCCGCTCGGCATCGCCGGCTTCACGTTCGCCGTCGTCATGGTCTCGACCGGCCTGGGGTTGGCGGTCACCGTGATCGGCCTGCCGCTGCTGGCCGCCGGGCTGGCCGGCTGCCGCGCCCTCGGCGGGCCGGCCCGCCGCCGGGCCCGGTCCGCGTACGGCTCCGACATCCACGAGCCGGAGCCGGTGCGGCGGCGCCGGCCGGGGATGGTCGGCTTCACCACCGCCCACCTGACCGACCTGCTGAGCTGGCGCTCCACCCTCTACAACGTGCTGATGCTGCCCTGGGGCATCCTGAGCTTCACGCTGACCCTGGTCTCGATCATCGCACTTTTCCCGGTGCTGCCCTGGGTGGTCCGGATGCTGGCCGCGACGGACCGGATCCTGGTCGAGGCGCTGCTCTTCCCGGGCGCGCTGGCCGAGCGGGTGCGCGAGCTGGAGGACGACCGCGGCACGGTGGTCGACACCGCCGCCGCCGACCTGCGCCGGATCGAGCGCGACCTGCACGACGGCGCCCAGGCCCGGCTGGTCGCGCTGGCCGTGGACCTCGGCATGGCCAAGGAGCGGCTGCGCGAGGTCGAGAGCGAGGACGACGTGCGCGCGGCCACCAGGATGGTCGACAACGCGCACGGCGAGGTGAAGCTGGCCCTGCAGGAGCTGCGCGACCTGGCCCGGGGCATCCACCCGGCGGTGCTCACCGACCGCGGCCTGGACGCCGCGTTGTCCGCGGTCGCCGCCCGCTGCACGGTGCCGGGCGGGGTGAAGGTGAACGTCGACCTGGGGGAGGCGGACGGCCCGGCCGGGCGCCCGGACTCGGCGGTCGAGGGCATCGCCTACTTCACCGTGAGCGAGCTGCTCACCAACGTCTCCAAGCACGCCGGCGCCACGACCGCGTCGGTCGACGTCTGGCGCTCGGACGACCAGCTGATGGTGCTGGTCCAGGACGACGGCAGGGGCGGCGCGGCCCCGTACCCGGGCAGCGGCCTGGCGGGGCTGGCCGAGCGGGTCCGCGCGGTGGACGGGGTCTTCCTGGTGGAGAGCCCCGAGGGCGGCCCGACCAGCGTGACCGTGGAGCTGCCCTGGCGCACCCGCACGGGCCGCCACTGAGCACCGCCGCCGCCTGCCCGGAGCTCCCCCGCACGCCCGGAGCCCCGCCCGGAGCCTCCGGACACGGCCGGGCGCCGGGACCCCGTCGAGGCAGTGACGGGGTCCCGGCGCCGTCCGGTGCGGCGGCCGGTCCGCGGAACCCTTGCGCGGCGTGCGGCCCGGCCGGGCCGTCCCGGGTCTAGGGGGTCTGCAGCGTGCCGAGGGTGACGTCGGCCGTCTGGCTCTTGCCGTCCCGGGTGTAGGTGACGGTGGCCTTGCTGCCGGGGGTGAGCGAGGCGAGCGCGGTGGTGAGCGCGTTCAGCGAGTCGATCGGGGTGTCCCCGATCCTGGTGATGACGTCACCGGGCTGCAGCCCCGCCGCGGCGGCCGGGCCACCCGGGGTGACCGCCACGATGACCGCGCCGGCCGGCTGGAACTGCTGGTCGAAGCTGGTCCGGGCGGTGATGCCGAGCGCGGCCCGGCCGGAGTTGGTGACCTTGCCCTGCTTGATGAGCTGGTCGGCGATGCTGGTGACGGTCGAGGCCGGGATGGCGAAGCCGATGCCGGGCGCGGCCGCGCCGCTGGCCTCGGGCTCGGTGGCCGCGAGGGTGTTGATGCCGATCACCTGGCTGGCCAGGTTGACCAGCGCGCCGCCGCTGTTGCCCGGGTTGATGGCCGCCGAGGTCTGCACCATGTTGCCGATGGTGGCGCCGGGCGATCCCGAGCCCTGGGGCTCGGAGACGGTCCGCGCGGTGGCCGAGACGATGCCCTCGGTGACGCTGCTGGCGAGGCCGAGCGGGCTGCCCATGGCGAGGGTGATCTGGCCGAGCTGCACCTTGCGGGAGTCGCCGAAGACGGCCGGCTTGAGGCCGCCGGGCGAGCCGTTCAGCTTGATCACCGCGAGGTCGGACTCGGGGTAGCTGCCGACCAGGGTGGCGTCCAGCGACTTGGTGCTGTTGGCGAGGGTGACGGTGAAGGTGGTCGCGGTGCCGACCACGTGGGCGTTGGTGACGATGTCGCCGGCGGTGTCGTAGACGATCCCGGAGCCGAGGCTGTCGCCGGTGGTGATCTGCACCACCGAGGGCAGCACGTCGGCGATCACCTTCTGGTAGGAGTCCTGCAGCTGGTCGCCGGCGCCGGGGAGCTGCCCGGGCGACCCGGAGGCCGACCCGGCCGGGGACGGACCGGAGGACGAGCCGGCCGCCGCGGAGGAGGGCGAGGACGAGGAGGAGCCGCTGCTGCACGCGGCCAGCGCCAGGGCGGTCAGCACGGCCACCGCACCCGGCGCCAGCGCCCGGCGGCGGCCGGCCCCGACGACGGCCGCCCGGACAGCGGTGCGAACGGCGGTGCGACGGGCCTTGGGCCCGGTCGGCCGCGGTCCGGCCGGCAGCGGGCGGGTGTGTTCCTTCTTTCGGCTCACCTGGCTGCCTCCGATCCGTCACGGCGCTGAGAGCACGGAAATCTTTGTCAGCATTTCACCGATTTGTCCGAATCCACGGCCCGACGCGCCCGCCATTCGAAGGAATCCGAACGCCCTAGGATTCTGGGCATGACTTGGTTGATCACCGGCGGTGCCGGATACATCGGCGGGCACGTCGTCCGCCAGCTGCTCGACGCCGGTGAGCGCGTCGCGGTCCTCGACGACCTCAGCACCGGCGACGCCTCCCGCCTCCCGGAGGGCGTCGCCCTGGTGAAGGGCTCCACCCTGGACCGGGCCGCCCTGGACGCCGCCATCCGCGAGCACGCGGTCGAGGGCATCCTGCACTTCGCCGCCAAGAAGCAGGTCGGCGAGTCGGTCGAGCAGCCGTTCTTCTACTACCGCGAGAACGTCATCGGCCTGCAGACCGTCCTGGAGGCCGCCGCCGAGGGCGGGGTCAAGCGGTTCCTGTTCTCCTCGTCCGCCGCCGTCTACGGCATGCCGGACGTCGACCTGGTCACCGAGTCCACCCCCTGCGCGCCGATGAGCCCGTACGGCGAGACCAAGCTCGCCGGCGAGTGGCTGGTCGCCGCCGCCGGGAAGGCGTACGGCATGTCCACCGTGGCGCTGCGCTACTTCAACGTGGCCGGCGCGGCCTCCCCCGAGCTCTCCGACGCCGGGGTCTTCAACCTGATCCCGATGGTCTTCGAGCGGCTCACCGCCGGTCAGGCGCCGCGGATCTTCGGCGGCGACTACCCCACCCCGGACGGCACCTGCGTCCGCGACTTCATCCACGTCTCCGACATCGCCTCGGCGCACGTCGCGGCCGCCAAGCGGCTGGCCGCCGACCCTGCCGGCGAGACCGCGCTGGTGCTCAACATCGGCCGCGGCGAGGGCGTCAGCGTCAAGGAGATGCTGGAGGTGATCGGCGAGGTCACCGGCTACGACACCACCGCCGAGGTGACCCCGCGCCGCCCCGGCGACCCGGCCCGGGTGGTGGCCTCCGCCGACCTGATCCGGCGCGAGCTGGGCTGGAACGCCCGCCACGGCGTGACGGAGATGGTCTCCTCCGCGTGGGAGGGCTGGTGCAGCCGCCACCCCGAGGCCCGCAAGGCCTGACGCAGGGCCCCGGGCCGGGCCCGGCCTGACGTCCTCCACCGCGGCGGGGGGGGGGCCGCCCCCCCCCCCCCCCCCGCGCAGCGGGCCCGGGGGGGCCGCCCCGCGCAAACGGGCCCCGCCGGCACACAACCCGCCGGGGGGGCCCCCCAAAAACCCCCCCCCCCCCCCCCCCCCGC